>NC_015386.1 GCF_000195275.1 Treponema succinifaciens DSM 2489 | reverse complement strand
AAAGCGTACCATTATTTGACTCCCAGAAATTTCATCTTAAGTTTTACATCAGAAGGAGCAAAACATGGAAAACGAAAACACAAATCCCTTCGAGACTCCCGTCTCAAAAAGCGAATTCAGCGGATTCTGGATTCCCTCACACAATGCAAAAGTTATGAAAGCTGGCTTGGATGCAAACAAAGCACCTTTCTTGCCCGACCATAATGGCAAGGTCAAGGCGGAGCCAGTCCACACGCTTTCGCAGGGCTACTGCCTTCCCGCAAGCCGCCTTATCCCAGTTCAGTTTGAGAAGATGAAGAAAGGCTATGAATCGAACATCGTGGCTACCCGTAATCAGATTAACGAAGCGGGCACCGAACTCAAAGACGGTGAGAAAGGTGTTCTTTACAATTTCAAGGGCAAAGACGAAAACTTTCACACTGCCGCCGTATTCTTCCCGGAACAGACGGAAAATCCAGGGGTTATTATGGAAATGGCAAAGGACAAAATCAATCAGCCGACAAATCTTAAAGGACTTTCGCTTACGATTGAATCTGCAGAACCTGTTGAATATCTTGGTTCCTACATCGCGGCCTGTAAATCGGGCATGAATCTTTCTGTTTCGCCTGAGATTGCAGAAGACTTCAAAAAGAACATCATGGTGAATGTGAACAATGACCTTAAAAAAGCGGAAAACCGCGACAAGAGCATTGATTCAGTCGGCAATATTCTTTTCAACGCTGACAGGAGGGGAACAGAAATCCTCAAAACGTTCGCCTTTGAACAAAACCAAAATCAGAACAGCTCTATGGCTCCCAAAAAACAGGAGCCTGAAATGGAGATGATTTTTTAGCAGATTGTCGGGTCACGACCGACAATGACAAGCAATCAATAACATTACACAGCAGTCTGCCCAGTGCTGCAATTCTCATATCTAGGAGTATGCACTCATGGCAGACACAATTACACAAACATCTACAATCTCAATGGAGATTATCAACAGCGAACAGTACAAACGAGCGAATATCCGCTTTTCGGGAATTCCGAATGAAAAAGTCCGCACGGAGCTTAAAAACGAAGGCTGGCTGTATTCACGCAATCATAATGTTTGGTATCCGCGAAACATAGCGGCAGAAAACAGCATGGAGTTTGCAAAACACATCAAAGAAGCGTATTTTCCTGAACCACACGAAGAAGTAAAAATCATTACAGAAGCAAGCGAAAAAGACGAGCTTGCGTTTATGATTCAAAGCGGCTCAACGCTCAAAGAAATTCTCTCAAAACTTTCGGATATGTACGGCGAAAATGCAGTAAACGAGGCGTTTAAAGAAGCCGGAAATCAGCTTGAAATTACAAAAGATGAACGCACAGAACTCGCCTTGCAGAAAAAAAACAGCGGGGAGGTCTTTATCATTCACAAAACCGATGATTACTGGGATTTTATGCTTTATGACCGAGACCTTTCAGACATTGACGGCGGAACTACACAGGATTCCAATTATAGTATCACAGACGATATGGACATCAAAAATGCTGCAAAAATTATTCTTGACGAATTTTTTAGTGAGGAAGATTTTTCCGTTTGGGAAGAAATTGATTACAATCAAAATGAAAGTGATGGGGATTTCTTCACTTTCTGACGCACATGAAAAACTTTTACACAGCGAGCAATTTACAGAAAAAAGTAATTCATCATCTCCAGAACAGGGCGAAATCAAATTCAACGAAGAACTTCTTTCAAAAGTCTACGATATGAACCTTGACGGCTACTATGACGCAGCCCGTGCAATCGAAATTGCAATCGCAGGAAAGCACAATATTCTGCTTGAAGGTGCACCCGGTTGTGGCAAAACGCTTCTTTCTACACGCCTAATTCCAGCCCTTACACCAGAACTTACGGTCGAAGAATCTCAAACTGTCACACGCATTCACAGCCTGGCAGGTCTGATGAGGCCAAATGACGGATTAATCAGAACCGCTCCATTCCGAATGCCTCATCAGACAGCATCGATTGAAGGAATCTGTGGCGGTGGTGCGAGGTGCAATCCGGGTGAAATATCCCTTGCCCATAACGGAACGCTTTTTTTGGATGAAGCGGCTGAATTCCGTTCCTCCGTTTTGCAGATGCTCCGAGTCCCTCTTGAATCAAAATCAATTACTCTTAGCCGTGCTGGAAGAACTACCTGTTACCCTGCAAATTTCCAGCTTGTAATGGCGACAAATCCCTGTCCCTGCGGAAACTATGGGAATACCGACAAAATCTGCCTCTGCTCCCAGCGTTCGATTGAACAGTACTGGAAGAAGTTTTCCGACCCGTTACTTGACCGTGTTGAAATCAAACAGAATGTACGCAAAGACGAGAACGACAGACGCAGAATCAGCGTTCCAGAGATGAAGCAGCATATCGAAAACGCTTTTCGGATTCAGCGTGAAAATCCCCATTACAACGCAAGCCTTAATCCACAGGAAATTGCAGAACTATGCAAGCTGGACAAAGAATGCCAGACTTATTTGAATGACAGAATCCAGAAATACGATCTCTCCCCACGCAATCAGGCAAACACTCTCAAAGTCGCCCTCACCATCGCAAACATGGAAGGTCGTACCGAGATTGGAATTGACGATTTACGGGAAGCAGTTGAACTTAACGCACCGATTTTTGAAAAGCCGAATCAGTTCAAACGAGACCAGTCAAATGTCTCTTTTGCAGGATTTAACTTCAACAGCTATTATCACAGCACTCATACCAGAGACATTTGCCATGACATCAAGCAGACCGAAAGTGCAGAGACCCGCGCAAAAGCCATAACTGAAATGGCAGCATATCTTGGTGAGCAGATTAAAAACCTGAACTCACCGCTATATCTTGTTCCCGCTCCGCAGCACACAGGAAATGCTGAATACACGCTTGAAATAGCAAATCAGATGGCTGCTGCAAACCCGAACTGCAAAATTCTGGATATCCTTAAATGCGAACCTCACGAAACGCTTTATGAACAGAAGAAAAACGGAAATAGGCAGGGAGAGCTTAACTTTTACCTTGTTGATGGGGCAGAGATCCCTGAAAACGCAAGGCTTTTCCTTGTTGATAATGTCATAAGTTCCGGCAACACATTCAATGAGGCAAACAAACTTTTTAACGGCAACCTCTTTCCGCTCGTCTATTCCGTAAGTGATTTTGCGAAGCTGGAGATGAAAAACGGCAAAGTTGTTATCACGGATACAAGAAATCCAGCAGCGGGAAAATCCGCAGAAGTTGAAACTTCAAATATATCAAATGATGTATCTAAAAATTCAATCAACACATCAGAAGAAAATAATACATCAAATGGCTTATCAGAAGTTGTGATTAACATATCTGAAAAAAAAACTGAGCCTTTGCAGCTTACTGAAGAGGACTTGGACATCTGCAAAATGGTTATTCCGCCTGAGCAGTACAGGTTCACGATTGAGCTTACACAAGGAGAAGAAGGCGAATTCTTCAAACAGAAGCTCAAAGACATTGCAGACACATTCCGTAAGATCAACACAGACGAAGAACTTAGAAACGAAAAAGACACGCACAATGTCGGCTTCCGCTATTTCCTCGGTGACACAGAAATCTATATCTCTCAGATTTACACGGACGGAATCGGCTTTGGCTACACAATTCTGAACGGCGACCTTGAAATGTCTGAGTGGGGAGATTCTTCGATTGAGGAAATCATTTCTATTCCGTTCATCGAGATGGATTATCATGTTCCAAAAGACGCAACGATCGAACAAATGCTTCACAACCGACATCCTGATTACTTCCCTGCACCTGAGACTGCAACTGAGGTTGAGGCTACGGTAGGAAGTGGGTCGAACGAAAGACAGGAAGAATCAGAGAATCCTCGTGAATTAAAACCAAGTTATCACTTCTATGTCCGCGATACCACAGAATTCGAGGCATTCCAGAGAATCGAACCAATAACTAATCTCTCTGCAAAGGAAGCCGTTGAAAAATTCCTTTCTTTTGACAATAGTGAAAACTTTGCCGGCATTGGAATCATTGTTCCTGGTAGCATTGACCACGAAGAAGAGTTTGAAGGCAGCGGAGTTGTAGAGCTGTACAGTCGTGACGGGCAATACATCATAGACGATATTTTCATGGACTCGCACCACGATATCCGTAAAAATCCAGATTATGTCACCGCTGTAAATGCTCTCATTTCTGAAATGAACGGGCATGGGAAAAATGTGTATGTCGTTGCTCAGGAAAACTATGAAAAACTGACATTACCAACCTCTGACATTGAGCAAACAACCACAGAAAGTAATATTCCAAAAACAGCTCCAACTGAAATCTCCGAGGAAATTGAAAAAAATAACCCGGAATCAGCTTCTTCAGATATATCAATTCGTGAAGAATTCCCAAAAGGCATATATTACAATGACATGGAAAGCCATGTATCAGAAAAAACGCAAAGAAGAAATCCGTTATGAAATGTCAGAAGTAGCTTCTAAAAACGGATATGCTCTTTCTTATGACACACTCTCGCGATATGTAGACGAGTTTGAAAAAGCTGTAAATGGACAGGACTGGGAAACAATCTACAGAATCTCTTACGACCTGACAAATCTGAATTTCCACACAGAAGAGTCATGGCTTTGCGAATACAAGTTTGAAGAATACAGAAAATCAATCGCAAAAGAATTTGGCCGCGAATACATGCCGAAAAAAGAAAGCCATGAATCAAAACTGTTACCAGAAGAAGAGCCGAAGAACGAACCTCTCACAAAAGGCGAAATTAAATCTATCCGTGAGCAGTGCCGTGAAATCTTGCGAAAACCTGACGGAGAAATCACAGAAGAGGATAAATCAATACTTGCTCAATACGAAGGAGCAGGTGGACTTGATGAAAAAGACCGCTCAAATTCCGGCGTTCTGAACGAGTTTTACACACCACGAAATCTTGTCGCAAAGGTGTGGGGAATCGCTGACCATTATGCACCGAATGCAGTCACTGTTCTTGAACCAAGCAGCGGAACAGGACGATTTGCAGACGGCAGACCAAAGAACAACTTCACCATGCACGAAAAGGATGAAGTGTCTGCACGTATCAACAAGATTCTTCACCCTAACGCAAATATCATTGAAGGAGCATTCCAGAAGCAGTTCTTTGACGAGAACGAACGATTCAAAAAAATCGGCTACCAGCTTCCGAAATATGACCTTGTAATTGGAAATCCGCCTTATGGAACTTATAACGACAAATACAAAGGTCTTGGGGAAGGTAAGGATTTTGGCCGCTATGAAGAATATTTCATTCAGAAAGGACTCGAATCGCTCAAAGATGAAAATTCCCTTCTCGTTTTTGTCGTTCCGAGCGGATTTTTACGCACTGTCGCCGACAAACCTAAAACCGCGATTGCCCTTACAGGAGAACTCATAGACGCATACCGTTTACCTGAAGGAACTTTCCCGACCACACAGGTTGGCACTGATATAATTGTATTAAAAAAATACAATCAGATTGATTACGCAAAACAGCTCGAAAATGCGGGCGTAGATTCTTTCACCGCCGTAAACCTTGCGATTGAGAAAACTCACAAGAATATAAATCTTCTGCAGGGGGATGAATGGTTCAAGCAGCACCCGGATAAAGTGCTTGGCGAAATAAAAGAACGTACAAATCGCTTTGGTGACAAGGAAAACTATGTTACTCCGCACGATGGTCTTACGATTCAAGATGAGCTTGATAAAATCACCGGGCTTCTCCCAGCGAAAACCGAGTCACAGACTGTCAACGAAGAAGTTTCTAATCTCGAAAGCATAAACAAACAGGCTGAAACTCTCGGTTATTACTTTGAGTATGACAATCGTGAGAATATCGTTGATATTTACGAGAATGAATCTGGTAATCTTATCGGCTCTCTTGATTCAGAAGGGAACTTTGGGTTTATCGATGATTTTGAAGGACAACTTCCAAATAAACTTAGTCAGCTTGCAACTCGTTTCCTTGAATTGTCAAAGACTTCAAAATCAGAAGAGCATGAAGCCGAAAAGGAAGTTCCTGTCGAATCAGAAAACAAAAATCCTCTGACGATTCCAGAAGATGAAGTCCGAAAGATTTACAAAGAGGCTTACCCGAAGAACCAGGAACGAGCTGCAAAAGAGGCCGAGAAATTCATCGAAGCATGGAAAGCAAAATCATTTAATGGTCTGACTTCAGGGCTTATCTATACATACCCGGAAACACTGAGATTGCGAGAGCTTTTCAACAAAACTGAAAATGTGACTCTTCCAGACGACCACACCGAATCTTTGATTTGGCTTTCAAAATATGCAGATTATGACACAGTTCCCCAACAATTTAAATTCAAGAACTGGAACGATGCCCTCCGTTATGAAGTTCTAAATGGAACAGGCATTGAAGAGGGAAAGAAGCGTGTTTACGAGTTTTTCAGAAAAAATCTTTCAAATGCTGAACGAGCGAAATTCCTTAAAGACGAGTATGGAATCGGTGGTTATGGCGGGTCAGGCTATAATCAGGATCATGATTCAAAAGGAATGAAACTCAAAGTAATCATCAAGGGCAAGGAACAGACAAGGCTTTTCTCCTGGTCTGAAGTTGCGGATGCAATCTCGCTTCTTGTGATGGACGGTGAATATTACAAACCAACAACAAAAGAAGAAAGTAAACAAAACTCAATTCAGACAGAAACAAGAGTCGAATCAGACAAAACTTACAACATCCCACAGAAAGCCGGTGTTATGACTGCACAGGAATTCTCAAAGCTTTACGGCAAGAGTTTTGACGACCTGAGCTACAGTGTCTGGAAACACGCTGATTGGGAAGGTTATATCAAACAGGAAGAACTTTCTGAGGACGAAAAAGCCTACATCGGAAAGTCAAATGATTATGTGCAGGAAAAGCCGGAAATCTGGACGCATAAAGTTCTTTTTGAATCAGGCGACATCTACAAGAAAATCGATGAGCAGGAAAAACTTCTTTCCTCTTCAAACTTCAACGAGGACAAGGAAGCGGCTGAACTTCACAAAAAGAATATCGAAGCCCTGAAAGCTGCCCGCAAAACTCCTGTAAAGCTGGACGACATACACATCGCGTTGAACTCAACTCTGGCAGAAGAGTTTACTATTCCTCACACCTATGAAAGTGGATTGGTTGAAGAGCGCAACCTTGCAGAGAGCTTCATACTCTGGGCGCAAGGTGAAACCGTTGACTCTCAGCGAAGCCGTCATTCAATGGACTACTCCACCGCCCGAATTGCCCGCGAAGACCTGCCTGACAATGTTTCGTGGTGGGACATCGTGGATTTCATTGACGGAAAGAAAGTCGTTGCAGACAAAACTTCAAGCTGGAGCTACGGCAAGACAGAAGATGAAATCAAGCATCTGCGCAAAGAACGCAAAAAGCAGGCGGACGAAAAACGCATGGCCCGTCAGGAAACCGCAAACAAGCTCTTTGACCGCTATATGCACGAAGGTCTTGATGATAAGACAAGAGAGCGGTTCCTTGCCGAATACAACCGCCGTTTTAATTCGTATGTGATTCCGAAGTATGAGAATCTTCCGCTTTACATTGACGGCATGAACGCCTACAAGGGAAAAACTGCCTTCAAACTTTACGACCAGCAGCTCAAAGGCGTTGCCCGGCTTTCCGCAAAAGGAAACGGTCTTCTAGCCTACGATGTCGGAGTCGGAAAGACCGCTACAGGAATCGTTGCGAATATCAACCAGATTCAGACAGGAAGAAGCAAGCGGCCTCTTATCATAGTTCCGAACGCCGTCTATTCAAAATGGGTGACTGACATAAAGCAGCTTTTCCCGAACCTGAAGGTGAACGAGCTTTACAATTTCTCTGACGACCACATCAAAAAGTTCCGTGACTCAGAGGACAATCACAAACTCAACATTCCCGCAAGCTCGATTTCAGTCTGCACCTATGAAGCGTTGAAGCACATCACCTTCACAGACAAATCCTGCTGCGGAGAACTGTTTGAAGATTTTTCAAAACTCCTTTCCGCTGACTTTGACGGCTCGGCAAACGAAAACGCCGCAATGGGCGAGAAAATCATGGGAACAATCGGAACGGCAAGCTGCGTGAATGACGCAAACTATGTTTTCTTTGAAAAATGTGGATTCGACAACATCACCGTAGACGAAGCTCACAACTTTAAAAATCTGTGGGTAGCACCAAAACCAAAGAACAAGGGAGATGCAAACGAGTATTCAGGAATCCCAAGCGGTCAGCCTTCAAAACGGGCAATCAAACTGTTCGCAATGACACAGCTCGTGCAGCGTCACAACGATAACCGAAATGTATTCTTGCTCACCGCAACACCGTTCACAAATTCTCCTGTGGAAGTTTATTCAATGCTCACCTACATCGGGCGGGAGCGTCTCGTTGCCAGCGGAATCTATTCCCTGCGAGATTTCATGAATCAGTTCGCGCATACAAAACTGGAACTTGGAGTAAACACTAAAGGTGAAATCGATTACCGCCAGGTTATGAAAGACTGGAAGGAACTGCCCGCATTGCAGAACCTTCTCACAGAGTTCATCGACAAGGTTGACGGAGAAGAAGCCGGAATCATCAGACCGAAAAAGTTCAGCCATGTAAAGGAACTCGATCTTTCCCCGCTCCAAAAGAAAATCATGGAAGCAGAGGAAGAGCGTATGATGAATGTGACGGAAAATTCAGGCGCAATCCTTGAAGCCATGAACAATATGCGTGTTGCCCTCGTCTCCCCTGCCCTTCTGAACAAGTTCAAATATGACGACATCGAGATACCGGAACTGAAAGACCTTGTTGAATCCTCACCAAAACTCAAATTCGTATGCGATGCAATCGTGGATATGTACAAGGAACACCCGGACATGGGGCAGTTCATGTATATGCCGCTCGGAAAGGAAGGTCACGGAATCGTTGCGGATTATCTTGAAGAGCATGGAATCCCCGGAGAGGCAATCAAGATTATCAACGGCGAAGTGAACAACACGCCCGAAAAGAAAGAGAAGATTACGGCAGAGTTCAACGATCCGAAAAATCCTCTCAAAATTATCATCGGCGGAAAGAACACGAGTGAAGGAATTGACCTTAACGGTAACTCATTCGTCATGTACAACTGCTCTCTCGGCTGGAATCCAAGCGAGACTATCCAGGCAGAAGGACGAATCTGGCGACAGGGAAATATGCAGGGGCATGTTCACATCGTCTACCCTGTTATGACTGACTCAATCGACTCTCTTTTATACCAGAAGCACGATGAGAAACGCAGCCGAATAAATGATCTCTGGACCTACAAGGGCAATATGCTCAATGTCGAGGACATAAATCCCGAAGAACTGAAATTCGACCTCATCAAAGACCCGAACAAGCGTGTTAAGCTGATTCTGGACGAAGAAACAAAAGATTTGAAGGCGAAACTCTCAAAAGTAAATCTCCGGCAGGAATCCTTTGATGAAATAATCGAAAGACGAAAAGCAGTCCTTGAAGCACTTGAACAGTCAGAAAAAGACTTTGTGGAGCATACCGAGTGGAAGAACGAGGTTATGGCAAAAGGTGAGCGTGTTCCAAATTATATGCTTGAAAGTCTCAGGGACGACAAAAAGAACATTGAAACTTACAGCCGCCAGAGAGATGTAATTGCAGAAAAACTTGCCGTAATGAACCTGCACACCGAAGAAGAAATCTTTGATTATGTGCATGTTCTGAACGAGGAAAAACATGCGGTTGAGGCAGAGATTGAGAAAGCAAAAGAAAAGCTCCCTGCCCTGCTCAAAGAGATGAAGACAAAGCTCGCTGAGCAAAAACTTATCGCACATCCGATTGAACAGCAGCGACACGAGCTTGAAGCCACAATTCTGGGAAACCTTCGCCCAATGAAAGACATCATCGACGATATGAAAAAAGACAGCGGTGCAAAAATCGAAAAGGCAGATGAGCCGTATGTAGACGCAAAAGGCGATTATTATCTTTTTGATTTGGATGACCTGGACGGAAAGGTTTCTGATAAGGCTCCAGTGTATGACAATGGCAAGACGGACGACTTGGCAATAACGCCCGCTCAGATTAAGGAATCCGAAGCGGAACGCAATAAGATTTGCCGTCCGGTTATGAATGGCGAGAAATCAGGATTATGGACAGCCTTCAAGGATTTTGAGGAGAAAGGCGTTTTCGATATACAGGGAAAGAAAGTCGCCCTCACCCCGACAGGCAGAATCTCAAAGACAGGCTGGAACCAGCTTCAGGCAGCGATGAGCATTTACCGAAGCAAAAAGTTTGAAACCTTCCGTTATGTGCTTATTGACCGCCATAACGGCGAAATCCGGGACCAGATTGCAGTCAGCTCCCACATGCCTAACACCACGATAATTTCAGACCCGAACAACCAGACTTTGAAGCAGGTTATCAGCAGAGCGGAAGAAAAAGACTGCCTTGTAGTAGCCGTACATAATCATCCGAGCGGAAATACAAGACCAAGCGATTATGACATTAAATCGACTAAGGCCCTTGAAGAAAGCATGAAACGAAAAGACGGATTCAACAGATTCGCTGGTCACATCATTCTGGATCATGACAGCTTCGCTCTTTATAAACCTCATTCTGGCTGGTTGCAAAAAGAAGTAGAAGGAGCAGCACAGACGAAAGACGAACTTATTAAGGACACCGTTCCTGAATGGGCAGAAGGCAAAGTCAGAAGTAATGTAGACCTTGTTCTAGTCGCAGAAACGCTCAACGCAAAAAACAACTGGAATGATGATTATGTTCCTGTCCTTTTCACAGATTCGGATTACAACATAAGCGGACTGAATTATGTTCACAAAGATTTGTTCTTAGAAAAATCAGAGCAGGTCAGAAGCAAATTTGAACAAATGCTGAAATCTCATGTCGAGAACAAGGCGTTTACAGATGCCGCAATCGGAACATCTGTCGTTTCATCAAAATTTGGCATAAAGCCGGGCGAAAGCTATTGTGATTCATTTTTCGCAAAAGCAAAGGATTCAGTGGAAGTTAAAGCCAATTGGAATCCAACTGTGAATCCTAATATTTTCGTTACAAAAACAGATGAAAAGCATAGGAGAGCCGCCGAAAGCGACATCGAGCGATAATTATTATTCCTGTCATCCTGAGCCTGGTTCAGAAACTTCATAGAATCAAGGTCGGGGTGACAAATCAAACATCAGATAACCGGAGTGTTACATATATGGAAAACGAAAACTCAGAAAACAAAATACCACTAGAACAGGAAAAACTTGAAGAAGCAGCAGAGAACCTAAAAAACATTCAGTTCTCTGGCGACAACTACAAAGAACTTTTGGAAATCATTAACCGCATTTCCGCTATCGCAGGAAGCAAAAAGCACGAAGAGGAAATCGAACGAGGTGAAGTATCTGAATCTCTTAAAACAGAAGAAGTTTCTGAGGATAATTCTATTCCTGAAGTCGATGAGACAGCAGAAGAAAACGCCCCTACCCCACCAAAGGATTCTGTAAATCAAGAAGCTGTAGTTTTCGGTAAAACCGTTCTACCATCATTTGCCATTATGACAGGTAAAGGACTTCGCAATTATTCAAACACAATCGTTGAGCGGTATGCAGAAGAAATCAATAGTTACATTCTCAATGACGGTAAAGAAAAAATCGTTGTTCCGGCAAAAACTTTCGAGTCCATTATGTCACCGAACACAGCTTATTCAAAAGACAAAAATATCGACAATCTTACAATCGCTGATGAAACTCCGGCAATCGTAAACGGTCAGACTATTCTTCCTGAATTCGCAATAATCACAACACCAGGACTTCAAACTTTCAAAAATCTCACCGTTCAGAATTACAATGAAGCTGAAAAATCTTATATTCTCTCAGACGGTAACAAAACTGTTACATTACCAGAGAGTAGCTTTCTTGAACTCACAAAACCTGCACGCTTTGAAAGACAGTTTGACGAGAATACACCAGCCCACAAAAAACTGCTCGAAACTCAGTATGAGCAATACTTCAAAGACCGGGACAACACCGCAAACAACTTCCGCCATAACCTTAGCGTACATTGCCGTAAGGAATGCTCTTCTCCGCTCGATGCTCTGAAAGTCGCAAAAAAAATCACAAGCCGCATGAGCCGGGAAGAACAACAGAAAACCCGCAATCTGTTAAAGCAACTTGCCCGTGAAGATGAGACAATCAACCAGGTAATTATCCGCACATATTTTGAGGCAATCAAAGAAGTTCCCCTAAACGAAAACTACATCAAGCAGAATTTCCCAGAGAAGAAAATCGCCCGCCCTTTCTACGACACAATTTCAAACACAGGTGCACTTTTAGATAAAGATTCCACACTACGAATCGGTGACACATTACACAACGTCTCATTCAATGTAGATAAAATCCTCGGCCACGGAAAAGAACCCCTCTACGAAACTCTAACCATAGTTTCAGCCAGCAAAGAAGGAAACACCGTTCTCCTCATGGACAAAAACAAATCCTATTACGAAGTACCCCACGACATGCTTCTGGAAAAGTACAACAAACTGCGTCTCAAAGAACACTGTGCTGAGCGCCATCAGCAGAAAGCAAACAGGATTGAAATAGAGAGATAGTGTGTAACAGTCTCGTTATCTTAGCTAAGACAATTTGTATTGTCACAGTTCTGTTATCAATATATGTATGTAACAATTTGGTTATCATAAAACTGTTCAAAACACAAATGGTCAGCAATGTAACACTTTCGTTATCTCGTAGAAATACTCTTATAGAAATGACAAAGTTTTTGATTAAACAGCCGCAAAGCAAAATTGTAACAGTCTAGTTATCCAAAAATGTAACACTGTCGTTATAATTATCCACAGAACGCTGTGGATAACTCTCTTTTTATGTAACAGTCTCGTTATAATTGTGGATAACCTTAAATCCTTGTATAATATAGAAAATAAATGCAGAAAAAATTATCATGTAACAATTTCGTTATAAGAATGTCACACCTTGGTTATTTCTTCTATAATATCTAATAATTAACTAATATAAATTTAAAACTAATAGTAGTAATCATAAAACTGTGGAAAACTAAAAAATAGATAACAGAATTGTTACATAGCTTTGATAACAACCCTGTTACATTCCTAAAGTTGATGAAATAAGAGCATATCTTACATCATCTTTTAGAACTGGAGCAGGACTTTTGTGTAAAGTAATTCCATTACCAGATTTATCTATTTCAACTTTTAACTCAGGATAATACTTCGCCTTTATTTCTTTTAACTGAGTAACAATTCTTGAATAATTTACATTTGCAATTTTGGGATCTGAATTTTCTCCAACAGGCATAAATTGTTCAACCAACTTATCTCTTGGAATAAAAACAGGTTTTCCTTCAACTAAACCATTATTACGGTAAACAAGCCACGCATAAATATCTTTTCCTACAGGACTTGTTATATCTTTGTAAACAGAATAATTTATTGGAACCCCATGCTGCTGGCAAAATCCTGCAAAGCTTCCTGATAAAACAATTTTGAACTTACCTATTCTTGGATTTTTTGAGTCTTCATCAATAATTTCCTGATATTGAACACCCTCTGTAAAAAGAATTGTTCCTGTTGATGTAGTTCTTACAGTAACATCTCCTTTAGGAAGTTTTTCACTATGCTGATACAAATCTTTAAATAAATAAGCTTGCTTTTGTTCTTCAATTTTCTGCTCAAAAGAAAAAGTTGCACGAGTAAAACATTCAAGTTGTTCCTGAATGTCTTTACCACGCTGTCTTGGAAGTTGCATTTCTTTTAAAAGTTGAGACATTGAATCAAATTCAATAATAACAGGCATATTTCTTTCTTTTGAAAGAACTGCATGAGTTGTAAAGACGCTTAAAAGAAGCCTTCCATATTTTCCAAAAGGAACATTTTTAGGGGAATTTAATATAAGAGATATTCCATTACTAGCCTTTCGTATAAATTCAGTGCGATTTATATTCTTGAAAGGAAGGGAGGCTGTTGTAAAAAAACTTGGTATATAACTGAGCGACTTTTTTGAATTTTGAGCTTTTATTTCGTTTAATGACTCAAAAAGTTCATTGTCTGAGTTGTCTATAGGGATAAGGTTTGTTTTGTTTTCTATTTTTTTTCCCATTTTTTACTCTACCTTTGAAATTCCACCTTTAGATATGACTATATGCCCGGCAGCGACTTCTTTTGCGAGAAATTCGAAAGAAGACTCGATATATTGAGTAACAGTTACTCCACAATTTGTACAGAAGCGTTTTATCTCATCTCTACGGCCATTTGAAAGTCTAACATTCATTACATCTGCATATTTGCCTTTTTTAGAAGATTCTTTTTGTTGAAGATATGCCTGTGAAACGATTGGATTTGTTTCAGCAGAATTTGGGATAACAGAACTGTTACTTTCTTTTTGTTCAATATTCTCCTCATCAGTATTGATAGTTAGATTTGTTTTCATTTGTTCTAAAAAATCTTGTGGTATATTTTTCTTTGCTATTGGCATTGTTTTACTCCCCTTTTTATTTTACGAGGTCTGCGAGTTTTTTTAAGGCTTCAAGAGTTTCTCTTTTTCCACCGCGCTGCTGAATTGTCTGGCGGGCAACTGTTGCGTATTTGAAATCCTGGTCTACAGGAACATAAACAACTTTAAAATCTCCGGCATTAAGACCTTCAGATATGATGTCTGTAAGTTTTATGGAGCGATTGATTTCGTTCAAAACTATTGTTTCAAATTTTGGATTTTTAACATGCTTTCGTTTTTTGAAACTTTCAAGGTTTTCTTTGAATATCTGAAGTCCATCCTGTGAATAAGCATCCGCTTTGATTACGACAATAACTTCGTCAGATGCTGTCATGATATTTTCTTCAAAATCGTCAAAAGCTGGTGATGTATCAAAAATGCAATAATCAAATCCAATCTTCTCAACTTCTTCACAGAGGTCTGCAAAAATGAAAGGTTCTTTTGATGCCTCGCTCGCACGATAGGTTTTTAATGAGCGACTTCCTTTTCTGTCGATTGAGTTTGTTGGAATAATAAAAAGATTCTCGACCGAAGTTTTTGTAACAACCTGATCGATTGTTACATCTCCGTAAAGTGTTTCTGCAAGGTCGTGGTCGAAAGATTCTAGTAAAGTACCTGTGGAGTTTCCCTGTGGGTCAGCGTCAATTAACAGAACTTTTTTTCCTTGATTTGCGAGTTCGGCTGCAAGTGACAAACTGATTGTTGTTTTTCCTACTCCACCCTTCTGAATGGCAACTGCGATTTTTTTCATTTTTTTTTCCACCTCAAAAAAATACTTTTTTGTGTATCTATATATATCTAAGCATATTTTTTAGAAAAAAGCAAATGTTTTTTCTAAGTTTTCTAAAGTTTTTAAAAAAATATTTTAGAAACTTTAGAAATACTCTAAACAATATTGTTATATAATAGATTAGATAAATATTAAACATTCTAATATTATTGTTTAGAAAGATTAGATATTTTCTAAACAATTAAAACACGCACGAGGATTGCCGTAGACGCATCTGTTTTAAAATTTTGAGTAATTATATGTCCGAGGCGTTTTGAAGCGATTTTGGGGCTTTTTTGTGAAATTTTATAAATCGGCATTTTCCCAAAATTTTCGGTATTTTTGGTTTTGAATTCGGTAAAAGTTTTTTAAAACTGGATATTATCTTTTTTCTCTACTTACTAACCTTTTATATGCACAGGGCGGAAACGGCGGTTGTAAAAGGCTGTCGGTCAGCATTTTTCATCTGGGCAGGTCATCAGTACCGGCAGGCTTTTCTGCGAACATCTGTCTTTCCGTCCTGTGTATTTTTTTGAAGTGGAGAAAACAAATTGGTTATCACGATTTCTAGTATCAAGGGTGGCGTGGGAAAATCATCAACGGTGATTCTGCTGGTGAACAATCTCGCGGCTACAAAGTTCTTGTAATCGACATGGATCTGAACAACAAAGTGATGATTTATTACACAATCGGTCTTCCGAATGTGCAGGAGCTTTGGGAACGGAAAAATATTGTGATTTCTCTTGTTCAGAATAACGCTTCTGAAAATACCGTTCATTCAAGAATCAAAAATGTTGATGTGATTCCGTCCTCGTTGAATCTTTATGACATGAGAAGTATGGACTATCACAATCTTCTGAAAGTCATTCAGCCTTTGTTCAAAGAATATGATTATATCGTGATTGATACCTCTCCGACTTTTGACAATCTTGTGAAGTCTGCGATTCATGCGGCTGATGTAATCATCAGTCCTGCGGAGGCTACGGAATACAACTGCAACATGACACTTTACCTTATGACAAAAATCCGGGAAGAGCATCCTGAAAAAATCAAAAAGACATATATTCTCTTCAACCGATGGATTGAGCATTATGAAAAATGGGAGAACAACCTGCAAAGTCAGGTTGAGCGGATGTTCAGAAAGAATTTCGCGAACATTTTGTCTGTAAAAATCCCGCAGTCGGGTTCTTTTAACAAATACACTCATTTTGATGAAAAGCTCCGGCTTGACGACAGAAACGCTAATGCTGGTCGAATGGTAAAAGCCGTTAATTCTCTTGTGGATATGATTACCGGAAAAGAACAGTCCGTGGAGTCGTTCTGATGAAAACACTGAATTTTCTTTCTGCAGGAGATAATGCGCCTCTGGCAGACGGCGGCCTTCAGTTCTCAAAAACTATGCTTACAGAAAAAATCGAAAAACACGATTTCTTTGAGAGGCTTTTCAAGATTGATGAAGGCGTCCTGGAGCGGATAGTGGCTTCCATGAGGAAAAACGGCTTTGACAACTCTCAGCCGCTTCATATCTGGCATACGGCTGTCAAAGACGGAGGCGAGCATTGGTATCTGATTGACGGTTACACTCGGTTTACGGCTTGCAAAAAAGCGGGCATAACCCGGATTCCTGTGACGGTTCATGAAGATTTTGATGATTTTAATGCGGCCTATAAATATGTGCTTTCGCTACAGGTGAACAGGCGGAACCTTACCAGCGATGAGCTTATGAAGAATGTCGCGATTATGCTTGGTTCTGATGAAGTGAGGAACTTTGAGGGCGATAAAGCTCAGATGATAGCAGAGACTCTTGGAGTTTCAAAAAGGACGGCACAGAGAGCAATTTCCCTTGAAAAGAATGCGGATGATAATCTTCTTGAATCCGTTGAGAAAGGTGAGCTTTCTGTGAATCAGGCATACAACAAAATGCAGGGTGAGCGGACGGAAAATGAAAAACGGACTGTGAAGAAATCTGTGCTTTCAGAAAAAGAGACTAAAAAGGAGAAGTCTTACAAATATACGGAAACAGAGCTTCTGAAAATCATTCATATTGCGATTGAAAAGGCGAATGAAGGACTTTCGGAAGCTGAAATCATAGAAAGAATAAAAAAGTTGAGCGAGGTAAATGAAAATGGGATTTAAGTCAGAGGTTTCGGATATGCTTTCCGATTTTGCGGTTCTGATTGAAAGACAAGTGGCCGGGTATGAGCGTAAAGAACTTCTAGAGATGATTATGTTTCTTGGCACTGACGCAAGAGGGAATCTGCCTGATTTGTTTCTGGGCGAGGATATGAAAACTGTTTATTTCAAGTTCTCAAACGGTGTTAAGGAAAAAATCACCCCGGATAATCTGAAAACCTGCATGGACTACATTATGTTTCTGAAGCATGGCATTGTGGATTCTGACAATGCCGAAAGGAGCGCGTAATGGAAACGCTTCATGGAATGTATGTGTTTACGCCTGGCGACAGGCTTACTCTTCGTGAGAAAAATGCAGAAAATTCATTTCTTGTTGTGGCGGTCAGGCAGATAAAGGACAGCGACTGTTGTTTCGGGTGCTGCTTTTATATGAAGTGCCGTGAGTATCCTGGGAACAGTCCGTTTGCCCAAGGCTGTTACAGCACGATTTTTAGAAAAGTTGATGAAGAGAAAAATAGTAGCGTAATGAAGGGGAAAAAATATGAATGCCGATAACATTCCAGACTCAAATTATATTCACATTGAACGCTGGATGTACAAGCTGGACTTGAATCTGAGCGAAATTGCGATTCTGGCTTGCATTCATGGATTTTGTCAGGACGGGGAATCTTTCTTCAAAGGTTCTGTTGAATATCTGCAAGTCTGGAGCAATTCCGGGCGTTCTACCGTATTTTCCGCTTTGAAAAAACTCGTGGAAAGAAAGCTCATCGTAAAAAAGATTTTGTCTGTGAATGGAAAACTGTACCCGGTTTATTACACGGTAAGAAGCCGCAGGTCTTATCAGGAAAATGCGGAGCGGAATAAGAAAATAAAGTCCAGTTCAGTTAGTCCAAAAAATGGACTTGAGTCCGAAACTCAGACTGAAATAGTCCAGAAATTGGACGAAAGCAGTCCAGAATCTGGACCCAATAATATAGCTTTACATGATTTAAAAAATGCAGCAGGGGAAGAAGCTGATAGCTTGCTTGCGGCTCGCCTTAATTTTATTTCTCAAAAATTACAAAAGACTTTTGGTTGCGATCCGTATTCAAAGAAATTCCGGCAGAAGCTGAATCTGCTTTTTGAATCAAAAGGTTTTGATGACGGGAGGGCAGGGGAGTTCATTCAGTTTGTTGCTGATAAGACGAGGGCGAAAAATCCTGAGAGTATTCCTGCTCTTTTCCGGAGTCTTGTGTTCGCAGAGGATGTCGTAGCTGATTTTATCATGAGAACCTATGAGCCCAAAAAAGACGAGAATCAGGAATCTAACAGTTATGTCGAATGTCCGTGTTGCGGAGAAAAAAACAAGTTAAAGGTTTTTAACTGCAAAAAATGTGACTTTACATTTGCGGACAAAGCTGATTCCCTGAAAGTCTTACAGGCAAAGCAGATTTATGAGCTTTCGCCTGAGAAGAAATCTCAGTTCGAGAGTGAAGTGAACGAAGTGATTTCAAGTTTTGATTTCAGAAAGCTGATGAATCCTGCGGAACGGATTAGGCAGAAAGATATGTTTGATCGTGTCTACAAAAAATATGGAATTGTGGTTGGTAAATAACAATTCTGTATAAGCAATAAAAACAGGAGGTGCTGATTTTCTGAAATTATTTTCTTCGCCTTTTATGAATGAGGCTGGGCGAATTTTCCGGAGGGAGCTTTGGAAGGTGTCTGTCCGTATGAAAGGCATACTTTGTTATCTTTCCTGGCATTATACATGTGTTTCTGTGATAGTGCTTGGACTTGTTGGTACGGTTTTGATTTTAATCTTCTGCAGTTGTTTTCGCTGGAATCATTATGACCCGTGGAACTGGAAGAAGAGGGCTGGAATCAGAATCGTGATGTTTTGGATCACTTTGAGTGTGGCTAGATTACTTTTGCGAGGGTATAAGTGAACAGAATTACTTTGCACGGAACAATCTGCAAGGATGCGGAATTGTTCAATGTTTATGGCGATGATGTGCCTCTGGTGTCATTTGTCGTCAAAGATTACGGAAAACCAGGGGCTTTCAATGACGAGCCTTTGACTTTACAGGTTCATTTCAAGCGTGAAATTGCGCCGCTTCTTATGCCGGAACTTGTTCATGGCAAGGAAGTTAATCTTTTCGGAAGCATGGTTCAGAAAAACTATGTTACGAGTTCCAATGAATTCAGAACGAAGATTTATATGATTGCGGATTACATTGAGTTTGTTGGAAAGAACGAAAGGCGGGAGGTTGCGGCATGAAAGAAATACCTGTGACAATAAATGTGACAGCCGAGGATGTTGACGCTTTTTCTCACATCATAGAGATGGAATCTGAGGGCAGCTTCTTAAAGCTCTTTTCCGAGCGTTTTTTGATAAGTGCGCGGAATTCATCAGAGGAAATAAAAACGGTTTTGGAAGCGGTTGATTCGTTCAATCCTTACTGTATGGAAAAAACTTCACTGATAGGGTAGGGGAGGACGGTAATGCAGAGTTTCAGAAGATACCAGAATATGCGTATTATCGACAGGGATATGAATATCGCAGAAGGCGATTATATTCTTGACGGAATTACAATCAGGACAAGGAAAGGCTATCTCAATGATACGAAAGACGAGGAAGGAAATAATCTTCCGGCTCTTGAGACTCATGACGGAAATCATGTGGAGCATTGGAAAAACGGAGTTCTTCATTATGAGGACGGTCCTGCTGTGATTGATGTTCGTGACGGCGTTGAAGAATGGTGGCTTGACGGAAAACAGGTCGAGGCGGTGAAGTCATGATGGAATCAGAAATCTCAGAAACTGAAAGAGTAGCAGAAGATTTGTCTGAAAACGATGAGGTCGAGATGCTTGTGCATGAAGATGAATCGGATTCGGAATCTTCTGATGAGGATAAAAATATAGAAGAAACTGGATTCACCTTTCAGACCGTTTCGATGGAAAGCCCGGAAGAAACGGTGGATGAAAAAATTGACAGTCTGTGCCGTTCCGTGAATGAGCTTCTTGAACGAACCGCCGACAGCGAAGACACAAGGGCGATGTATGAGGATATGGTCAGCTTCTATAATTCTTTCGGATTAAAGACCCGGGAGTTGACTGATAAACTCGACAAGGAAGTTTCTTATACCCGCTACATCGAGACTCAAATCAGTTCGAAGAGCATTGAGAAAGAATGCCTTATGCTCAAAAAGGCATTGGTTGAAGAACGTGCGCTTATGGGCGTGAAGTTCGATGAAATCAAGTCTGCTTTTGACGAGAAAATGCGGCAGCTTGAAGCGGAATCAAAGTCTGTGCAGGAAAAGCAGATGGCTCTTGTACAGGACATCGTAAAGCAGATTAAGAAATTTGCGGATATAGATTCCAAACTCACAGAAACTCTTGAGCAGTTCAGAAAGGACATGACAAAGGCTTCTGAAAACGAATACAAAATCGTACAGACACGCTGTAAGGAAAGTCTTAATGCAGCGAACTCGGATTTCGATTCGGTCAAGAAAAGCATAATTGCCTTTCTCAAAAGCTGCGAGAAACAGAACAACACTCTTATCAGTAAAATTCCGGAACAGAAAAGAAAGTTCAGCTGGAAGGATGCCGTAATTTATGCGATGTCTGCCCTGTGCATTACTGGAATGATTGTGCAGGTAATTCAGATGTTCATCTGAAGCCGATTGAAACAGAAACGGCAAACTGTGCTATAATGCGAGTGATGGATTTTTGGAACAGAGTTGAAATCTTACGAAAACAGTGTCGCACAACATACCGCCAGCTTGCCGCTATAATGGACGTTTCCGAAACGACAGTTTCTTCAATGCGCCGTGCTGGAACAGAACCGAGGGCAGGGGATGCCGTTAAAAATGCCCGTGAGTAGACCTCGGTGATTTTAGACCCATAATGTTTAACCGAGTATTACCGAATAAGAAATCCGGAAACTCGGTTAATTTTTTTTAGAGTGAACTATTTCCCTTCGTATTCTCGCTCATTGCCGGTGAGGTTTTCCGGGAGGGCAAAATCTTTTTTCTGCTGCTGTTGTTTTTTCTCGGCTTTTTCCATTACTTTGAGGGCGGTTGAATTTCCGATGTTTGCACCCTGCTGGCGTTTTTCATCATAGAACTCTTTTCGGGTCATATTTACGCTGCTCTGGGTGGCAGAATCAAATTTTGTCGCATTCTGGAAGTGCGGATTTGAAGTCTGGTTGAGTGTCCTTGAATCGTCTTTGCCAAGCTCGCGGGAAGTGTTCTGTCCACTACGCTGATGAGCCTGATTTCCGCTCATGCCACCGCCTGAACTGGCCATTCCTCGTTTTCCACCATTGCCTCCGTGAAGGAAATTGTTTCCGGCATTTTTGAACTTATCTTTCAAGTCGCCGCCTACGGTTGCGAACATTCCTTTTACGGCAGCGCTTCGTGCCTGGGAATCTGTTCCGCCGAGTTCTTTTGTACTCTGGCTTGCAGCTTTACCTGCAGCACGAACTTTTGAAAAGCCCCCACGAGTATCGACATAGCCCTGTGCGATATTTCTTGCACCTTCTTTTGTTGCGTGTGCGGTTGCCGAAGCTTCTTTTGCCAGGAGCTTTCCGCCTACTACGGCAGAACCTACCGCTTGTACAAACTCGCCCATTGAAACTTGGGGCTGTCCTGTCAGAAGTGTCATAGCGATTTTTGGTGCATTCTGAGTGAGGACGAGTGCAATCAGACTTGTGAAGCAGATTGTAGAAAAAGATACCCAGTTCATTCCACCGTTCTCAGCCATGATGTCTACGGTTTCCTGAATGAAAAGGTAGAACACAAAGAAGAGGCAGATTGTCATAACAATCATCTTTATGAAGAATCCTGTGAAAACAGGGACGAGTTTTTTAGGTAAATCCTTCGTTCCATCAAACAGAATGAACGGAATGAAGAATGCTCCGATTCCCATAACAATCGTATATTCCAAAACGGAATTATCCCTTTATACACTCTTATAAAAAACAACGGAATTATCCCCTCATACACTCTTAATATAACATAAAATTCGACAAATTTTCATATTTTTTTTTACATTTTTATTTGATTTTTATTGACATAATAATCAAGATGTATTATATTATAAACATCAGGAGGTAATAGAAATGTGAAACGAAAAAAGAAAAAACTGTGGTCAAGAGCAGACAAAATCGCCTTGCTGGTTTTTCTGCTAGAACTTCTAAAGTTCATACTTGACCTGGTTTCTAAGCTGTCTGCTTAGTTTTCCACCGTTCATAGATACCGCCAATATCTATGAACGGTTTAAAAATAATCAAATTATATAGGAGTGTCAATAATGAACAGAATGGAAAAAATACTGATAGCAATTTTAATTCTTCAAGTTTTGGATATTGCGTTAAGGTTTATAATGTAGGTGATTTTATGGAAAAAACAACACAGCACGGCGGAACAAGAGCCGGAGCAGGCAGAAAAAAAGGAAGCACAACAAATAATACAGGATATAAAAACGGACGGATTGTCATTTCCTGCCTTGAATCTGAGGAAATGGCAATAAAACAAAAAGCAAAAGAACAGAATAAAACAGTAAGCAGGTTGATTATTGATTCTGTTTTGAAAAACTAAAAAGCAGGAGGCATATATGACATTCTTTGATTTTATGATAAAGTTTCCGACTGAAAAAGCCGTTATAAAATACTTTCTCAAAATCAGATATAACGATGTTCTTATATGCCCTCACTGCGGTTCAAAAGTTCGTGTTCAGCACAGAAATGACAATCTAAAACTTTGTAACTGCCATAACTGCAATAATACATTCTCACCATTCAAAAACACAATCTTTGAAAAGTCATCAACAGACCTGCGTAAATGGTTCTATGCAATCCATTTATTTTTGAATTCTAAAAAAGGAATTTCCGGCTTGCAGTTACAGCGTGAAATCGGCGTAACATATAAAACAGCGTGGAGAATGCTCAAGCAGATACGCTCTGCAATGGGAAACACTGATATGTCAAAAGCATTTGAAGCAATGGTCGAAATTGACGAAACATATATCGGCGGTAAACCTAGAAAAATGAACGGCGAAACAGAGCCTTCAAAGCGTGGACGTGGAACTAAAAAAACTCCTGTTGTAGGTGTAAAAGAAAGAAGTTCAAGCCACGTATTCGCAAAGGTAGCACTTCCAAACGAAGAAGGCAAGAAACTTACAGGAAAGCAGCTTTTCAATATTCTTGACAGCGTATGCAAGAAAGACGCAACGGTTCTGACCGATGATTTTAGAGGCTACAATTTTATGAACCATAAAAACACAAATAAAAACAACTACTACAGAATCAGCGTAAATCATTTAGAAAGCATTTACAGCCTCGGCAACGGACTTCATACAAACGGAATTGAATCGTTCTGGGCACTGTTGAAGCGTGGAATTCTCGGAATTTATCATCACGTTTCTGTAGACTACTTGCAGGAATATGTAAACGAATTCTGTTTCCGGCAGAACAACGGAACAAGCTCATTTGATGTACTGTTAAAGCAGGGGATATTTGCGGCATAATTCAATATTGATTTAAATCCTTGAAATGTATAGTATAAAGATAAAGCCTTTCTTTTTGGCGAAAGAAAGGCTTTTGAAACGGATTATCAGATACTTTTGGGAAACGGCAATCTGATATTTATTAACAAAGGGAACAAATGTTCTCGCTTTTTGTATAATATTAAGCATTTATAAGTTATTTGTCAATATGATACAGAAAGCCTCTTAAAAGGATAAATTTAATGAGGTGTAAAAAAAATTACATTGATTTTTATGATGAACATTTTTTTGATTTAATATGGAAAGATTTTGAATTTTAGCATATAATAAAAAAACAAGAAATATAGTTTTGTCGTTTGTAATATTTCTTGTTTTTTTTAATAACTAAGAGTGTGTTAGGGGATAATTCCGTTCCAAAATTGTCATGACATACTGAATGAGCGCGAAAATACAGCAGGCTATGAGAACAATGCAGCAGAGCATGGTCATAATCATAGTCGGAACATGAGCTATTGTCGCAGTCATTTTATTGAAGCCCTTTTTCATGAAGTTGATGTTTTCTTCATCAATCTCATCAAGATCAAGGGCGTAAGCAATCTGATTTTTCTCCCACATAATCTGGCACCCTAATATTGAGACACGCAAAATTGCGGAAGGGGAGAGATAGTAGGAATCACTTCCGTCTGCGTTTTTGAGCCAGATGTCGAGGTCAATATAAGAGCTTGTAAGTACATCTCCGTTTGTTCCGTCAGGCCGTTTTTCAACAAGAATGTCTTTGATTGCCTGTAAGGTTCTTGCTCCGAAAAGACTGTGGAATTTGTTTTTCTCTCGATATTCGTTCACAAGTTCCAGTGCTTTTTTCTTTTCGCTTTTTGAGTTGAATTTCGCAGCTCCGATTTCGGCTGTCAGAGAGTCGATGTAGGAATTGTAGTTCTCAGAGTTTCCAAAGCTGGTTTCAAATGTGAAGTTCTCAAAGTTTGAGTTCAGCTCAACTTCAAGCTCATCTGCCCATTTTTCCTGCACTGCCAAATCCTGCTCAATGCTTTGTTTCATCGAAGTGAGGGAGTCGATAATTGCTTGCTTTCCTTTTCCTGCCTGAATGCCCACTCGGTTTCCTACGGCAGAAATTCCCATTGTGACAAGCGGGTAAATCGACATGAATAGAATGAATAAAAGCCATTTATAAAATGTGTCCCACCAGAAATCACGGACGCTAAATCGGCTGTTAATCAGCTTGAAAGCTGCCCAGCAAAGTCCGATTGTTCCGATTGCGAGAGCGTAGTGGCTTCCCCATTTGTAAAAAGTTGAAAGAACGCCGGAAAAATATTCGATTGCCTGAATGACAGGAATATCAATCCAGCCTGTTACTGTGTGTGTCACGAGCACCCCCTTATTTTCTGAAAGAATCTGGAACTTTGCTGTCAAAGGATTCCTGTCTCTGCTGTTCTGCTGCCATCTGGTCAGCCTCCGCCTGTTTCTCGTTTTCCTGAGCGATAAGGCGGCTTGCTTCAAGGCTTGCAAGGTCGTTCACTGATTCTTCAATCGAAAGAAGTCCGTCCACGGTCTGCTGTGAAAGATACAAGTTCGCCTCGTTTGCGGCAGAATCGGTCATATTTCCGTCTGAGTCTGTCTGTGAATATGCAGCTTCAATTACGGCATTGCTTCTGGCGACTTTCTCCTCACGGTTCAATTCGATGGCTTCATCGGTTGCTTTAGCAAGAACTTTAGAGGCTGCGTTTTTTACCTGTGCTACGGACTGCTGAACGAAAAGGTAATTTTTCGGAGAAATTCCGTATTTCCGCCAGATTGAAATTCTCTGTTTTTCGGTAAGCCCGTTTTCAATGTTCTTTATCGTGCTGCTCATAGAATCGCTCATGTAGCGTTCCATCGTTCCGACTGCGGAAAAGAAGTTGTTATCGGAACCGTTCATCCCGCAAAGGTCCGCGAGAGAATAGCGTCCATATCCGCAATCAATCGATGGCGTTGTGATTGTGTTCTTTATGATACGAGCCTGGTTCAAAAGTTTGTTCACACGGCGGTTTGCGTCCTTGATGTCGTTTCTGAGGTCGAAGTCGCCGTCAAATCTGATGTTATCCCAGTCAATGGATTTTGCTCGCTCAACTGCGTGCTGAATCTGCATGTACTGGTTTTCTATTGTCGTGATTGAGTTAATAACCATATCGTACTGCTGATAAAGCTGGTCGAGAGCGGTAAGCCATCCCGAAACATCGAAGACCGAATAGCCGGAAGCAAAAAGATTTGGTGTGGCGAAAGCAAGGCTTATAATTGCGATAGTGATTTTTTGTTTTAAACTCATGATGTATTCCTCTTGGTTTGTTGATTAACAGGCTGCAAGCATTTTCTTGTATTTCTCGAAGTTCACCTGCTTTGTGTCTTTCCCCAAATCTGCAAACTTCTTTCTTGTCTCTTCAAGAATCTCAAAGGCAAGTGGCTCTGTAGTGTTCCGGCCATGCTCTGCTTCAATCCTGTCGAGCATCTCATGGTCAGGAGAAATAAGTGCGAGCTGGAATGGGTCAAGGTCGAGCGTGAACATACGGCATCCGTTCGGATTTTTGAAATAGTAATCGCGTTTCATGGTTGCGTTTGACAATGCAAGGATTTCAGAATCCGTAAGACCGAAATAACGGTAGCTCTCAACAAGTCCCGGTGTCGTAGCAGATTCGTCTGCAAGGTAAATCTTTGTAAGACACTGCTGAGCAATCGTGTCAGAGAGCGAGCTTTTTGCGGCAGCGGCGACTTCCTGTGTTGCGAAAATGCAGAAGACCTTTTTCTTTCTGAGCGTTCTGAGCCATTCCTGAAGGAAGCCTGCGAAAATCGGGTGCTGAAGGTAAAGCCACGCTTCGTCAAGGAAAAGAAATGTGAGAGGTTGTTTTGATCCAGTCGGCAGGTTCCACAGTTTTTCAAGATAGCGGAAGATGTACATGAGGGCAGGGGCAACGGCTTTTTCTGAAAGACGCATAAGACTTCCCATTTCGATTGTAATCAGCTTTGAGAGCGGAAGAGTTGTTTCCTCTGCGTCAAAAATCGATCCGAACTGACCGCCAGAACAATATGGATCAAGTCCGATTCTGATTGTGTTCGAACCGTTTTCTGGGTCAGAATAAGTCGCATACTGCTGGAAAGTCGTAAGAGTTCTGCGGCTTTTGTCTTTCTGTGAGATAAGTCGCAGTGTCTCTGAAATCACTTTGCTCATTTCTGGGGTGATTCCGATATTCTGCTGAGCGAGCAATCCTTCGATGAACTGCTGGCACCACATAAGGCTTTCCGTGTATTCAGACGGCGTACACTCATCGGGAGATTTAAGCTCTGAAAGCGGCTGAAACGCGACTTCATCTTTTCCAGGCTCAATGTAGATTCCCCCGCCACCGACCATAATGGCACGGCTTGAAAGCTGCTTGTCGATACAGACGATGTTCGCATCCTTGTATTTTGTTGCAGATGCCATGAGGAGAGCGAGCAGGGTGGATTTTCCGGCTCCTGTCGGACCAAAGACAAAAGTGTGGCCGACATCACGGACATTAAGGTTCAGAAAGAATGGAGTTCCGTAGCTTGTTGAACAGGTGCAGAGCGGGATTGAAGAGCCGCAGGTTTCTTCTGTGAAGTCATTGTGAAGAAGCCCCTGCCAGGCGGAACTGAGAGGAATAATATTCGAGAAATTCTTTGTCGAGATGAGTGGGCGGCGTATGTTGGCGTACACATTTCCCGGCATCATTCCAAGCCATGCCTGAGTATTGTTGAAAGTCTCTTCTTTTACAGAGAATCCGCATGAGCGCACAACCTGCTGGAGTTTCCGTGCCTTCAGCTTTGCATTTTCAAACTTCTTATCCCAAACCATTAGGTTTGATGTGTAATAGCCGAGGACATATTCTCCCAGCGCGATGTCGCCCTGAATGTTAGAAGCCTGGGCTTCCATTTCAAGTGCGCCCTTGTTCTCCTTGTCAATTTCGACATTCATCGCCATTTCGGTGAAGAGCGTCATTCCTGACTTCCGTGCAGAGTAAAAACGGTTCTGATATTTCTCCGCTTCCTTCGTGGATTTTTCCTTTGAGAGTGGAATGAACCTTGTGGTCCAGCGGAACTCTGGCATTGTGCGGTTCAGAGCGTCAAAGATTGCGGGATAAGTCTTGTTCGGAAAATCCATGATTCCCATGACAGGAGCATAGTAATCCCCGATTTTGAGAGGCTGTGAGTTCTGAACATCCATGTCGCAGAGATAGTTATCAAGAAAGAAGAATGTATCTTCGGGATAAACAAGGTTCTGTCTGTTCAGAGAAACAGTGCTTTTGATGTAAGAGAAAAGTTCCGAGTCGGTGAGACGGTGAATCCACAGCTTTACCGCAAGCGTTCCCATGACTTTCTCACATTCATCAAGAAAATCCTCCGCTTCCTTCTGCATCTTAGGAAAATTGTTACCTTTTACAACCTTGTTTATGACTTTTTGATTCTTTGTCTTATTCTTGAAGAAAAAGCCTGTGGTTTTTGAATCAATGTCGCTCGGAAGCTGATAGACGAAAGTGATGTAATATTCGGTTGTGAAGTGCTCCCCGAACTTGTGATAGTTTTCCGCCCGTCTCTGGTCGATGAGCCAGCCCGCAAGGTTTGAGAAGTCTCCTGCAGGATAGTCTTTTGTCTTGTACCTCTTCACATCGAAGAACAAAGCCCAGCCTTCGTTCTGGGCAAGTGTCATTGCGCTCCTGTTGAAAAGGGATGCCATGCTTGCAATCTCTGGGGCGGACGAGGCTTCCAAATCAGGATATTCAACCTGATAGGTCGTCATAAGTGCTCCGTTTTTAAGAAGGCAAATGCCGGGACTGATGATAAAAGACCACGGAAGCACATATTTGAGTTGGTTCTGTGGTTCTTTGAATTTGAGTAAATCTAATGATGGTATTTTCAATCTGCCCTCCAGACATCAGGAGCCAGAAGCCTGTCAAAAAGCACGGTGAGTGCGTACGGGTCATTCTTGCAGACCATTCTGGCTATTACATATAGAAAGATTCCGATAATTACACACCATATGCTTACGATGTTCATAAGTACGATGGTGAGTACCATGATGAGCATTGCCGGAGTCAGCCCGATTCCAAGAAGCAGGTTCGGCTCAAGCAATACTTTGTGGACGGGAGTTGAATAATCGAATACGGAGATTTCTTCCATTGTTATTCAACTCCTTAGTGTCAAACTGCTGCGACTGGTAATAAGGCAGGGGAGGGCAGAGCCTGTGACGAAAGAGCAGAAGTCACTTCTGTATGCGGAGTGTCCGCCATTGCGATTTCAAAAGAAAGTCCGTCAAGGAAGTAAGAGCAGATGCTCAGGGCAAACGCATGTAAAAACACTTTCTGATAAAATTACAGAAAGTGTGAAATTTTAAAGGAGCCTTAAAACCGTTTGGCGGAACTGGCGGTTTTCCCGAAACCAGATCGTGCGCTTGCTTAAACTGTCCTGTTTTTTATTCTCCGGTTTTTCTGCTTGGCGTAAGATATTTAATGCAAGACGGCGCATAACTGTCATGTTTTCCGGACTATGATCCTTTCGGTGCCTTTTGTAGTCCTCATTGAAAGTCATATCAAGACACCAGTGAAGGCGGTTTTCAATTCCCCAGTGTAGGCGAATTGATTTTTTCACAAGTTCAATGTTATCAAGTGAAGTTAGAAAAAACCTGATGTCTGTGGAAGTTTTTCCATTTACAGTCCGTTCTTCCCGTGCCATGGCAACAGCCTTAAGTCCCGGCCACTCATCTTTATTCTCCAGCCACGACAGGTTCGTGCACAGGTAATACTGCCTGTTTTCAATTCGTCCATGGTCAGGATTACATTCCTTTTCGCTTTTTATAACTCCGTATTTTGCAAGCTCCTTTTCATCCATAGAGAAAAAGTCTTTTACGGCTTCGTGTGTCGTGCTTTGATTTCCTTTCAAAGAAAGAACATAGTCTGCTTTTTTTTCCTTAATTTTCTCGCAGATTTTTTTCTGGCAGCCCATTGCATCGATTGTGATTATCATTCCCCTTATATCAATCAGTTCCAGAAGCTCAGGAATTGCAGTGATTTCATTTGTACTTTTCATCTGTCTTTACCTGCCCAAGAATGAGGGACAGTTCATCTGCCCATGCACTTACAATGTGAATTCCCTTTGCTCCCGTGACCTTGTTTGAGCCGCACATCGTCTTTCCGTCGATGGCAACAATTGTTCTGTCCGGTTCAATTTTTACTTTCTCGTAAATTCCATGAGCCCACTTTATAAAAACTTTCTCGATTTTATCTGCGTTCACATTTCTGAAAACCCGGAGAATTGTGTCGGCACTTGGCGGACCGAACTCAAACTTCACCAGCCCCTTGATGGACTCTTCCGCTTCCTCCGCCCATTCAGCTATGTGCTCAATGTCCTTGATGCCGCTTAGCAGCCCGAACAAAACCAGCAGGAAAATATCAGCCAGTTCAAACTTCCTGCACCTTTTTACTCTAAAATCGTCTATTTCTTCCAGACTTTCTCTTAAAAGCATAATTCCACCCAAGGGGAATTTTACCATTTTGTGCATTTTTTAAATAGTAGTTTAGAGATTTAAACAAAAAATTTTTACATGCGTTTGCCCTGAGCAGATGCTTGAGGCTGAAAGAAGGATAATTGTTCCGATAATCCACGGAGCGAATTTCTTAATCATCTGACCGCCGCCACCCTGCTGACCTGCAAGAACCATACCGATTGCCTCAACGATAAGGGCAACGAGTAGAATTGCCTTTACCCAGCTTGACTGGAAAAGCTCAAGAATTTTGTCTGCCCAGGTGTCGAGTTCTGCGATTGACTCTCCGGAACCTGCGGCAAAAGTCGGTACGATGCACGCTGCAAAGATGAGCGCACAGGCAATAAAATGTTTTGATGTAAGAGCCGATTTTACGGTTTTAGAAAGATTGTTTTTCATACTAAGTTGTACTCCTCGTGTTGTTTTGCGGAGCGTGTTGCTCTCACTCCGCTATCTCAAGTTTTTTGTTTCCAGGATTTCATCCAGCACAGGCCCGTTTTCCGTGGGCTTCATGTGAACCAGAAGCTGAACGCTTTGCGAGACATCGGGAAGCTCCCCCGGAATCACCTCGCGAAGCAGGTCTTCTATTCGCTTAATCATTGAAAGGCAGCTGTCGGCGTGGATTGTGCTTGCGTTTCCTGTATGTCCTGTGTTCCATGCTTTTAGAACTTCATTCGTTACATCTCCGTAGCGAAGTTCTCCGAAAATGATTCTTGAGACATTACAGCGAAGTGCAATTCCTACCGCTTTGAGCGTGTCTTTTCCTGCCGCCCAGATTGGAACTCTGTCGCGGGCTTTGCACTGGATTTCTCCTGCGTCTTCTACGATGTAGAAGCGGTCGTTAGGGGTGAACTCACGCATTTTGTCTATGATTGCGTTCAGCAAAGTCGTTTTACCTGATCCTGTTTCCCCTCCGATGATGATGTTGCTCCGTTTCTGGATATGTTCTACCAGAAGGTCAAACTGTTCCTGTGTCATCCGGCCTCTTTCTACATAGCTTTCGAGCGGAAAGACTTCTGCAGGTGGGCGACGGATAAAGAACATCGGGTTTTCAGTTGCCCGTGGCGGAAGAATTCCTTCAATTCGGATCTTCCAGTTCGGAAGAACACCCTCAACAATCGGGTTGTTCGGGTCAATGGTAACTCCCAGTACGGCTGCTGAGGCATAGATGATTCTGGTTGTCGTGGCATCATCAAAGAAAATGCCAGTAAATTGCTTTCCGATGCCCATGCTCTCAACGATGAGTTCACCGCCAATTCCAATGGCAATATCTGTTACTCTTTTGTCTTCGATGAAGGGGATGACCAGATTCATATCATCTTCCAGGTTGCGTATCCATTTGTCTTGTTTAACCTGCTGTTGGAACCCGTCAATCGAAGCCATTAGTTTTCCTCCCCGGACTTCTGGTATATGTCCAAAACCATCGCTTCCAGTAATCCGCCGTGCTGCTTTTTGAGCGAGAGTGTGCTGTCGTCTAAGAATTTCTGGAATTCAAGTTCAGCGACTTCATCGCTCACGCTCTGACGGTTCGGAATCGTCTTAATCATTCTTCTTGCCATTTCCATGATGAAAATCGCAAGAAGCTCCGTCTTATTTTCAAGGAAACGCAGCTTCTGCTTGCTGTCGTTCAGCGAAGCGTAGATAAGCTGTGCGTCCGAGATTTCGTTGTTCAAATAGTCCATACAGGCAATGCGGACGATTTCAGAAAATGTAGTGTTCTTTTCCGTAGCCTTCTTTTCGATAAGCTCCACAAGCCTTGGAGTGAAGCGGACATTTTTCGTATGGTCGTGTTTTGCAAGTTCGTCTTTTCCCATTTGTTTTCCTTATGCTGTTTCTGTTCCGAACGGGTCGTAATTTGCCGGGACAAGTCGCGATATGCTAACGCTCTCGACTTCTTTGATTGTCTTTGCAATCGGGCTTTCGTCTTTGTGCTTGATTTTGTTGCTCGGAAGAGACTTCATCTGACAGCGAATCCAGTCCATGTTTGGGATTTCGAGGAAAGCCTTGTTTTTGAAGCGAGGGTCTTCGTAGTAAACGACCTTCTTTCCCTTGTATGGCGGCATTCCCTGATTCATTATGATTGCCCTGCTGAACTCCAGTTTCATAAGCTCGTCAGGATTTATGAGTGTTGTGCTTGTCTCCTGGCTTGAGCGGGAGTAGCTTGAGAATCCTGCCTGAAATTTTGTGCCGCTTGCGCTGATGTTATCCAGAAGGACGGAGCGGTTTCCGATTGATTCAGAGAAAGTCCGTGCGTCTTTGATTGAGCCTGGTGCGTAGAGGATGATTGTCTTACAGTGGTCGAGGAATGGATGGTTTTTGCTGTATACATCGACAATCTGATTGAGTGCCTGACAGACAATAAAGAAAGTGACCCCATAACCTGCCAAAATTCCAGCATTTAACGCGATGTCAGGAAAAAATCCTAGGACGGGGAATTCGTCGAGAAGGAAGAGGCAAGGAATCTTGAGCTTTACTTCGTTTGCGTTTGTCTCGCCCGCACTGAACTTTTTGATCATGAATGTGATAATCATTCTGAAGACAGGGCTGATTCGCTTTATGTGGTTGTAAGGCACGATGAGGTACAGGCTGATTCCGTTCTTTGAGTTGATGAAATCATCTACGCTGAAATCTGAATAGGCTGTTGCCTGAGCAAGAAGCGGATCCTGAAAAAGCGAGATTTTGCTGAATACGGTAGAGTAGGTGGAAGCCCGCTCCTTCGGAGTCTGAATCTTGCTTCGCTTTGCAGCTTCAACAATCAGCTGGTGAATCTTTTCGTTTCCGTGGTCAGATTTGATAAGTTCTTCGAGCATCTTGGCTCCTGGTCCGCCGTTCTCTTCGTTTTGATTCTGCGGATTTGCATTTGGGGAAGAGACTTTTTTCTCATCATCGTTTGTTGCGCTTGAGAAAATGTGAAGGACTGTCGCAAGGTTCTTTTCTTTCCACGGAATTGATTTACAGAAACGGACATGAAGCACGACTCCGAAGAAAATTTCTCCGATAGTATCCGCCCAGCCGAAAGCCTCGCTCGGTGAATCGGGGATTTCCCAAATCGGGTTGTAATGGGCTGTATTGTCGTTCGGGTCGAGAGGACGAAACGGAATTACCTTGCTGAACTTTGAGCGGTAGCCCGCAGTCGCAGCCCAGTTCTCTCCTTTTGGATCAAATATAACCATTGAACCTCGGCCTTTTATGACTTTCTTGTGGGATTTCTTGTCATAAGCCTTGTACGGAACGCCGTAGTTCAGGCAGGTCGGAATTACGGTTGAAACGCCTTTTCCGCTTCTTGTAGGAGCAATCATCAGCGTGTTTGTTCTTCCTGAATGACAGATAAGAGGTGCCGGCTTTTTGCAGTGTAGGGTGAGGGATGCCTTCTCGACATCAATCTTGTACGGAATCTTAGCTTCTGCAAGTTCCCCGCAGACAACACCATGACGCTGGAGCATTCCGTAGTTCTTCAAGTCCTTTCGTGTCGCATAGCGGGCTGTTCCGTGAATGTGCTGGTTTTTCTGATGGCAACTTAAGAGGATGCTTGTGATTACGAAAGTCAGTGCCGCAAGCGAAAGGCAGATGAAGGTCGCAGGAATCGCCTGAAAAAAATAGTACGAATATGCGTCATTGAACGCGAACTTCATCATTCCGATGAGGAACACGAGCGGATTGTAGAGCCTGTATCCGTTTTTGAAGATGAAGGCAGGATTTCCGACTACGCGCGGGTCGTAGTTCATGAGAGGTGCAAATTTCTGTGTCGTGATTATAAGCCCTGTGATTACAAGGCAGATTGGAACAACCCAGTTGAGCAGCGCAAGCCATCTGAATATGTACGAGCTGTCCGGGTCAAGTCTAGAAAATTCTTCCTTTTCTTTCAAAACAAATCCTTACCTGGGCAGGCAAGATTTTTGTTTATGAAAGGAGTATATGAGATTTTGAAAAATATTTCAATTAGTACATAATTTATCTTAGAACTAAGAGAAAAAAACAACTATTTTGGAGCCTGACTCCAAAATAGTCGGAAAGAATTAGATGTATTCAATCGGTAGGGAAACTACATCATCGCTTAAATACATTGGTTTATCACACTGACATATAATACAGCCTTGACCTACAGAAGTGCCAGCAATTTTTGAGAGTACTGGAAAATGCTTTGCCATTTCAATTCCTGGACGAGCCGATTTTTTTATTTCAATAGGGTAAAGGGTATTATCTTTTTCAATGACTAAATCTATTTCTCTTTTGTCCTTGTCGCGGTAAAAATAAATTTTTTCTGTTTCATGCCCGGCATTGTAGTATGATTTGATTATTTCGCTGACAACGAAGTTTTCAAAAAGCCCGCCAGCCATAGCTCCGTTCATTGCGACTTGTGCAGAGGTCCATCCTACAAGGAAGCAAACTAAGCCTGTGTCCATGAAATATATCTTTGGAGTCTTTACTGCCCTATTTGAAACATTCTTTTCATAAGGTTGTAAAAGTCTGATTACGCCGGAAGATTCCAGTATGCTTGTCCATTCTGCAATAGTTTTACTTGTGACACCAACATCACGGGCAAGACTATCCGCATTAAACAGTTCCCCGACACGAGCGGCTATGCATTGCATGAAGTTGTGGAATTTAACGAGATTTTTTGCGGTAATAATGTCAGCCACATCCCGGTCAAGATAAGTTCGGATATAAGACCGATAAAATGGTTCCCATTCGATAGATTCATCTGCTAGTTCAGGCATACTTCCCCGCCAGATATGATTCCACAGGTTTTCGTATGGTATTACTGATTTCTTTCGCATTTCTATATAGTCTGTTGTTGGGAGAAATTCAGTATTAAAGTCAATGTTGAATTTTTCTCGAAGAGAAAGAGCTGCCATATTGATGATGCAGACTCGGCCAGCCAAAGAATCTGCAGCTTTGCTCAACAACTTGTAACTTTGTGAACCTGTAAGAATAATTTGTCCTTTTTCTTTTGAATTGTCAGCAAGGAGCTTTATCTGGAGGAACAAATCAGGGGTACGCTGTACTTCATCAACAATGACAGGAAGAGGATGGTTCTTAAAAAATAGCGCGGGGTCATTTTGAGCGAGAGATAGCTCCGTTAAATCGTCAAGGGTTACATATTCATATTCGGGGAGTAGTTTTTCTTTCAGTAAGGTTGATTTTCCAACCTGACGAGAACCGGTAATCAGAAGTACTCGGAATTGATTTTTCATTCTGCTCAGATATGGCAGTATATGACGATTGATATACATATAGCCCCCTTTAAGTATTTCGACTAATTTGGAGTTTAACTCCAAATTAGTCGAAAGTCAATTGTTTTTTGAATTCAATGTCTCGAATATATCGTTGGTCAAATCAAGATTTTTGAGGTATTATATAAATATGAATGATCATAACTGGGGTGGAGCCAGAAAAGGGGCCGGACGAAAAGTTACTGGCAGAAATTCAACCACAATTACAATTACTCTTACGAAAGAACAGGCAGATATGTTACGGCTTTTTGCATCCGAGGAAAACAAGACCGTCAGTAAATTCATAGTCGATAAATTGCACCTTCCCAAAACTCAGATAAATAAATATGAGAAAAAAACTCCAGAAGAAAAGTCAAAATAAATGAAAAAGTGTCTTTCTAAATTATCTTGAATATTTCATTGACTTATTCAAAAACCGACATTATATTATAGGCATAAACACATAAAAATCCCGAACAGGGTAAGGAGTGCCTATGACAATAGACGAATTCAAGAAGGATTATCCGAATCTCGCGTTTGTAAAATCGAAGATACGGATAGAAGAGCTGGGCGGAATGAAAGATGAAAACTTCATTTTTGACGATGATACGCCGACTCTCGTGAAAAATGCTACAACGGTAATGCCTCTGAGCATTACGGACTTTCCCGGTGTTCTTAAATCAATGAGTGCGATGGAAGCAGGTGTTTGGGCGGTGACTAAATGCCAGGAACAAGGATGGGAAATTACAAGAGACAACATTGAATCTTGTCTTTCAAATCTTGAAATGGATTTTTAGGGAAGGAGAGTGTGGCGTATGAAAAAATCATTTGCGGCAGCTTTTGTGATGGTGCTGGTTTCGCTGACTTCCTGTGCAACAGCGAAAGGAATTTTTGGCAGAGATTACACAGTTCCGGTAACAGAATCTCTTGAAACAGTGCAGAGTAGAGCGGAAACGGAAATCAGTGACGGTTCATATCTCAGAAAGTTTAGCACAGTGGATAAGATGAACAGACATCATGAGGTAATATTCCTTGATGAGCAGTACATTTCGATTGACGGTGAGATTTATGCTTTCAAGTTCAATAATCTGATGTACTACGGTCTTGCTCTCAATTTAGGATCAGACAGAACCGTGACTTTGGATGGAACGGACAAGGTTCTTGGAATCCAGGGTTATGCGACTTCTGTGAAAAATCCTGAGCTGACAATTGGATTTATCTTTGCACGGAAACTTTTTGCACAGCCGGGCTACAGCAGTATGTACGAAGCAACCAGAATTGGTGGAGTTTCGTTCTATGCACCGAATGTAGATGACGGATATGTGGACGATTTCGGCAAATGGCACAGATATACATACTTTGATTACTTTGACAGCATCTTCAAGACTACAAAACAGGATGTTCGGACTGAAATGTACCAGGCAATCCAGCTTGAAAGGTCGTAGCTTATGATTGTTACAATAATTTCAGCGATTGTTGCAATTCCTGTATTATGCTTGCTTGCCAGGTACTGGTGGGTGCTGCTAGTTCTTGGAATATTAGCGATGGCTAGTCCGCTTGGAGCTTTGTTCCTGTAATTCAAATCAAAAAGAGGTCAGCAGAATTACGATTAGTGACTTCTTTCCTTTTCAAATCTTTCAAAAATCAATAGTTCAGATATAAATCAAAAATAGCGCAGTTGAAATTATTAAAAATGCTAAAAAAACGCAGCTTGTTTTGAATATGCTTATGAAGGAATATTAGAGTTCGCCTGAATTAACCACAGGCTTAAATCGGCAAGTTCTAAAAGGAAATAGAAAAAATAACTGTTTGACATATACACGCATAACGGTTATAATAAATGTATGATTAAAAGTTTTGCGGACAAAGAAACTGAGCTTATATATAAGCAGGAGTTTTCAAGACGCCTTCCGAATACAATTCAGAAAGTTGCCTTGCGAAAGCTCATGTTGATAGATAATGCGAAGTGTCTTGAAGATTTAAGGGTGCCTCCGAATAATCATTTGGAACAACTTGTGGGAGACAGGAAAGGGCAGCATTCTATCCGTATAAATGATCAGTGGCGTGTCTGTTTTACAGAAAAAGACGGACATTTTTACGATGTAGAAATTGTGGATTACCACTAGGAGCAAACTATGGCAGATTATATCGAAACACCTACAATGGGTGAAATTTTAAATGAAGAATTCTTTATTCCACTTGGGCTTTCTGCATATAGGGTGGCACAGGAAATTAATGTTCCTACATCTCGTATACAGGATATTCTGCACAATCGTAGAAAAATTACAGTAGACACCTCTTTGCGCCTTGCTAAATTTTTTGGCGTTTCTGATGGTTATTTTATGGCTTTACAGGATGATATAGATATAAGAAATGCAAAATTAGAGCTTGCTCCTCAGTTAGAAGAAATAAAAACTTATGCTTATGCATAGATGATTTTTAAGTTTGATAGTGCAGAATGTATATCCTGCCTAATTCTATATACTAGAAAGAAGCAGGCAGAAAAAATCATAATTTTATTGCTAGTTATCTTGTTTTAACTCTGATGCAGTTTTATATTCCTGTGGTTTTGCAGGCTTAACTAAATAAAAGAAAACCGTTAAGGCAACAACTCCGATTGCATCTAAAGTTAAAATTCTGAATGTAAGGCTTATTCTTACTGTTACATTTATTAATGAAACAAGTAATACACTTGGAGCTAATGATGCTAATATCCTGAAAATAAGATAAGAAGAAGAGTCTTGAACAAATTTTATAAAGCAGAAAATAATACAAATACCTAATGCAATAACTGCAGTAATAAGCATAGGAATATTAATGGATATATTTTTACCAATATTATTGTAAATAACGAGAGCTGCAATTATCAACAAAGTTACAATTGCTGTTATTATTATTCCAGGGACATTACACTTTGTCGTTTTCATTTTAGATTTCCTCCTGGTTTCAAACCCCTTTACAGATAAGCCTTCATCCGCAAATTTTTTCTTATACTCCTTGATACTATTTTTTTCTGCATTGGATTTATAAACATTCTGTAAAAAAATAATAACAGTATTTGGGGACTCATAATTAATTTTTTGAGAAAGTTTCTTCAAAATTTTATAGTGCTTTATTACAGTCTTAAATGTTTCCTCAATCGTTTCTAAAAGATCATTTTTCTCTGCTGGAGATAAAATTGAGGATATTTTTTCGCATATGATAGATTCAATATCAGTACAGAATATATCGCCTATACGTACTAATTCAGTAAATAATATGTTTTTTTCAATCTTTTTTGAACGACTTTGTTCAATTAAAACGTTCATTCTAGATTGATATTTAGTTCTAGCTTCATTAAAGTCCATCGATAATCTCTGATAATTCGGCAATTAAAAGACGTTCATAATTCATGTGTTCAGCCTCATTTAGATTTAGACTTGCATATGGTAGATATTTTTCAACACATTCATCGACCATATTATCTGATATATAACCGAAATGAGACTTAATCGTCTTTAATTTACCTAGAAAGTTGTATATTTCATTATCTGTTGGTTCACGATAAAAAAAATATTTTGTTTCAAGTTTTTTAATTAGTTCCTTATACATTTTATTCATCACCTACTTGTACAATTACTATCATTGAGAAATAAAGAAATAATTATTTATTTTAGATTCTGAAAATATGCTTTACGCAATAATAAATTGAGAAAGCCAAAATAATGCAATTTGTTATTTGAATACGGGGAAAAATAGCTTGCAATAGTTTTCCAGATTAGGGTATACTTAAATTTTATAATATATAGAATTAGGTAGACAGAATCCTTATTATAGGAAGTAAAGTCTAGACTTTGTGGACCGAATATCTTACGCGTCCGATTACGATAAAATCATCACTTTCTGAACTTTCAAACATTGGTTCATAAATCTTATTGTCACTGATTATGTTTACGCCGTTTTTGGTTGGCTGGAGCCGTTTTACAAATCCTTTGCTGTTGTAGATGATTGCGTAGATGCCCTCATTTCCGTCATAACCATTGGTGTCGTAGATGATTATGTCGCTGTCAAAAAATGTTGGTTCCATTGAGTCGCCACGGACATATGCTGCTCGGATATTATCGCCAAGGTATTTTAATGAATTTGGGACTGCAACATAATCTTTTGTTTCTACATAATTATCAGGAACATGCTGCCCGTGACCTGCTGAGAAATATTGTTCGCCAACCGGGATATTCCGGATTCCGTCTTTTGAAGTTAGATTTGGATAATGCTCGAATTCTTCCCATGTAAGATTTAATGTTTTTAAGATAGAAAGTGTGTCTTTTAATGAAGGAAGTCTGTCGTTATGGATATTATTTCGGAGAGTTTGCACAAGTAGCCCGGAATTAGAAGCAAGCCAGTCCTGCTTTTTATCCAGTTCTTTGAGTCGCTTTTTAACCTTTGTCCAAAATTCTGCACCTTCCATTCAAGCTACCGGATTGTATTATATATAGTGGGGAAAAAATAATCAATAAAGTTATAAGAAATACTAAAAAAAGTATATTTATTGACTAGATATTTAATTTAAATTACTATTACCTTTCACACTTTTATTGATTCATATAGGTTAGGACAAAGATGGTTGTTGGAAATTCTGTAAAAATACTTGCACAGGGTTATACATCAAAAATTAATAGCTTTAAGGATATCGATTTTGACATTTCATTTCTTGAAAAGAAGTCAGAGGAACAGAGAAAAAACGAATTTCATTTAGAACAGGAAACTTTCAACAGTGCGGAACTTTATAATAAATCGCTTCGTGATATGTCTGGCACTTTGCCCTGCTATAGCTTTCTTGATGTAAAATCTACATTTTCTACGACTACATTTATTACATATAAGTTTTCGGAAATTCGGTCTGTAAGTGAATATTTGTTAAAAGTGCTTTCTGTAATCGACTCTGTTTTGACAGGATTTGTTCAGGTTAAGAAATCATCAATGCTTTCACTGACGAGTGAACAGCATGTCTCTGAAGCAATGCGTGAATTTGAGAGATCAAAACATATGATACATGGACTTATGTCGCTTTTCTCAGATGTGCTTTGTACAGCTTCGGATTTGGAGTATGACAAAAACAATATTAGAATTGATAAAATTATTTATGAGGTAAAAGAATTCCTCAGACTTTCTGTTGCTGTCCGTTACATTCCGGATGAGGCTGTTCCTGATATAAATTCTATCTTTCCAGCGGTTACTCTTTTTCGGGCAAGTGAAATCCCATGTAGTGGATATATTAATGATTTAAGTCTTCTTTACACTGATTTTCGTAGAATAGAAGAACGCCTTATGCAAGTCCTGACCTTTTTTGTAAAAGGTCTCTTAAACCAATTTTCGTTTTATGTCACACCAGAATCTTTCCTGAATAACCCGATGGGAAGGACTATTTTTGTGATGCCTATGAGTTTATACAAGTAGTTTGGATTTCAGAACAGCGGGCTTTATAAAATGGAGTGCCCGCAATATGAAGGATTTTCTCTGGATTACATTATACGCAAGCAGAGTTCATTTCTGAACGAATTGAAAACAATTTTTGGAGATATATATGAACAATCCGAAAAACTTCTCTTCGAATCTCATGGAATTACCAACGAATTTTGTATTTGTGATTTTATAAATATGTATCTGAAAAAGCATCCATCTGAAAGATTTGACAGGATACAGACATTTGTAAAATCACCTGTTGTTTTTGAAAAATTGACAGAGGTTTTGTTGAAAAATTATTCGGACATGATAATGGAAGCAAAGTCTGGAAATAATCCTTGGATTCCAAAATATCACAGTACGGACAAACATAGGGATAAAGACTTGGTTTACTTCCTGCTTCGTTTGTATGACTTAAATCCGTGTGGGCTTAAACGCTTCCCTCAGTCAGAATTACTAAGACTCTTTAATATATTCAGCTATTCCAACCAGCCTGTTAAGTGCATGAACGCACATGTACGGAAATACTATGAAGGGAAATACAAGGTTTCAAAGAATTACGAGAAGAACTTCGGAGTAATTTTGAAAAGATAGAATTGCAAGGCAAGGGAACAAAAAATTGCTCCCCTGCCCTTTTTCGGCTTGATTTATTGTTTAAGGTTCACCGACAATATCATTCACGCTTTTGAGCGATTTTCTGATGTAGCGTTTACCTTTTCCGGTAACAATGTAATAAGTCGTGCCAAGAACTTTGAGTTTCCGAACTTCGTAGCCGTTCCGCGAAAAAAAGAAAAGTGATTCGTTCATGCGGCACCCTCCGAAACTGCGTCCTTGATGTAGGACTTGATTTCTTCGAGGAAAGAATCAGGATTTTCGGACAGTTCTTCTTCCCATCTTGTGGTTTCCGAGACATCGGCGATGTTTTTGAACGGCGTTTTAGAAAGAACTTCAAGCAGCCGTTCTCCTTGTTTAGTAACAAGAAGATTCTTGTTTTCTGCGGTGATGAACTTATTGCGGATCAGCTTCTGAATGAAGGTATGGCGGGTGGCGGAAGTTCCAAGACCTGCGAGCTTCTGATTGTCGCTGTTTTTCGGGTTTTCCATAAACGCCAGGAGACTTGCCTCATTGTAATGCTTCGGCGGTTTGGTGAATTTTTCCTTTACTTCGATTGATTTCACCGTAAGATTTTCAAGTTCGATTTCGCTCAAATCCTGTGCGTCCGATATTTCATTTCTGTTACCAAGATTTCTGGTGAATCTGCGGTAATCTTTCCAGCCGGCGTTTATGACTTTCGTTCCTCTTGTGACAAAGATATTCTCATTCACGGAAAGATGTACGGTCATGTTTTCCATTTCACAAGCTGGGGCAAAAGCAAGCATTAAGCGTTCAAGAATCAGCGAGTAGATGTTGTCATCTTCAACTGTTGCATTTTCAGGTAATGTGCTGAGAGGAATAAGTGCGTGATGTGCTTCCAGTTTTGAATCATCAAAAATCCGTTTGTTGCTTTCATTGATTTCAGCAACTGAGTGAAGCTCAAAGTATTCAGGCGAAGCACGGAGCATTTTGTCGAAAAGTTCACGGCAAAGTTCAACATTGTGACTTCCCATTACTCGGCTAGGAGTGCGGGGGTAAGAAACGCATTTGTAATTCTCGTAAAGCCTCTGGACGACTGAAAGAGTCATTTCTGCAGAGTAGCCGAAGTATGCGAATGCATCTTTCTGAAGGTCATTCAGGTTGTAAAGCTGCGGCGGATTCACAGTGCGCTTGTCGTGTTTTACGAAAACAAGTTTTGCAGTTTTGTTTTCGAGAGAGTCCAGTTTCTGGACTGTGGATTTATCGGAAAAGTGCGTAGAACCGTCTTTCTCAAAAGTTGCAGTTACGCATGATGTGTCATCTGGCGCAAGCAAGGCTGCTTCTGCTTCGTAGTATTTTTCGCGCTTGAAGCTGGAAATTTCCTCGCAGCGTCTGGCGATTTCTGAAAGGATTGCGGTCTGAACCCGGCCAACAGCAAGAACTCCCCCGCCGTTTACCCTGTTTGATACATAACGAGTTGCGTTCATTCCGATGAGCCAGTCAGCTTTCTGTCGTGCGAAGCCTTGTTTGGCAAGAAAGTCATAATCGGAAATCGGCCGGGCATTTTTGATTCCGTCCAGAATCACATCTTTTGTGAGAGCCTGAGAAACCCAAAACCTACGGATATTGTCGGAATCGGTAATTCCGGCAGCATTCAAACATTCCCGTGCGATAATCTCCCCTTCTCTGTCTGCGTCAGTCGCAATCAGGATTTCATCCGTTTTGTGATGTTTCAAAAGCGAAACGACATTTTTTGCGACATCTTTCAGATTTTCGCTTGGTTGGTAAATGAAATTTTCGGGAATGATAGGAAGATTCTTCCAGCTTTTGAAGGACGGATTGTAGGCGGCAGGTTCTGCCAGATTAAACAGATGCCCCACGCAGTTTGCGATCGTAGTTTTTCCGTCAGAACTTTTGTAGCATTTGTCTTTTGCGGAATAACTACAGCCCAGTGCCGAAGCGAAGTCTTTTGCCACGCTCGGTTTTTCGGTAAGTATAATCATTAAACCTCTTCCTGGGCAGGTCGAAGTATGATTGGATTAAGATAGTGATTTTGAGGAAGAGAATCAAGCAATTTGTGATGAGCCAGATGGCGCAAAGTGGCTAAAGTGATGAAAGTTTCTTGAACCAACTGACCACAAGATAAAAAATGTGGCACGGAGGATTCTAATTCCTTGTAATACCTAGGCAGATTTGTGGCACAGGGCATTTTCGTGTGGCACACCCCTATTTTTGCTGGCTTTCCTGCTGTCTTGACCTTTTACTCCCCGCTCCGATACATTTAATCCGACCTGCCCATATATCAATCTGATGTGCCAAGTGGGGCGCACTAAAAACGGAGCGTATATGGAGAATATCAAATCAATTTTTAATCACCCCAAAAAAGAAAATCCTGAGAAAGACACAGGGCTTTATGATTGGCGAAGACCAGCGTACAAAAAAGACGATGTTGGGAACCTGAACAGGATTTTGAAAAATCTCATTAAAACAAAAAGTGCCAGATGGCACAAATCGCAGAATGGCAGTTTTGGAAGCAGCGGTTTTCATGTAAAGTCGGAAGGCTCGGAAAACTCACGAAAGCAGAGAGTCACTTTTAAGATGTCGATTGGGCATTCAAAAGAGGCTCATCTGAAATATCTGAAAACCTATATGCCGCAGACTGAAAAATCGGAAGTCGAGGAAAAGCCTGAATTGTTCGGGACTGACCTTGCGGAATACGAAGCGAATATGGCTAAAGACCATTTCAAATGCATCATCTCGCCGGAAAGTCAGAATGTAGACTTGAAGCTTTTGACAGGAAAATTCATTGAACGGCTGGAAAATCTAACGGGCTACAAACTCTACTGGGAAAGCTGCATCCACAATAATACCGCTCACCGTCATGCACATCTTGCAATCAACGGAACAGTCAAGAACGGACGAAAGGTGTTTTTTGCAAAGGAGATGGTTAAGACGACAATGCGGGAAGTGCTTTCTGAAATGATAACTGTGATGATAGGAGAGCGAAGTTATGAGGAAATCCAAGCTACAAACGAACGGCTTCCTCTGGCGGCCAGATGGACGAGCCTTGACGACAGGTTGTTGCAATATGACGGAAAGATTTTTGCGAAGAACCTGAATCAAAGTTTACAGAATAGGCTTGCGTATTTGACAACGATAAAACTTGCACAGAACGAAGGTGCTTTTTTCACACTGAATCCTGAACCTGAATGGCAGGAAGTCTTACAGGCAAGCGGACGGTATAATTCGTTTCTTGATGAATATCTCAAGCCGTCTCCCCTGCCACTGCGTTTATTTGAAGGCGGCAGCGTTTACGGTGTAGTCGAGAAGACAATCAATTTTGATAAAGATGAAAGCTGGAATGACGCAGTGATTATCAGAACGGATAAAGAAAGAATCTATGTCCCGGTTTATCAGCTTCACAAGGAAAATCTTGAAGGAAAGACGGTATCAATTTCCGCTCCTGCAGGAGGATTAAAGAAGCAGATTTCAGAACGAAATATCCGTGTTGTTAATGATAAATCATACGGATTTGAAAGATAAATGCGATGTCATTATTGGCGGAGATTTCAAGTCAGACTTGGAATCTCCGCCAGTCGTTACAAAGTAAATTCTTTCATTTCATCTTTTGTTAGAGGGCGACCTAACTTTTTTGAAAGTATAATGGCTTCCCTAAGACGAAATACTTTTCCATCGGAAGGCTCGGTAAGTCGTGAGTCTGGCATTGCTTCTCCGAATCGTAGAGCAACATCTGGTTCTTTGAATGTAATAGTATAATTATCACAAACAACAGGTTCTCTGACGCTAATCATATATTAAGCCTCCTCTGAAAAATATTTTTTTATAAGATTGATAGCAGAGTAACTATCAATAAACATATTCTGGTCGTCAATATTCTGAGCATTTAGAGTTTCTCTGTAATGTTCAACAAGATTTGTCTTTGCCTTAAACTGAACAAAACCTTCATTTCCAACATCCCAGCTTAATTTGCAAGCGATTGCAAACAAATGAGCACCAACACCTTGATAAATACCATGGCTTCCTCTATTAGAGGGAGAAGATTCTACAACATCAACATGAGTATAAAGTTGATTACGAATATGTTTTAGTGCTATTAAGCCTTGTCTTTCATTTGTGTCTTTTAACAAAAGTTCGTAAACTTCGTATCCATTTGAGTGAGGAATGCTCCAATCAAAAAGCCAGCCAGCTATTTTCAAATTTTCTGCTTCAGCCTTTGTAATTGTTTTTGAAATAAGGCGATATTGAGTATCTTTTTCTTGTCCTGTTGCCCGTTCTACAAGGCAATTGGTTAGTCCGTCAATTTCAATATCAATTTCCATATCCGATTCCCCTAGGCTTCATTATAGCATAGAAACTGAATTTTGTCAGACTTTAAGAAGAATGTGAATGATTTATGTACTAAATGAAATATTGACTAAAAGCCCGCTTTTAGATATTCTGAAAAATGTACTGACCTGCCCAGGGAGGTACATTGAGTTCAAAAAATTTCTTGCCGAAGGGAACCAACGCAACCCCTTTCAATCCGTAGCTCCAGCACTTTGACTATATTTGCGGTCAGGTGCAGCAGGAGAATCGGATTTTGAAATTTGTGGTTATTGTGGCTACCCTTTCTTTTTTTCTTTCCATCGGAATCACCATTTTTGCTGTCAGTCGCCCAGATTCAATTCCCGTACTTGTTACGATGAATGATTTTGGCGAAACGCAGTACATCGGTCCTGTTTCCCGCAGAAACTATCAGAACTTCAATGTTCCCGAAGTTGCGATTCAGGCACAGGTCAAAGAATTCATCAGCCTTACGAACACGCTTTCCACTGATAAGATAGTGATGAAAAAATCTGTTGCAAAAACTTATCATCTTCTGACTTCAACAACAGCACAGAAGTATTCAACGCTTGTCCGTGAAAACAATCCTTTCAAAGATTTCGGGAATCGCACGAAGGAAGTTATTTTCCAGACCGAACCGTTAAAGCTTTCCGCAGACACTTATCAGGTTGATTATCAGATTATTACCCGCCAGCTTTCCGGGCAGATGATGAGCGATGAATCGTTCCGTGCGGTTATTACGGTCAAAATGCTCCAGCCTTCGGACGAGGACATCAAGGATAATCCGCTTGGAATCTACATCACAGCTTTTGATATGAAGCCGATTGAAAACACATCAACAAAAACAAAATAAGTCACAAATCAAAAAAAATACATCAAGAGGAGTACAACCAATGAAAAGAAAACTTGCATATGTGCTTATGGTAAGCGTTCTGCTTACCTCATGCACGACCACACAGAACATGGAACTTCCCAACAACTTTAAGTTGGAGTCACCAAAAGCCGCTCGTTCCATTGAGGAAGAAGAGCAGCTTAACGAAGCTGACGAAAAGAACTTTCTGACACAAGAAGAATTGAAGGTACAGGATGTTGAGGAAACAGTAGTATATGTGGACCGTCCTGTTTATGTTCCTGAACAGCACGACAATCCCGAAACTGAAAATAAAAAGCTCACGGGCTATGATGCGGTAACTGACAGCCAGAAGCGGGCTACACAGAAGCCGGAGCATTATAAAAGTGGGACATTCTTCTATCAGTTCAATGATAACTTTGTCTTCGAAGTCTACGCCCAGCCTTATCATCTTACGGACATTGTTCTGGAAGAAGGCGAAGTCGTTATTGGAACTCCCCTGCTTTCGGAGGATGAATCGGTCTGGGAGTTGACGGCGGGAGTTGCAAAAAATCCAATTACAGGAAAGGATGTGCAGCATCTTTTCGTAAAACCAGCCTATTCAAAGCAGGACTCCTCTCTTGTGATTATTACAGACCGTCGTGTTTATCATTTCCGCTTGCGTTCGTTTTCGGATACGCACATGGCTATGGTGAAGTTCTCATACCCGCTTGAAAAGAATGTCTGGGCAAAGAAGGAAGACCCGAATAAAGGTCGTGAGATTATAAGCGACTATCTGCGGGTATCAAATCCTGAGCTTCTTTCCTTCGACTACAAAATCAAATATTCGCGATTCAAAAAGCCGGAGTTTTTGCCGAACCGCATTTATGACGACGGACAGTGCACCTATATTCAAGTTGAGCCGGTTGTCCTTCAGAAAAAGCTGCCTGTTCTGTTTAATGAGAAAAACGAAATCGTGAATTACAGCGTTCATAAAAACACTTTCGTGATTCCTCGCCTTATCAACAAGATCACACTCAGACTTGGGAAAGAAAAGGTTGTGGTTGAAAAGAAAGTCACGAAGAAAACCGACTTGGAAAAGACTGAACCAACGGAAGAATCTGAGGCTGGAGGTGATGAATGAGCGAAAATGAATCACCTGAAAATCAGACAGAGGAATTGACGGCTCAAAGTGGAGAAGAAAAAGCGGATGAGCTTTTAGAAGAAGAACTGTACGCAGACGAGGACGAAGATGAGCTTATGCCTCCGGAAGAGGAAAATGAGGCTCGTATGCTCAACACCGGGACGATAATCGGTGTAATTATGGTGGGCGTTCTTGTGATTTTTCTGATTGCCTTTGTTGCGATGAACGCTGGAAGCTGGAAGCGAAAGCAGCAGGATTCAAGTGAACTCGACAAGGCTGGAACTAAGACAGTGATTGAGTTTAAGGACAAGTCGCCTGTTGATTTTTCGTCTGGAAATTCTGAAAAGTCTGATTCTAGCGAAACCGAAAAGTCGGAAAAGGAAATAGATGATATTCTAGAAACTTTGCCCGCAGAGTTCCAGCTTCCGCAGCATGGAGAAGTCGGAACCGCACCTGTTTCGTCAGTCGGAAGCAAGTCAAATTACAAATCTGACAGACCTGATACCCGTAATTCAAAATCCCCAAGAAAGATTGAAGGGCTTGCAGCTCTGGATTATTCAAGCCAGCAGCAGAACGGAAATCTTGTTTCGCAGATTATGAGCGGGAATTATGGCACGAATGCCAGCGGACAAAGAATGAGTCGTGAAGAATTCATTGCACAGCAGATGGCACAGACACAGAGCTTACAGAACTTGCTTTATGGAAACGGAGCGTTCGGAAATGGGATAGCTTCTACAGGCTCAACTACCCCCGCTACAAATGCTTACGACACCAACCGCGAAAACTTCTTCAATTCTGGAGCTGGAAGTACTGGCGGTAAGTATCTGAGCAAGGCATCTCTCTGGGACGGAGCGATTATCTCAGGCGCACTGGTTACGGCAATCAACACGGATAATCCCGGCGTGGTAATTGCCCGCGTAACCGAGAATGTGTATTCAAGCCAGGATCATTCTTTTCTTTTGATTCCAGAAGGTTCGCTCTTGATGGCAACATACAATTCATCTGTGAGCTACGGGCAGAAGGATGTTCAGGTCGCATGGAATCTGCTTATCCGTCCGGATAATTACCGGGTTCAGCTTGGAAATATGAACGGCGTAAATGCTCAGGGAGCGAGCGGTTATCGCGGAAGTGTTTCAAATCATCCGTTCGAGACGCTTAAAGCTCTCGGAATGATTGCGATGTTCAGCATTATCCAGACGGAAATTTCAAATGACATCAATTCGCAGAATAACGAGTATCTCAAAAACTCAATGACAGATGTTTACGCCGAAGCGAGCAAGATGGGAAACAAAATATTGAATAAGGCTTTGGATATAAAACCAACAATCAAAATCAAGGAGGGCACGGAAATCAAACTGATTACAAACACGCCGCTGGAGCTTCCGCCTGTGGAAATCCCTGTGGCACAGGAACGGTATGTAAGAACACGATAGTTCCAAACTAAAACGAGATTATTTTTTTACATCACGAGGAGTACTTAATGAAAATCTCAAATATAAAACTCAGGCTTGCAGGCGTTTTGTCGCTTGCAAGTTTTACTCTTGGCTTACCGTCATGTAGCTTTTTCAACAGCTTTGATGAAAGCCCTGCAGCAAAAGTAATCGAAATCAATTCGCTTTCGCTTGCAAAGACTGCTTTGGAAACGCAGATTGGGGCGATGGAATATGTTTCTGTTTCGGTAAAGCCGAGCAAGGAACAGAAAAACATCACGCTTAAATGGGATTATGACGCTTCGATTATCGAGTGCGACAAATCATCTAATTGGGGCGTTACAATCAAGGGCTTGGCAGAAGGTCAGACTTCGCTCCGTTGCTCTTACGGCGGTTATGAGGCACATTGTCTTGTTACGGTAAAGGGCTTTGCAGAAAACTACGAGGTCACGACAGAGCCGTATATCTATCCAAATTATTCAGTCTTGCAGACTTCACCGGGCGTGAGTGAAAAGGTATTTGTCTCACTTTATGGCGGCGATGTTTCGGATATTGATGGTTATACCTGGACCGTAGACAATCCTGCAGTCGCTTCGATTCAGCCGACAGGTCAGTATTGTATGATTACGGCAAAGGATGCCGGATATGCAAGAATCAAAATCACGCACACAAAGGCAGCTTATCCATATTACATGGGCGTGTATGTCTTTGCGGACGCAACCGAAGTAAGTTACATCACCACAAGCAACAACATTGTAACGATGAACCAGGACGATGGAGACAAGGCAATCTCAGTTTCACTTGTGAACGGTAAAGAAGGTTTGCTCGACAGCCAGTTTGCGTGGGAAATCATCAACGAGAAAGATGAGGAAAGCCCGATTAGTCTGAGCTTTAACGGAAATAATGCAGTAATCAGCCCTAAGCATGGTGGAAGCTGCACTTTGCGAGTAACTCACCCGGATTCAGCCTACCCGCTTGATATTCTGTGCCGTGTAATTTCAATAGTAAAAAATGTGTATATCCAGCCAAGCACAACCGTTGTCACTTTGACTGGAGTGACCGAACAGACTATAACAAGCGAGCTTGTTAATCTGAACGCCGGTGAATACAACATAGACGGTTTCAAATATATTCTTGACGATTACAATGTTGCAGAAATAGTTGGTTCTGTCGGGAATCAGGTAACGCTCAAAGGTGTGGCTAACGGTTCCTGCAAGCTGATTATTTCTCACGAAAAGAGTGAGTACAGCCGTGAAGTTCTTGTGATTGCAAATGGTCAGCTCAAAGACGCAGTGGACGCAAGTTGTTATATCACGACAAGCCAGAACTATATCAGAACAAAAGTCGGAGCAGCAGGTCAGACTATCAATATTTCGCTTAAAGGTGGAGAAGACGGCGATGAATCAGGCTTTATGTGGAGCGTAAAAAGCACCACTGCGGACGGTAGCACAGGAAAGGTTATCAACCTTGAAACTGCCAACGGCTCTGTCTTCCATACTTCCGCACGTGCCGCTGCCGCAACCTATTCTTATGGCTCAGCTTATCTTGAACCGCTTGCTGAAGGAACTGCGGTAATCACTATCACACATCCGAAAATCCTCTACCCTACTGAGATTCTGGTAAAGGTTCTGAATAAGGACGCTATTTTGGAAGAGCCGCTTTATTTTACAGGCGAAGGGCTTCTTCGTATCTTGAACGGGGAGTCAAAGGACTATACCGTACAGCTTCGTGGAAATAATAAAAATCTTTCTGATGATTCCGGTATTACCTGGAGCATTGATGATTCGCGTCTTTCTGCTACAGGAAACGGAAACATTGCAACGGTAAAAGCTCCCGCTCATGGAAGTGGAAGCACAATCAGTCATTTGAATGCACATCACAATAAGGCAGAATCAGATAAAACAGTTCTTGTTATGACGGCGGATGATGAAGAAACGCTGATGAACATGAAAGCCCTTTATGCGGACAAGCTCTATTATAACTTCACCGTTGGGAATGAAGTTACGGTAGTATGCAGTCATGCGGGATTTGAAAATGAAGGTGCATCCGAAGAAGAGTATGTGGAGTATGATTTCTCTCAGTTCAAGTGGACTATTTCTGATCCGTCAGTAATCAGCGTGACTAAAAACAATGATTATCCTCTTGCCTGTACGGTAAAAGGATTGAAGAGCGGAAAGTCAAAACTCACGGGAAGCATCATAGACAATGGAACGACCTATTCATGTGAATTCACGATGACAGTTTATCCGGAAGGAGCTGTTCAGACTGAGCCTGAGATTTATTTCACCACCACACAGAATATCGTGACTTTGGGCGGAGCGGGAAATTCAGCGAAAGTATTTGTAACCGCAATCAGTCTTCCTTCAAGCGAGTATTCTAACATCAGCTGGAAGAGCGAGAATGAGAGCGTTGCGACAGTGATTTCTAACGGAACGAGCGCGACAATTACGGCAGTCAGCGAGGGTGAGAGCGTTATAAAAGTTACACACCCGGACAGCCAGAACACGATTAAAATCTATGTCCGTGTTGGAAGTGAATATGTTATCCCGGAAGTTGAGCCTGTTGTTTATATTTCGTCTCAGGACGTTCTTACCATGCTCCGAGACGAGCCTTCACAGAAACTACAGGCAACGCTGGTAAATTATTCAGAAACAGACACAAGCGGATTCAGTTTTTCTATTGATAATGATTCCATTGCACAGATTTATGCCCAATCAGAAAGCGGAGTTGCGTACATAAAGCCGGTTTCCAGCGGTCAGGCAGAAATCACCATTACGCACATAAAGACAGACATAAGCAAGAAAGTTCTTGTTGTTGTCGGAAACAGTGCGGAAGAACTTGCGGGCTACACATATCTCACAACATCTAACAATGTTGTTGCGATTGGTGAGGGAAACACAAGAACCGTAACCGTGAGCGTGAAGAACTCTGATACCGTGATTGTTGACGGCTACACCTGGACTTCGAGCAATCCTGCTATTGCGGATGTAACTTCGAGCGGTGCAACGGCCATGTTCAAAGGAAACAAAATCGGAACTGCTATCATCACAGTAACGAACAAGAGTTGCACCTACTCTTTGCAGATTATCGCACAGGTAATAGACCCGATTGCGGCGAGTGCAAATCCGTATATCCAGCTCACATCAAGTGTAATGACGCTTACCTGCGGAACAAGCTACACTTCGATTACTGCAGAACTTGTGGGAGGAAGTGAAAGCGACAAGAGTGATTTTATCTGGCAGTCGAATGACTCAAAGATTGCTATAGTTTATGGTCAGAATGAGATAGGAAAAGTCCGTGCATTGGCAGCTGGGACAACATACATCACCGTAAGCCATCCGAAAGCCGCCTACTCTGCTCAGATTCTTGTTGTGTGTGATGAAGAGAAGAAGAGCGACTGTTACATCACCGTTCCTTCTTCGATTGTCACCATGAAGCCGACAGATTCAGCGCAGACAATTACCGCAAGTCTTGTGAACGGAGAAGCAACCGATAAATACAATTTCTCCTGGTCGCTTGATGTTTATGACATCATTGATTTCCAGTATTCAGCCAATGTCTGCACTATCACGCCGAAGCAGACCGGAAGCGTTACGATTACAATCACTCACCCCAAGGCGGCATACAATCAGCAGGTGATTGTGAATGTTCAGCAGTATTCGACATTCGCATTCCCGCAGCAGAATATGACGATTACGCATGGAGAAGTGAGCTTTGTTTCAATGCAGGTTCCGAATACGAATGTTGCGACTCACATTGAATACTCGGTTGAAAATGGCAATATCTGTTCTGTAAAAGGCACAAAGACAACAGCCCAGATAACGGCAGTGGGTGCCGAAACGACAACAGTAAAGGCTCGCCTCATCGCTTCAAGCAGCGGTGCGGAACAGGCAAGTACGGAGATGATGGTGTATGTTAAGGAAAAAGAAGTGAACGCCGTCTATATCACTGCAAGCTCTACCGTCACCACGCTCAAAAAAGGAAAATCACAGACTCTCAGCGCGACACTCACGGGAACAGGTGTTGTATCAAGCGATGTCTATAACCTCAAATGGTCTACGAGCGACAGCGACATAGTTCAGGTGACAGGAATCGGTAGTGACGGTTCTGTTATCGGACAAAGCATTTACATCACGGCATTAAAACCAGGAGAAGCTGTTATCACCTGCAGCCATCCGAAAGCCGCAAGCACATTGCAGTTCTATGTGGTGGTTCCGGGAAGTGCCGAGAAGCTGATTACCCTTAACAAAACCTACATTACGCTGGTAAAAGGCTCAAGCGGAACTCCGTTAAAGGCAAGCATTGAGAATTCAGAAAGTCAGCGGGATTATTACGATATTATCTGGACTGCCGAGGAAGTGAACGGCTCTGAAATCTGCCGCATTATGGGGAACGGTCAGAATGTTACGGTCTACCCTATTAAGCCTGGTCAGACAAGTGTAACAGCCCAGCTTCCAGATTCAGATGTAGTTGCAAAATGCACGGTCATTGTCGAAGCCGGAAAGAGCTTCGTGTTTGAATCAAGCGTTCGAAGTATTCAGCCAAAGCATACGGTAACGGTAAAATACACCGTAAGTCCGCCGGACTCAGTTCTTACATGGACAACTGCACAGACAGAAGATTTCTTTGAATATCACGATAACGGATGTGATGCAAACGGTAACGGAAGCGTTGATATTATCGGAAATGAAAGAAACAAGATTGGAAGCGGCACCCTCACCTGCATTTCAAGCGAAGGAGCAAAGGGAATGCTGAATGTCAAAGTCGCATGGGATTACGATCTCAGCATCAAAGGAGTCACTGCATTCACCATCACGCCGGATGAAAAACGCACTTTTGAATACTCGGTGAACCCTGCTGATGCAGACATCATAGTCGTTTCCAGTGAGTTGAACACCACTTTTGGCTATGAAAAGAAGGATAACGGTGACGGAAGTGGAACAATCACAATCAAACCTTTCCATGAGAATCAGCGGGAGACAACGATTGATATTATTGCGACAAATCCGAAGAATAATGACGAGGAGATTGGCAGAAAGACAATAAAGGCTCGTTTTGTGTATAAGAGCGTTGATCCAAAGATTCAGTTCCTTTCGAGTGACGGAAGATGGACTAACTGGAGCGGAGAGAACAATCTTCTTTCGATGGGAGACGGAGAAACAGCCCGACTGAAAGTCTACATTGACAATGAAAAGGCGGATGCCTCTATCACAAAAGTAGAATTTGTTCCTCAAAGCGCAAACGGAAAATCCATGACTCTTTCTCAGGAAAGTTCAGGAGCCTCCGAAAAAGTTGTGAGACTTTCACACCCGACAGATTCAATCGTCTACAACTATCGAATCGATAAACTTCTGGTTCCGTATATCGGCGGAAAAGAAATCAACTGGATGAGCAACATCACCTGGCGAGCGGATTACTGGTCTCACAGCCATACATTCTCCAGCACGACCTATGATGATTTTATCATGCTCTGTACCAAATCTGGCTATAACAGAGGAAGTCAGCCAACAGGATTCAACCAGAATGATTCGGAAGGACCCTCAAATGGAATCTACGGATATTTTATGGATGATAACGGCACATCGTTCAGTTTGACTGGAAACTGGGAGGTAAAAGAAGATGAATCATGGATAGGAAGGATTCTAACTCAGGAAGAACTGAAAAACTATGCCTGGCTCTATTTCCCGGGAACTCCAGTCGGTTATAAGAATACATTTGATTTCACATATAATGATATTGCGACAGGAGCAATAAGCCGAGGTTCTTACGGAAAAGGCGCTCTCGTTGACAGCATGGACGGCAGAATCATGACCGAAAATGTAAGCATCAGCACAGTTCCAAGCACTGATACTACCGTGCAGAGCGGTTCAGGCTTCGTAGGCTATCTGGTAGTCTATGTCCGTCACAACGGTTCGGATAAAGATACCAAAGTGTATGTGAACCTTGATATCCGCAACTGCGAGAAGGGGTACAGGTAAGCGTTAAAAAAACTGCTTGCTGAGGAATTCAAGTACATTCAGAGCCTTGTCTCCAATGCTTCTGTTGTAAGGTACGAATTCCCGGCAAGAATCATAAATCACTTGAACATCTAAAATACCCTTTTTCTCATTTTTGACAAAAAGGGATTTTGGAACTTCATAGCCACCACACAATACGGAAGATTCATAATTACTGCTTGGACTTTCTGTGCAGATGTAGTGAAAATAATCTGGTCCGGGTGTTTCTCAAACACATTATTCAGAATAGATTTGAGCGTGGTTTCATCAATACCATTCGGACTGCCAATATATGCTTCATCATTCGCAAAACAAGAGTCACATTTTTCTTCAATTTTCTTTTAGCGGTATAAACTGAGTAGCCTTCTGGGTTGAGCCGATTATGAGCGTGATGGTGATCATGTTCAACATTATGACTAATTCTACATTAAGTATCCATCGACAAACTCAAAAGCACAAGTTGTTATTCAGGCATAAAAAAGTTTTCTTATACGAATTGCGCATTACAAAAAAAGTAAGCGTCAATTTTGACGCTTACGGTTCTAATAGTCTGATAGGGCGGAAAATTGACGCTTACGAAAGTGCTATGCCTGCTGCAGATGGATTATTTGAATGATAACTTTTTTATATGTAGTTCTCATGATAAATTTTAAATAAAGTAACTCTATGGAGAACGTTTGTCATATTTTATAATAATTTAGCAAGTTGAGATTATTGTTTTGGTTTTATATTTTGAAAATATGGTAAGACACCAGATATTTTATTTGTACGAGGGTTAGTTTCTATATTATAGTTTATTTCCCAAGATATTAATTTCGGTTGTTTATTTCTCTGATTTTTTGGATATTGAATTAAATAATTATTATTTTGTTTAATAAATATACCTGATGGTAATTCATATTCATTAGGCAAAAAATTGATTGTTGTATTAAATGCCAATTCAAATAAATCCTTATTTAAATGTTGCTCATTTACTTTCTCAGCTGTCAGTTTTATATGTGGAAAAGTTGTTTGCAAACATTTAAACAACTTTTCTTGATATAAAAATATGTGAGCAATTAATTTCCTAATGATAAAATCATATGAAAAACCAGTTTGAAATCCATGCCATTTTTTATGAATATCTTGATTTGGACCAATTGATTTATCATGAAGAACAGTACCAAAATAAAAACTTGGAATAGTAAGCTAAGCCCTTTGTCCAGACATTTTGTCTGAAAAATAACGAATTTTATGCAGCCATCTTGTTGATGATTGCCGAAGGAAAACTTCCTTCCCTGTATACTTCGTCAGGAGTCTTGTAATCCAAGCCCTGATGAATTCTTTCATTGTTGAAGAACCTCACGAATTCTCCAAGCAGTTTTCGGAGTTCTTCTTCGGATCTGTAATCCCGGAGAAAAATCCATTCATATTTCAAAGTACGCCAGGTTCGCTCTACAAAGATGTTGTCCTTGCATCTTCCGATTCCGTCCATGCTGATTTCAACATTGTAGGATTTCAGAAGCCCGATGAACTCTCCGCTGGTATACTGGGAACCGCAGTCCGTGTTGAATACTGCCGGAACCCCGTATTTCTCAAAGGCTTCCCTCACGCATTCCAGGCAGAAATCTGTCCTCATGCTGTCCGAGAGCCGCCAGCTCAGAATCTTCCGGCTGTACAAATCAATCACGGCCGTAAAATACATCATGCCCCATGGAGTCTTGATGTAAGTGATGTCTGTCGCCATTACCTGGTTCGGGAACGCGATGAACTTGTTCCGCAAGAGGTACGGGAACTTTCCGTATGGCGCTTTTCCGCTTCTTGTGGTCTTGAAGACAGGCTTCTGGCCTTTGATTCCAAGTTCCTTGTACAGGTTGCGGATAAACTTTTCTCCAGCCCAGTCGTACCCGAGTCTTTTCAGATGCTTTGACATCTTTTTGTAACCATAGGTACTGTGAGTTGACCACTCATTGATTACAATTTTTGCACGATTGAACCTTGTTTTGTTTTCCCCAGCCTTCTTTTTCTGTCGTTCTGCTTCAAATCTGCGGCGCTCATAGTAAGTTGCCCGTGGAAGTTTCAGTATCCGGCACTGTTCAAGTACAGACAGCCCGACTCCATTTTTGTCATGCATATCTTTTTGAACAAGCTGCCATGATGCTAGTCCAGATGAAGCTTTTTTTTTAGCAAGTCAACCTCGAGCTGTTTCTTTCCTAATGAGGCGAGCATTTCATCCTGCTTTGCCCGTAGCCTTTCATTCTCTTCACGGAGGGCTTTCTGTTCGTCTGTCTCAAGTTTTCCTTCCAGAAACTGCTCCATCCATTCAGACAGTGTGCTTGGTGCAATGCTGTACTTTGCAGCGACCTCCGCCTCTTTAGCTCTCTTTTTAAGAGCCTCTTTTGCGACTTCGAGTTTGAACTTGTCTGAAAAATCCTTTCTTTTTCTTCCCATGAATTTGTCCTACCTTGACCTTAGCACAAATTCGTTGTTTTTTCTCCTCCGTGTCTAAATCTGAGGCTTATTATATAGCAATTTGTTTATTATATAAAAATGTAAAAGATTCAAAGTTCCATGTATTATGTTTAGTTAAGTTATTTATTTCTGATACAAATTTACTATGTGTATCAACATTACTTGTAAATATGTTTACACAATTTATTTTATTTTCCTTTAACCAGTCTTTATTATTTTTTATATTTTTTTTATTAGATGGATCAAAAAAACATTTTAATATTTCAAAACAAATATCATAAAAAGAATCAACTTGATTAAATACTTCTCTTATACATTCTTTACAATCATCATAAGATTCCTTATCAACTTCAGATAATTGTTTTAAAACTTTGTATGTATTTTTCAATGCTTTTCTTAAAGCGTCTGCAGGATGTTCTAGAATTGGATTATGAGAAGTATAAAATAAATCATTTTCAGGATATTGGCATAAAAATCTATATAGACTAGAAGAATAATCAAACTGTTTTCTTAAAGAAATATCACTCATTTTATAACAACCTCTTTTTTAATTTATATATAATAAAATATAAAAAGTTATTTACATTTATTATTTGGTATTTTTATTCATTATCAAATTTACTTTCAGCATATTAATAACTATAAGTTATTTTGTACGATCTTTTTTGCAAATCTTAAAGTTATTTTTAACATTAGCTTCCGTATATGTCGTAACTGGCTTATGAGTTCTTTTATATGTTTTTTTTACATTAACCTTTACAACATTCGTATTTTATAATAAGCCTCAGATTTAGACACGGAGGAGAAAAAACAACGAATTTGTGCTAAGGTCAAGGTAGGACAAATTCATGGGAAGAAAAAGAAAGGATTTTTCAGACAAGTTCAAACTCGAAGTCGCAAAAGAGGCTCTTAAAAAGAGAGCTAAAGAGGCGGAGGTCGCTGCAAAGTACAGCATTGCACCAAGCACACTGTCTGAATGGATGGAGCAGTTTCTGGAAGGAAAACTTGAGACAGACGAACAGAAAGCCCTCCGTGAAGAGAATGAAAGGCTACGGGCAAAGCAGGATGAAATGCTCGCCTCATTAGGAAAGAAACAGCTCGAGGTTGACTTGCTAAAAAAAAAGCTTCATCTGGACTAGCATCATGGCAGCTTGTTCAAAAAGATATGCATGACAAAAATGGAGTCGGGCTGTCTGTACTTGAACAGTGCCGGATACTGAAACTTCCACGGGCAACTTACTATGAGCGCCGCAGATTTGAAGCAGAACGACAGAAAAAGAAGGCTGGGGAAAACAAAACAAGGCTCAATCGTGCAAAAATTGTAATCAATGAGTGGTCAACTCACAGTACCTATGGTTACAAAAAGATGTCAAAGCATCTGAAAAGACTCGGGTACGACTGGGCTGGAGAAAAGTTTATCCGCAACCTGTACAAGGAACTTGGAATCAAAGGCCAGAAGCCTGTCTTCAAGACCACAAGAAGCGGAAAAGCGCCATACGGAAAGTTCCCGTACCTCTTGCGGAACAAGTTCATCGCGTTCCCGAACCAGGTAATGGCGACAGACATCACTTACATCAAGACTCCATGGGGCATGATGTATTTTACGGCCGTGATTGATTTGTACAGCCGGAAGATTCTGAGCTGGCGGCTCTCGGACAGCATGAGGACAGATTTCTGCCTGGAATGCGTGAGGGAAGCCTTTGAGAAATACGGGGTTCCGGCAGTATTCAACACGGACTGCGGTTCCCAGTATACCAGCGGAGAGTTCATCGGGCTTCTGAAATCCTACAATGTTGAAATCAGCATGGACGGAATCGGAAGATGCAAGGACAACATCTTTGTAGAGCGAACCTGGCGTACTTTGAAATATGAATGGATTTTTCTCCGGGATTACAGATCCGAAGAAGAACTCCGAAAACTGCTTGGAGAATTCGTGAGGTTCTTCAACAATGAAAGAATTCATCAGGGCTTGGATTACAAGACTCCTGACGAAGTATACAGGGAAGGAAGTTTTCCTTCGGCAATCATCAACAAGATGGCTGCATAAAATTCGTTATTTTTCAGACAAAATGTCTGGACAAAGGGCTTAGCTTAATTCTTTTTAATAAATCTTTTTCTGCCATTATTCAATCTCCATACAAAAATGCAATTATAAATATTATGATATTTATTAATAATAATATTCCTGATAAAAAACAAAGTAAACTTTGAGCTTTTATTTTTTTTACTAAGATATCATTTTTTTGTTTATTATCATTTATTATCCCAGTTATATTATCTTTAAAACTTTTTATAAACTCATCTAACTTATTATTTGGATTCGTATTTGAAGTGCTTTCTTCTCCAATCTTTAAGTATATATTCCAATTTTCACCAGATAAACTGAAATTTTGTCTTTTCTTTGGTTTATATAAAATAAAATTGTTAATGATAAATATGGTGTAAATAATTCCTAATAAAATTAAAATAAAAATATTAATATTATTTAATATTTCTATTTTAATTTTTTTGAATGCAATTTGCAGGGCAATTACATCTGCAAGAATAATTCCAATAATTGTATAAAAACCTAATGCCTTGGATTCAAGAGTATCTTTTCTTGCATTTTCTGCCTTATATTCATCGAAAAGTTTATCTAATAAAAGATTTAATATGATTTTTTTTTCTTCTTCCATTTTGATTTACCTTATATTAATTAATCTTTATCTAGTATTTGTGCTAATTCATGTAAACATCTTGCGAGTAAGAAAATTATAGTTGCTCCTATTACAACATAATTCTCTTCATTTCCAGTTAGTTTTATACCTAATTTATCGAAAACTGAATTATCTTCATTAACATCATGCGAGTCAATTATTCTCATATCATATATAATAAAAAGTGGAGATATTATATTATGTGCATTGCTATCTTTTTGACTTAATAATAATTCTAGCCGTTTTAAAGAACCTAATTTTTTGTCAGCATCGGTTGTTTGTTTTCTTAATACTGCCAAATCAAATCTTTCTGTTACATAGATATTCAAGTTCTTACATAAAGTAAAACAGTTAGATTTGGATATTGAAACAAATCTATTAATTTTACTTTTGGAAAGTTTTGAATCAGATTGTTTGAATAAATCTTCACCATACTTTTTTTGTAAGCGTTACTTGACGTTTATAAAAAAGAGAATTTTTATTTCAATATCATTCATAAAACTACCTCGCTTCAATTATCTATTTTAATGGGAAAAAATTAGTTATTTCTCCCTTATCATCTAGGAAGCCTCTAAATTTTAGCCCATTATCCAACACACCTTTAATTATTCGCCAATTTACTTTTCCATTCTAGCAGATAACTCCATTAAAGCATCTTCAATATCCAAGTTTTTATATTTGGAACCTATCTGTTTTATTGTGTTCTGATATTGTTCATTTCCAGAATAAGCTAGAATCGTAATTATATAATCAAGAATTTCTTCATTATATTTTTCAAGATTTTTTGCAATAATATCTGTATTTATTCTATTTCCTATATTTCTGTTTGTTACGGCTGTAAAGATTGCATGAAACATTGATTCAAGTACAGTGAAATCATTTTCCGAATTGCTTTCTTCTATAATATCATTACATATAGAAACAGCTTCTTCTGTTGATATATTTCCATATTCAAGTTTATCACTTAAATATTCATATTTGTTACATTTGTCATTCATTTTCTTCTAGTTCCTAGGAGTTTTTATAGGTATGTGGGTTCTATTAGCAAGTTCTTCATTATAATATGGACTGTCAATATTTGTAATACCTGGGCGTTGATATTCTAATGTTATTGGGTCGAGATATTTTTTTCCCTCTTGAATTCTTAAAACCCAGCCTTTAGAGGCATTACTACCTTTCGGTGCAGACCCATCAATACCATGGATTCGTGCACGGTATGTTTTGCCATTAGTAATCCATTTGTATTCAAAGCCTTCTGTAACTTTCCCTGCTTCTGGAATAAGCTCACGGCGGGTAGCGTTTTTGGGAATCCTTGTTAGGACTTCCTCTATAGATTTTCCTTGTAAATTTGAAAAATCTCCAATTTTTCCATTTCCTAAATAGTTTTTGTCTGCTTCATACCCAACTTTCCAAGAATAATTATTTTTTACTTCAAGATTTAATTCTTTCTCCTCAATCTGCTTCCCAGCCCATTTCTTTGAGTTAAGTCCGTTGTCAATTACAGTCCTTGTCGTCAGTCTTGCAGATGCTTTCTTTAGTCCGAACATCGACAGAAAGAAAAACAGTCCATCTACGCCGATTTTTGCTACGGCATCTCCGAAAATCTTTCCGCAGACTTTCAAATCATCTTCTGTCTTTGCGTCGTCTACCGTTGTGAAGAACTTTACAAGCTCAATTACACCCGCAAGCAGCTGTGTTCCTGACATTGCAGCCCCTGCAGCAAGTAATACAAATCCTAGAGCTTCCGCAACAGCTCCGTAGCCTGTTAGAGCTAATCCGATTAGAAAACTTGACACAATAACCATTTGAGTAACAAGAATATTTATGTCTCCGATTTCCTCTCTTATCTCATCGATTACATTAGAGTATTCCATAGCTATTCTGATTTTATCGGAGCAACTGAGGGCTGCAATATTTCTTTCTTCCGCCTCAAAATACAGCTCGCATACTTCCACAATATCAGGCCGTATTCCTGTGGTAATTGCCTGATTGAATATTGTAGCCGTTACCTTGTACCTGCCTTTCTCGGAGACCAGAAAGCTCCTGTCCCATGTGTCAAAGTCGGCGAGCGCGCGGGCTTCGTCCATTTTAGAGGCGGTTTCCTCGTATTTCCCCGTGCCGGGATTCTCCCTGTAGAAATGCCATGCGATCGAATGCGGCTCGTACCATTTATTCCCAAGTTCTGCCTTTCCTTCAACTGTAAATGTGTATGAGCCGCCCGCAGAGTATTTTCCGTCAGAGTCAGACGCTATGCGGCACTTCGATGTTTCCGGCTCATAAGTGAAGTCCTTTATCTTGCCGTAGGAATCAAGCTCGTAGCACTTTGCAAGTCTCCTGCATCCTACAAGGAGCTGTCTTATTCCCTCGTCGTTCAGCCTGTTGAATATGTAGAAGTCCATGTCCTCGGACTTGGCGAGTTTATAGAAAGCATCTATCTTAGGATTAAAGAGCTGCTGTTGGATGTCCTCCGCATATTCCCTTTTTTTCGCGCTCCTTATTTTCCTCGCGTATTCGGTGAGTATTTTCTTTATGAGCCGTTCTGCTTCTTTTCGTCTTAGTTGAGCCATTTCTCTTCCCCGCTGTTCACCTTTTCCGTAAAGTCAATGAGGTACTTCAAATACTCTTCGTCCGTCATGGATTTTTCCATTCCCTCTACTTCTTCCAGAATAGATTTGGCTATCCTATTTGCGAATTTTTTCAGCTGGCTTTCCCTCATGGTCACATATTTCCCGCGATATTTTATCGTCACATTCGGGTCTGGATTATAAACTGCCTGTTCCTCGTTCTGCTCGGCCTCTTCCTCAAGTTCTTTTCTTGTCGTGTTGCGCAGTTCCTGTTTCTTTCTGTTCTGGGCAATATGAGTGAGTTCATGTGCAAGGAGTTTCCTTCCTTCTTCCGTCTCGGGCTTGTACGCTCCGTTCCTGAAATAGATTCTGTCTGCGACTACAAGAGCCAATGCATGACGGCTCCTTGTATATTCGTTTGCACCCGGCCCGTAAATTATTTTTACGCTTTCGAGGTCTGTGTCATTTTTTTTGTTGAACCCGTTGACGATTACGCGGTCAAGCTGATGCTCGCGGTCATATCTCCAGCTTCTGATTGCGAATGGTTCCTCGTTCTGATACTCGGCAAACTCGGCTTCTTTCTTCGGAGTGGCAGTATTTTTTTTCGTCAATGGATTGCATTGCAGTTTTTCCGCTAATTCTACAGCATTCCTGACTATTTCATCTATCAATCCTGCCTCATATTGTCCGCTGTCTACAAGCTCTTGGAATGTAACTTGTCTGTCCGTATTAAAATCCGCCATTATTAAATTCCCCCATTATCTTTAAGCTGGGAATCTATCAGTCTTTCAACGCGTCTTGTGTCTCGCTTAATTTTTTCCCTGTCGCTCTCTTCCCCGCTTCCCTCTGCATGCCCCACGTCCCAGAACTGGTTCCTTGCGAACAGCGGGTCTGTCTTGGCAAGCACCGCCCTGTCATGCTCGTAATTCGCGTTCATCCTTTCAAGCCTTGCGGCCTCTTCCTGTTCGGGAGTAAGCATTTGCTTTGTTTGACCAGATACTCTCACATGATTCTTTGATGAATTTTGGTTTGTGTTTATGCCTGTATCGTTCCCTTCTATGCCATACACGGAAGAATGCGATGACCCGATTTTCGATGCTTCATTCCAGTTCTCGCTGCTTGCCAGAGCATTCTGTGTAGTTTTTTCGGTGAAAGTATCATTGCTTGCATTGTTTGCGGCGGTAGAATAAGCGGGTTCGTTTCCGATGAATGATTTTCTAGCCATACTGTCTGCTGCATTAAAACGCATATCTTCGGTATGGTGGACGGCTTCTGTTCTGACAGACAGGGAAGGTGTGCTTTCTTTGTAAAATTGGCTTTCACCTATGATGCCCGCATCGCTTCCTGCAGGAATGTCACCGGCTGCAATTTCTGCGTTATGTCTTGTGCCTGTGCCGTGCTTCTCCTGTACAGAAACATGGGATTCTGTTCCTGAATTGTAATCGGTAGGGAAAATCTGCCCACCTTTCGTATACTTTGAGACATTTGATGCAGTTATCGCTTCAGTGGTTTCCGTTAAAAACTGACTCTGAGCCTGTTGCCTTGCACTCTGATAAGGAGTCGGTGAATTCTCTGTTTTCTCAGCTTTCGGGTTTGCCAGTGTGTTGAGAGGCTTGCCGTCTCCTTTTTTGGCTGGAATATTCTGTTGTACATCTTCTCCGAATATGATACGGTTTCGCTCCCTTGCAAAATCAGCTTGGGTTACAGCCCCTGCCAGTTCCCGCGAAAGCCTTCCGTTCGCGTTTATTTCGGCGACCTTTAGGTTCCCTGCCACAGCATTGCGTTCTTTTAAAAGCCCGTCGTCCTCTTTGGTGTAGGCAGCCCTTGTATTCTCGGTTTCCTCAAGCCTCTTTGCCGTTTCCTCCGCATTCAGGGAGTGCGTGACAGGCTCGATTCTTGCGAGCAGGGCGTTTCTGCTCCGCTCCGTGCTTTCGGCGGCATAGCCCAGCTTTCTGTCCAGTTCCCTTTTCTTTGAGAAAATAACGACATTTTTATCATTTGATGGTTTTAATCCCTGTATTTTTTCTTCTTCCGATTGTACAAGATTTTCGACATCGGAAACGGAAAGACCCGTTTTCCTGAAGCTTTCGGTTTTATACCATGCTTCACGCTCCTCTTTGCTGAACAGGTTCGGAAACGCCTCGTATGTTTCTTGTGCCGTGCCTGTTTCCTTGTATGGTTTATACGTCCTAATTTCTTCTGCGTGAGCATTGCCAGTTTCGGTTTCTCTTTCTCCAGAGGGCTGCCCTTTCACGGTCGCGCTCTGTCTGCTCTCCGCAATGAGCCGCTCAACCTCAATTTCTTTTGTCGGCGGAGCAAGGTTCTTTGATTTCTCAATCAAGTCCGCTATTCTTATGTCGCTGAAAATCCTTTTGTCGCCTCCGTTCCGGGCATTGAACGGGGCGTTCATAGCCGGTGTCTGGTAGACGATTCCGCTTGCCGGCGGCACGAAGACGGCGGAGTCTTTGCCCCCGACTGTTTTTGCGGCAAGTTTTACCGCCTCTTCCGGTGTCATTCCTGTGCTCATGCGCACTGCCGAGAAATTCCGGATTATGTTGTCCACCGCAGCATCTACCTTTTTCTGCAGCTCCTGTGTCTTCTGTTCGGGAAGTTGATTGGCAAGAGCGTTATTCAACAGCCAAGTATTGTATGCACAAATCATCATATTTTATGCCGGTATATACATCCATGATTTCGAATTCATATTCGTTGCCTGTTCCAAGTTCTATTAGAGAAAAACGCTGTTCTTCTTTTGAGTCCTTGACTATTATAGTCTTGGATTTTTTTGTCTTTGAGTTTGTAATTTTTACGCTCTTTACACGGCTGTTTTTATCATAGTAGTCGGGATGATTTTTGTCTTGATAGCCGTTCATAATAACCAGTTCACTTGGATTTTTATGCTTAAATTCTTTTATAGAAATGACATCTCCTATACCTTTTCCGTTTCCGCTTGCCCAAGGGAGACCGTCTTTTTGTTTAAGGTGTTCGGGTTCGTAGGTTGTTTTGCCTTCAATTAAATACGATGTAGCGTAATACTTTTGTGTTCCAGAAATATTAATAATTCCTGTTATGAATGGATAAAAGTAGTAATCTATATGAAATAGAACTGGGATTAAAAACGCAACATTAGAAAATCCCATAAAAGCAGGAGTATTTTTTATTGAAAACTCTGTAACAATATTATCAAAATAATCCGTGAAAATGTATTCATTATTTATCTCTGAGATTGAAGTTATATCCCTATCTGTTATAAAAACTGGTATCGGCTTTGACATATCAAAAATACATTTTCTTCCAGAACCTAAATTTATATTAATTCTTTTATTTTCATATTTGATATTTATAGTGTAGTTTTTGCTGTCTGAAGTTACAGTCTTTTTTTCTTCAGAGTAATAAATATTACATATCAATCCTTTGTTATTGAACCATTTCCAGCAATTTTTTTCATGTACCATTTGTTGATGCCATGATTCCATTGAATTTTGGAAATACAAATCATAAATATTTTTATTAGTGTCAACATGAATTTTAAGATTTTCAGAGTCTAGGGAACATAAAAAGCCTTTGTCATCAAAATCTATAACTATAGTTTGCTCTTTTGACAACTCATTCTCTACAATAAGATTATTCACAGTTTTTTCTCGCAATATGGTAGTATCCATGCAAAATGCAGAAAAAACTAATATAGAAATAATACAGCCGGATATAATTCGTTTCATCTTATTTTACCTCCAATTCGATATTGCCTTTAGATTTTAAATAGTTTCTCAAGATTTCAACAATTAAATAAACATCTAAATTACTAATTCTGATACAACCATGAGTAGTTCCTTTATAATCATTTTCTCCTTTTCTAGCATCCAATTTTTCAATATTTGTTAATTTATTGATTATTCTTCCTGTACCACCATGTATTAATAAATGACCATCTTCATATAGCACATTTTCACCTTTCTCATTTTTTATTTCTTCCCAGCCAATTAAAATCTTATTTTCATCATATTTTTGTTTATAACCTACAACATATCTAATTGCATTTGTTCTTATCTTATAAGGTCCATAACCTTCGGTAAAACTTTCCTCAAAAGATTCTATAAGCCAAGTTCCTTTAGGGAATTTTCCAGGCTTATAGGGAACTACTGGTTCTGATTTATTATTTGGCATCGTGTATATGGGAGAAGATGTAAGAGTACCTCCATCTGTCGGATACTCTCTCTCTTTCTGATTATTACTAGCCTTTATCACAAAAAGATTTTCCGTTTTTCCACCTACCGTATATGTAAAGACTAATTCACCTTTATCATCATCATAAACGGCATTTACCGTAACATCTTTATAATCATTTAAATCTAAGAAATCTTTTGGAGTCATTAAATTATAGTAATCCTGCTTTCTTATCCACCCTTTTTCAATGTTTATAAATTTTGCTTGCTCTTCACTTATATATATTAAACCGGAATCTAACATTTTATTTTGAAGGTCAAAATCTGCCTGCTCTGAAAGCATTAATTTTGCGGCAGTTAATAATTTCTTTGCAAAACCTTTTCCTTCGTAATCAGTTCCAGTCATATCAATTATAGAACTTGTAGTACCATCTGAATGGATTACCTGAGCCTTTGTTTTGTCACTTCCATACTCTACATTTGCTATTTCATTTTTTTCGTTTAAATATATTTTCCAGACGGCAGCAGAAATAGAGATGTTTTCGACTGGATTACTGCAACTGATGTTTTTCAAATGATACAGCTCTGCGATTTGCTGGCTGAGCAAAAACAGCTCGTTTATACCATCGTCATCTATTCTGCTAAGACTGTCGAGGCTTCGCACGGCTTCCACGGATTCAATGAAATCGTCTGACCTGCTGAGAAGTGCGAGGGCTTCCTCTGAGTAATTTTGATGATAGGTGGCATAATCTTCCTGAAGGTTACGCATAACAGAATAAAATCCCGTCATCGTATCGGAGATGAGTTTTATCTTGTTTTCCCTTCCATCAAGATTAAGGCTCATAATCTTCCCTCCAGATAATCCTTGTAATTCAGCAGGAGCTTAAGGTAATCCCTGTCACTCATTGCATTCTCCTCCCCCTCAACCCACTCTTCAAGCCCTTTCTCAACAAGATAGTCTAGTTTCGCCTTCTGGGATTTCCTCATCCGGTAAGATTTACCGTTTATGACCTCACAGACATACGGATCGGGATTATACCGTTCGATTTCTTCCGCCTGAACAGCCTCCGCTTCAAGCTCCTCTTTCGTACGGTTGTCGGCAGTCATGTATTCTTTGTTCTGCGATATATGCTTCATTTCATGGGCAAGAAGTGCGCGTCCTTCCTCGCTCTCCGGCTTGTAGGAACCGTTCCTGAAGAAAATCGTGCTTCCTATAGTGAACGCCATTGCGTGCATAGAGCGGGCATATTCATCTGCATAAGCACCGATGTGAATTTTTACTTTCCCGATGTCTTCGTTATGCTTTGTTTCCGTTGCCGAAAGCATGACACTTTCCAAAGGAAATTCCCTATCATGCAGATAGTTCCGCATGACCATTGCGGCTGGCAGTACATATTCCACATTTCCGGAATCTTCTTGTTTCCTTTTGCCACTTTTCTTGGTCTGGTCTGTTTTCACTTCCAGTAACTGAGGATTTTCTCTTATCTTCTTTATGGCAAAATTATAAATATCAACAATTTTCTTTATATGCTTATCCTGTTCGAGAGGAATCAATCTTTTAGTACTCATTAAAATGTCCTCCGTCTAACAGGCGATTCTTTTTCTCTTCTATTTTGATTTGAGCCAATTTCGCCAACTCTCTGTCCGTTACTTCCCCACTTCCCTCTGCGTGTCCCACGTCCCAGAACTGGTTTCTTGCGAACATAGGGTCAGCCTTTGCGAGAACTGCCTTGTCATGCTCGTAGTTCGCGTTCATCCTCTCAAGCCTTGCGGCCTCTTCCTGTTCGGGAGTAAGCATTTGCTTTGTCTGACCAGATATATCTCCGCGAGGCTGTGATGGATTTTGTCCTGTTTTTTTGGCGGAACTGCCGTCCTCCCTGCTATGTACGGAAGTATATGATGCCCCGGTTTCCGCTGCGGCATTCCAGTCTTCACCGGTTGGCTGAACAGTGTACGCAGCCCTGCTTTCGTTGCTTGTCGGGGCAGCGTGAGGAGTTCCGCTTTCCTTGAAGGTATTATTGCGTGCTCCGTCTGCTGCGGCAGAATAAGAGGATTTGTTTCCGCTGAATGTACTCCTGTTTCCAGTGTGTTCCGCAGGGGAATGTACGCTTTCGGCATGGCTTCTTGTGCCGGGCGGAAAAGCCGTCTCTCCTGCAGGAACAGATGAATGAGTTTCTTCGTTGCCGTTTCCAAAGTCCGGCTTTCGAGCCGCTTCTACGCGCTCTGTCTTTGAGACGGCGCTTTCCCCATAAAACGGAGTTTCGCCGTCGATTCCAATACTGAATTCTGTAAACCTGTCGCCGCCTTTGATTTCTGCGTTACGCCCTACGCCGCTGCCGTTTTCCGTATGCCTTGAAATTCCTGAATCTGCGGCCGCATCGAGAGCGTCCGCCAGAATCTGACTCTGAGCCTGTTGCCTTGCACTCTGATAATGAGTCGGGGAATTCTCTGCTTTCTCAGCTTTCGGGTTTGCCAGTGTGTTGAGAGGCTTGCCGTCTCCTTTTTTGGCTGGAACATTCTGTTGTACATCTTCTCCGAATATGATACGGTTTCGTTCGCTTGTAAAATCAGTTTGGGTTACAGCCCCTGCCAGTTCCCGCGAAAGCCTTCCGTTCGCGTTTATTTCGGCGACCTTTAGGTTCCCTGCCACAGCATTGCGTTCTTTTAAAAGCCCGTCGTCCTCTTTGGTGTAGGCTGTCCTTGTATTCTCGGTTTCCTCAAGCCTCTTTGCCGTTTCCTCCGCATTCAGGGAGTGCGTGACAGGCTCGATTCTTGCGAGCAGGGCGTTTCTGCTCCGCTCCGTGCTTTCGGCGGCATAGCCCAGCTTTCTGTCCAGTTCCCTTTTCTTTGAGAATGTAACGACATTTTTATCAGTAGATGGTTTTAATCCCTATATTTTTTCTTCTTCCGATTGTACAAGATTTTCGACATCGGAAACGGAAAGGCCCGTTTTCCTGAAGCTTTCGGTTTTATACCAGGCCTCACGCTCCTCTTTGCTGAACAGGTTCGGAAACGACTCGTATGTTTCTTGTGCCGTGCCTGTTTTCTTGTATGGTTTATCTGCCCTGTTTGCCTCAGCGTGAATATTGCCAGTTTCGGTTTCTTTTTCTCCAGAGGGCATTCCTCTCGCGTTTTTGCTCTGTCTGCTCTCCGCAATGAGCCGCTCAACCTCAATTTCTTTTGTCGGAGGCGGAAGGTTCTTTGATTTATCAATCAAGTCCGCTATTCTTATGTCGCTGAAAATCCTTTTGTCGCCTCCGTTCCGGGCATTGAACGGGGCGTTCATAGCCGGTGTCTGGTAGACGATTCCGCTTGCCGGCGGCACGAAGACGGCGGAGTCTTTGCCCCCGACTGTTTTTGCGGCAAGTTTTACCGCGTCTTCCGGTGTCATTCCTGTGCTCATGCGCACGGCGGAGAAATTCCGGATTATGTTGTCCACCGCAGCATCAATCCATAAATGCTGGATTAAGGCTGTTGCCATACCATTTCACCCCTATCCATTCTTTCCTTTACATCGATTAATAGTTTTAAATATTCTTGACTATTTAATTCCCTTTCCTGCCCTTCAAGCCAATCCATATATTCATTCTCAATTTCCTGAATAAGCCGTTTCTTTTGAGAATTACGTATTTTTATTTTTCTATTACCAATTCTTAATTCTTCCAATGTATCAGGATTATAATAAACGGCTTTTTCAGTTAGTTCTGCCTCTTTTTCAAGTTCATCTTTAGAATTCTGATTATTAATCCTTTTTTCTGAATATTGCTGCACATGTGTCAATTCATGTGCAAGTAATGCTCTTCCCTCTTCTGTTTCGGGTTTATATTTATGAGTTTGAATGTAAATTTTATTGGCGAGTGCAAATGCAACTAGACCGTTGCTTCTTAGCATTTCGTCTGAACCGTGACCATATATAATTTTTACATTTCCGAGCTCCGTATCCCTTTCCAATTCAAACTTAGACTTTGTTACTGATTCCAAAGGAATTATACGATTATTTTCCGAAGAGTTCCTTATACTTGCTGACCTGTGTTGCAAAAATTTTACCCTTTTAGTTAGAGTAGTTTCGGAGTTATTTATTTCAATAGCTTTATTCAGACCATCTAAAAATGTGCATATTTTTTCGACTAAATCTGAAAGGTTATCTTTACTTTTTAGCATTTTTATTCCTCTTAGAAATAATTAAAATAACGACAATAACAGTCATAGAGAAAATAAAGCAGAGTAGTACTCCTTTATAAGAAAATACTTTTGGTTCGTTTTCTACATTTGCAACAGGTTTTTCACCTTGTATGGTGTGATTTAATTCAGGAATTTCCGTAGCCTCATTTTCTTCTAAGTCTTTTTTCTTTTCTGGATATGGAATCGCAACATCATCTACAGTTGCAAGGATGTTATCCTCCTCATCACACGGCAAAATGATAAGCTCTCTGTAGCCATAGTGATTGTTTTCGCTGTAATCGTCGTTTTGGTAAACAAGATAGCCGTCTTTGTCTATGCGACGGAAATAATCATCATTTTTAACAATGCCATATATATCAGACTCATGAACCTCTGTTATGAATCCGTTTACGCCGTTGGTGCTCCATACCAGTCGTTCGCTGTCATAGTTATGGCAATCAAACTCCTTTAATAAGATTCCGTGATTGTCATATATGTACTTATAGAGTTCATCTCCAGCTTTACTAAGTTTTATGACTTCAATTGAATCATCATTAAATATGAATTTATAAGGCTCGTAATCATCTACCGTGAACTCATTCCCGTTTTTCGTAATTTTCTTGCCATAGCAACGCAGCTCATTCTCTGATACATAATGCATTTCGTAAGACAGGGGTCTCCATTCATTTTCTTTTATTATCAGATTGCCGTTTTCTATTTTGAAATTCCATCGGTTATGACCACATCTGACCCCACTAATTCTATTATTTTTATAATAAACAGAGTCATAAGATTCATTTTTTTCAAAATCCATTTCTGAATCAAAAACTTTAAGGATTTTATTACCACCAGAATCAAATTCGTATTCTGCATAATGAATGCGCGAATTCTGATTAGGATTCAAAAAGAGGATTCCTCTGTTTATAAATAGATTTGAATGTTCGATAAAAGCCATATATGTTAACAGAATATCTTCCAATTTATATTCAAAACTGCATATTTTTGTTGCACATAATAAGGCTAATACCATAATGACTAATTTTTTCTTCATTCTTTTATTCTCTCAAATACTCGAAGTTCGAATATCTTTGCTTTTGTTGAATCATTTCCTGGTTCTTCGCTTGTATAATTTCTGTCTCTATCATTATTACTTGAATTCGATTTCTCATATTCTATAAAGACATTTCCATTTTTTACAGTACTAGTAATGTTTTTTATTACGACAAAATGTTCTCCGTAACCACCTCCGATTCGAGCGTGTCCTATGATATAACAGTTTTCGGGGAAAACATAATTCGCAATGTCTTTTTCTTGTACTGTCGTAACTTTATAATCTGTGTATTTTGACTTCAGGCTTTCATCATCGAGCAGACCGTTCTTGTCAACATACTGCATTACATCATTTGGAGTTATCGAATCATCGTCATACATTGCTGAGAATACTTTTGCTGTTGAAATAATTTTACAACCAGAGTTATAAACCTTATGATATAGAAGATTGTCTTTTATATTCTTTATTTTTACCTTTAAGTCTTCTATAGTTTTCTTATTCTCTTTTTTATATTTGTCTAATTGTATTGATTTATACATATGTAAAGCACTTTTTCTCTTTAACAACTCTTTTCTGTCCTGCTCACTTACAGCTTCATCACTATGGATTTCATTCATTTCTTTTTCGATTTTTTTTATTTCATTAAATCGCAAATCTTCGTTTTTCTTATTTATTTTTTCTTTTTCCGATACTAACTGATTTAATGAATATGTCAATGCACTCATAGAACTACTAATCGAATTTTCAGTTTCAAGAAAAATTAAAATTTTCTCATCAGAATAACCGAGTTCTTTTAAAGCTTCTGAAAGCTGGTTGTTTAATTCTTTGATTCTTTCTTCAGAAACATATCGCCATTTATCTCCCCAGTCTGAATTTTGCATTGTCCATACAGCTTTTGGATTCTCAGGTTCTCCTTCTTTGGCTCTATCAAAATCATTTGTACTATATGGTGTATCAACAATACAAAAGTCTTTTGATAAATTCTTCTCCAATCCTAATTCTATTGCTGATGGAAGTATCTTGCTGAGTACCATAGCGATTGCTTGGTTATTATATTCAGCAAGCTCTTTCTTTATATCATTTTTCTCAATAAGCGAAATAAATTCTTTGCCATTCTGTTGAAGATATATAGATATTTCTAAGTTATCGCAATCATTGATATTCATATCGTTAAGAGTTTCAATTTTGGAAGATAGTTTTTTTATCAATGAATTTGCCAAATCTATGGCTTCTTCGCGTGTATATTCAATCACTGTAGTGAGTCTCCACTTTTTCTTATTTCAAATTCTAATGCCATACCCTTGATTTTATTAAGTTGTTGTTTATCAAAATAACCATCTTCCCCGCTTCCCTCTGCATGACCGACATCCCAGAACTGGTTTCTTGCGAACAGCGGGTCGGCCTTTGCGAGAACGGCCTTGTCATGCTCATAGTTCGCATTGATTCTTGCCATCCTTTCTCTTTCCTGCTCTTCGGGTGTCGGCATTGGCTTTGTCTGGCTAGATGCCCTCAAATGATTCTCTGATGAATTTTGCCTTGTGTTTATGCCGGTAATTTCCCCTTCTCCGCCCTGTACGGAAGTATCGGTATGGTGGACGGCTTCTGTTCTGACAGACAGGGAAGGTGTGCTTTTTTTGTAAAATTGGCTTTCACCTATGATGCCCGCATCGCTTCCTGCAGGAATGTCACCGGTCACAATTTCTGCGTTATGTATTGTGCCTGTGCCGTGCTTCTCCTGTACAGAAACATGGGATTCTGTTCCTGAATTGTAATCGGTAGGGAAAATCTGCCCACCTTTCGTATACTTTGAGACATTTGACTCCGCTATCTCTTCGGTGGTTTCCGTTAAAAACTGACTCTGAGCCTGTTGCCTTGCACTCTGATAAGGAGTCGGGGAATTCTCTGCTTTCTCAGCTTTCGGGTTTGCCAGTGTGTTGAGAGGCTTGCCGTCTCCTTTTTTGGCTGGAACATTCTGTTGTACATCTTCTCCGAATATGATACGGTTTCGTTCGCTTGCAAAATCAGCTTGGGTTACAGCCCCTGCCAGTTCCCGCGAAAGCCTTCCGTTCGCGTTTATTTCGGCGACCTTTAGGTTCCCTGCCACAGCATTGCGTTCTTTTAAAAGCCCGTCGTCCTCTTTGGTGTAGGCAGCCCTTGTATTCTCGGTTTTCTCAAGCCTCTTTGCCGTTTCCTCCGCATTCAGGGAGTGCGTGACAGGCTCGATTCTTGCGAGCAGGGCGTTTCTGCTCCGCTCCGTGCTTTCGGCGGCATAGCCCAGCTTTCTGTCCAGTTCCCTTTTCTTTGAGAATGTAACGACATTTTTATCAGTAGATGGTTTTAATCCCTGTATTTTTTCTTCTTCCGATTGTACAAGATTTTCGACATCGGAAACGGAAAGACCTGTTTTCCTGAAGCTTTCGGTTTTATACCAGGCCTCACGCTCCTCTTTGCTGAACAGGTTCGGAAACGCCTCGTATGTTTCTTGTGCCGTGCCTGTTTCCTTGTATGGTTTATACGTCCTAATTTCTTCTGCGTGAGCATTGCCAGTTTCGGTTTCTCTTTCTCCAGAGGGCTGCCCTTTCACGGTCGCGCTCTGTCTGCTCTCCGCAATGAGCCGCTCAACCTCAATTTCTTTTGTCGGAGGCGGAAGGTTCTTAGATTTCTCAATCAAGTCCGCTATTCTTATGTCGCTGAAAATCCTTTTGTCGCCTCCGTTCCGGGCATTGAACGGGGCGTTCATAGCCGGTGTCTGGTAGACGATTCCGCTTGCCGGCGGCACGAAGACGGCGGAGTCTTTGCCCCCGACTGTTTTTGCGGCAAGTTTTACCGCCTCTTCCGGTGTCATTCCTGTGCTCATGCGCACTGCCGAGAAATTCCGGATTATGTTGTCCACCGCAGCATCTACCTTTTTCTGCAGCTCCTGTGTCTTCTGTTCGGGAAGGTTTCTTTTCGCTTCCGTGAGCTTTTCCATGACGGTACTATCTACAGGCTCTGCGCCCAGCGATTTATCAGGGTTGCTGCACAGCTCGGAGAATGTCGTTTCCACGCTGATTGCCTCGTCGGACTTCTTGCCCTGCACCACATCGGCATATACAGTGTCGAATAGCTCGAGAACCTCTTTTCCGCTTGTTTTAATCGTTTCTCGCTCCACAAGCAGGTTCAGAATGGCTCGGCTGAACAGTTCTTTTTTGTGTTCAGGTACGGCATAGTTCTGAATGATATTGAATTCTTCGTCCGTAAGCCCGCCCTCTTTTTTGTCCGCCGGATTGAATACGGAAAGGGGTATCTTCGTTTTCTCTGTCTGGATTGCCCGTATGAGTTCTTTCCCCTCTGTCCCGCTCGCCTTTACGATTGCGATTTTTTCTGAGAGGCTTCTTCCAGACTCCTCGGTTCTTTTACTTTCGGCTTTTTCTGCCAGTTCTTTCTTTGTCTTTCTGTACTCTTTGTAGCTTGCTACCTCAGCGTTGCTTTCAAGCGCTTCACCGAACAGTTTCTTATAGAATGACAGAATCCTTTCGTTTGTGATTTTCTGTCCTTTTCTTTGCCGTGAAGGGATGGCAGTTTTTTTGGCGGGGGCAGCTTCCGAGACGGATTTCTCCATAAGAAGCTGGGGGTTCAGTCTTTTTGCATCGGGTCTTATATCTCCGCCGCATACGGCCTTTATCGATTTTATGCCCATCTCGTCCATCGCCTCTTTTATGAGGGAGACGGTTTTTTCTGCATCTTCCTGTTCGACTCCGTAGATGTTGCCATCAGTAAGGAGAAAGATTCTCTCGAATGTCGAGATTAGGGAATAGTTCGGATCGTACAGGATTGCTCTGTCGCCGTCCTTCAGTATTTCAATTTCAGGAAGTTTCTCGAACCTTGCCCCTGTATAGCTCGTTTTTTCATATTCCCCCTTTCCTTCCCGCACCATAGTCCACGTGCTGGTCTCATCGTATTCACCGTGCCAGCCCTCTTTGTGCACCTCGTAGTTCGGATCCCAGCCTTTCCTTGTCCAGTCAAATCCCGACTTGTCCCTAAGTGCGTCAAGCCGGAATTTTGATTTTTCCGGGTTGTATTCGCCTGACACGCTTCCGTCCGGGTATATGTAAATTGGAACTGCGTCCGGGTTTTCTTCCAAAATATTGGAGATGGGACTTTTCGCATTGTGCGTTTTCTTGTATTCCAGGGGAAGATAGCTCTCATAGACAAAACCGTCTTGCCTCATTGCCGTCTTTGATATGACGGTCATGCTTCCCGTGGTACCCATGAATTCCCACAGGTGCTTCTGATACATATGGGCTTTGATTATTTCTTTTTCAAAAGTGCTGAGGGCGGCTCTGTTTATGTCATGTCCGTCAAAGAATTCCAGATCGATGTTTATGTATGGAACGCTTTCCGTCTTGTATCCTGATTTTTCCATATGCCATTGGCACAAGGTTCGCAGGTCGTCACGGAGTTCTTCCTTGTTCTCTGAGTCCGTTTTAAGGGCTTCGCTGTATGCGGCTGCCTTTTCTTCTATTTCTTCGACTATGTTCGTGAATCGGTTCGTTTCTATATACCATGACAATTCTTTCAGCATTTTAGCCCCCTATGGCAGGATTAGATTTCTGACATCAAATTTCTTTCATTGAATTTTCATCTTTTGCCTGTAAGATTCTTTGAATCTCATTCTCTGAATCTACAAAGCGCTGCCGTTTCTCCTCTTCATGAATTCTGTTAATTTGTGAAAGCCATTCAAATCTTTCTCTTTTTGTCATGCCCATAATGTCAGTTTTTGACCATTTGAAGTTGTATGCTATATCTGCCGCCTCACGGAATATCCCTGCCCGCGGGCGGCTTATGCTTCCCCCAGTTGTGAAATGATTCCTTCATATTTATATCCACAAGCCTTACATTCCAACGACATTCTTTTGATTACCTGATGATTTATTTCATTCATAAAGTCTACAAGAAAAGCAAAATCTACAGGCTCAAGTTTTTCGATGGTGTTTCTGTTTATTGATGTCAATGCCCCAAGTTGCGTTACACAGGGCAAACGCATGTAAAAACACTTTCTGATAAAATTACAGAAAGTGTGAAATTTTAAAGGAGCCTTAAAACCGTTTGGCGGAACTGGCGGTTTTCCCGAAACCAGATCGTGCGCTTGCTTAAACTGTCCTGTTTTTTATTCTCCGGTTTTTCTGCTTGGCGTAAGATATTTAATGCAAGACGGCGCATAACTGTCATGTTTTCCGGACTATGATCCTTTCGGTGCCTTTTGTAGTCCTCATTGAAAGTCATATCAAGACACCAGTGAAGGCGGTTTTCAATTCCCCAGTGTAGGCGAATTGATTTTTTCACAAGTTCAATGTTATCAAGTGAAGTTAGAAAAAACCTGATGTCTGTGGAAGTTTTTCCATTTACAGTCCGTTCTTCCCGTGCCATGGCAACAGCCTTAAGTCCCGGCCACTCATCTTTATTCTCCAGCCACGACAGGTTCGTGCACAGGTAATACTGCCTGTTTTCAATTCGTCCATGGTCAGGATTACATTCCTTTTCGCTTTTTATAACTCCGTATTTTGCAAGCTCCTTTTCATCCATAGAGAAAAAGTCTTTTACGGCTTCGTGTGTCGTGCTTTGATTTCCTTTCAAAGAAAGAACATAGTCTGCTTTTTTTTCCTTAATTTTCTCGCAGATTTTTTTCTGGCAGCCCATTGCATCGATTGTGATTATCATTCCCCTTATATCAATCAGTTCCAGAAGCTCAGGAATTGCAGTGATTTCATTTGACTTTTCATCTGTCTTTACCTGCCCAAGAATGAGGGACAGTTCATCTGCCCATGCACTTACAATGTGAATTCCCTTTGCTCCCGTGACCTTGTTTGAGCCGCACATCGTCTTTCCGTCGATGGCAACAATTGTTCTGTCCGGTTCAATTTTTACTTTCTCGTAAATTCCATGAGCCCACTTTATAAAAACTTTCTCGATTTTATCTGCGTTCACATTTCTGAAAACCCGGAGAATTGTGTCGGCACTTGGCGGACCGAACTCAAACTTCACCAGCCCCTTGATGGACTCTTCCGCTTCCTCCGCCCATTCAGCTATGTGCTCAATGTCCTTGATGCCGCTTAGCAGCCCGAACAAAACCAGCAGGAAAATATCAGCCAGTTCAAACTTCCTGCACCTTTTTACTCTAAAATCGTCTATTTCTTCCAGACTTTCTCTTAAAAGCATAATTCCACCCAAGGGGAATTTTACCATTTTGTGCATTTTTTAAATAGTAGTTTAGAGATTTAAAACAAAAAATTTTTACATGCGTTTGCCCTGTTGCGTTACACACCGGGACAGCATTACAACATAGTAACTGCCTGTTCCTCTTTTAACCTGTCCGTCCCTCTCTATATCAACAAGATCCTTTACCTTTATAAGCCGCATAGTTCCGCTAACTTTCCGCCCGGCATCAACTTTTATTCCAGAACCTTTTGGCAAGGTAAATCTAAATTCTGTTCTTAACTTTGGCATAATGTCATCCCCTATAATAATTCAAGATTACTGAATCTTCCGTTTTTATTTATTGGCTCAAAAGCATTCTCCGGGTCAGTTGGATTGTCTGAATCTTGCTGCTCTGGAGACTTAGGTAATTCACGCGGCTTCACACTTGTATCAGTAATAAGAACTTTTCTGTCTCCCGTATTCACATATACTAAATCGGCTTCTGTTGAAAATAGCGAAAGCTCCTGAAATTTATATTTTGTTTTTAAAAATTCTATTGCTTGGGCAAAATTATCAAATTTTGTATCAGTCTTTGAGATGGAACTAGAAGCAAGTTCCTTTTCGACATTTCCATGCCCTTCTTTCTCTGCAAGGAGCAGTGCAAGAGTATCTTTCGCAACAGTATCATCGAGATTGTCGATTGCAGCCCTTATTTGTTCAATCTTAGACATCTTAAAATCTCCTTTTTATCAGTTCTTGGGCTTCTTGCTTTTTCAGAAGTTCTATACCTTCCATCGGTGAGCAATACCTGTTTATGGAATAAGCATTAGAATAAGTGTTAATACATTCTGCATCGTCAGTTATCTCGCCAGTACAGTTTATGAATACACACGATTCTGTACATACCCCCCTTAATGGGTAGCCTTCAAAAACACAGTTTATGAAAATACAGTTCTCAAATTTTGCTCCAGAAAAGCCGTTCATTCCAGCTTCATAGGTATTTTCAAACCTGCAATTTTTAAAACAAGAATTTTTTAAGGTTGCGTAAATGCCTTCAAAATCAGAAAAATATGAATTCTGCACTATGCAGGTTGCAAAAACAGCACGCTGCATGGTGCTTTGCTTAATTGTCATATGGTTTATGCTACATTTGTTCCAGCTTGCCTTTATAAGTGTATCTCCAGAATAAGAGGTAGAGCTTATAGAACAGGAATCAAATTTTGTATTCATCAGGCTTGATCTGAAAAACATACAGTCAGAAAAGGAAATGTTATGAAATGCAGCTTCATTTATGTTCGAGTTGTTTACAGTTACCTGTTCCCAGGAATTATCGAATATTCCCATCTCATCAAGAACGCAGTTCACAATTTGCGATTCCGAGATTTTTTTTGAGCATATACGGTCTTGTAAAATATGCTTGTCGGTCAAATTACTAAGAAACATAGTAGCCTTTATTCCTGATGAAGATACCCTTATCATTATTTGTATATACTCATATCTTTATACAAATCCGCAAGTTTTATTTCAGAAATTGCTCCGCAGCTAGGACAGTGTGTTATAATTGAGGATCCGTTTTCTCCGTTTAACTGACGATATAGTAACTGCAGGTAAATAAAATCAGGTTCATATAAATCTTTGATAATATCCTCAGTTATAGGCTTTAAGCCGTCAAGTTCATCAATAACTTTGGTCATCAGAAGAATATCGCGATAGCGCGTGTTCATTCCTACTTCGTCCGCATCCTGTATTTCAAGCTCATCGCCCGTTGTTGCCAAATGTATTTTCCCATTGCGGTATGTCTTTCCATCTTTTTCGTAGCCAAATGGTAATGTGAAGCTGATTGATTCTGCCATTAGTATGCACCGCCTGTATAAACTGATGTATTGTTTTCTTCCTGCTGATAGAATTCACTTTTTTTCTCAAAACTTTTTATAATTCCAAGGCTCTCTTCAAGGTCTTTTGTCATATCAATGCAGGATTTCCCTTTTGCCCCGATTACATTGATTGTAACCTCTCCTGTATTGGAGATTGAGATTTCAAGTTCTTCTTTTTTTGACATTTTATACCATCCTTAATTCAGTGCTATTCCAGAACCTTTCAATGTCATATCTTTGCTTGCCTCAATATTTATTTCCTTGCTGGCTTTTACAGCAAAGTCTTCTGACTCTATTGAAAAACCTTTCTTCGCCGTCAATGTAATTTCCTCTTCAGCCTGTATAGTAATTGCCCCCTTTGCAGAAAATCCGATGTCTTTATCCGTTTCCATATTGACAAGTTCATTTTCGTTATCAATCTCAAAGCGGGTCTTACTGCCACTGGCAATTATCTGTATTTTTTCTTTATCTTCTGTATCATCAAGTATAATCATATTTCCTGATTTCGACTTGAAAAAGGTTAAAGAATTGTTACCATCTCCATTTAGGTCTGCATCTGTGTTTTCTCCCGTTTCTGGAGGTGTAGAGTTTGTATTCCAAAAACTTCCGAGCACAATCTGCCTGTCTCGGGATTTTCCCATTGCAAGAACTAAAACTTGGTCATCAATATCAGGCAAAGAACTAAAACCTATTCCATTTCCTGCAGCCGCAGATAAATAAGGAAGCCAATATGAAACAGATTCTTCTGCAAGTGGCACAGTAATTTTTACCCTGTTTAGATTTTCTTTATCCTTATTGTCCGTTACTTTTGCAATATAAAAAAATGAACTATTCATATCTTCACCTTAAAAATATATTTACCACTTTTTTTACCATTTGGAAATTAGGCAAGGCTTTTTTTAGGAAGAATTTTTTAATAATAAAGTTTATTCTATAAAGTTCTTATCCAAGTTTGGTATTCTTCCTGTCTAGCACATATATACTCTGACAATTTTTTGTATGACAAATCATGCAGTTGCTTGTTTGGCAATTGCAAAATTTCATTGAATTGTATTTCACATGAACGCTCTAATCTGGCTTTTTTTGAAGAAATTGATTTATCAAATAGCAACTCCTTTATCCAATCATCTTCAGTCATTTGGAGGATGCAAAAGTTTTCGGGCAACAATTGTAGCAAATAATAGAGTTTGTTGACTGTATACACTGTCATAAATCCTTTTAGTTCAATATACAGATTTTTATCTGGCAAATAAAAATCAGGCTTGTAAATACCATTTTTGTTAAAAGCCACATTAGTAATACTGAAATTCCCTTTTTCGGGAATAACATAGTTTACATTATGAGATTTCAAGAATGTTTCAAACGACAATTCATTTTTGGACATGGGAAGTCTCTTTACTATTTCTCAGTTTTAAACTTTACTTATAGCCGATTTTGCTTTTTCTAACAGATATTCCTCAATCTCTTTCTGCACATCGCTCATTTTATAGAGGCGGATATATGGCTTTTCTGCAATTTCAACCTTCACAATGAAGCAAGTGCCGTAGACTGGGTGGGCGATGAATTCTCCCTCTGGAGTCTCATCGGGATAATATTCCTCAGTTACTACTGGAATTGAACGTATAGAAGGATTTTTTATGTTCACGAACCCCAGTTTTTCCAGAGTTTCGCTATGAAGTCCTTTATAAGACCATATTGTGAAGCAAACCCAGCCGGATTCTTTATCTACATAATGTACGGATATGATTTTATCGGCCATGTCAACGGTTGGAAGCAACAGAGGGAAAACCGTCATATCATCATTTTCTTCATCCCAAGAAATGACGGTCTTTAATGATTCCTCATTTTTTAGCACCCCGGAAACAATAAAAATATTTTCATTTGAAACTTTCATTATCATCGGATACCTCAAAGATGAATAAAACTGTGTGAACTTGTTTTTGTATGTCCTGTCGGAATAATAGTCATACATACAATATTCATTCAAATATTTATTATTCTTATCGCGCATTCGTACTAGAAGTTTCCCATTTTCAAAACTATATATTACTGGCGATTTATAAAAATTTTCATTTTTCTCAGGTTGCATTGGATGAAATAAAAGCGTATCATTTTGTAAATCATATACAACATAAGTGTATCTCGTTTCATAAACTCCAGTCGCAATGTATGGAAGTAGGAAGATTTTATGCTTCTTATCTAATAAAAGTGGACTTGTGGATTCATATACTTTTGTAAAAAAAGGCATAAAACTTACATTTTTCTTAGTGCCTATATCTGCAAAATGATGTTTCAGCTCGAAAATGCTTGACCAGATTACTCCGACTTCGGGATAAGTTTTTATCCAGCCATCAATCTTTTCTTTGGGAAACTCTACGAGTGGTGTGATTTTGATTTGATTCTCTTCAGTAATCTCAAATGTGGAGAATCTCCCCCACCCGTCGATTGTTGCCAGTTTTCCTTCCTTCCACGGCTCCAGGTTGTGAAAATATTCCTTGCACTTTATCTCCTTTTTTTCCCTTAGGACTAATTCATCTATCTGCATGCTTTTTTCCTGCGAAAAAATATACGGCGAGATTAATAGCAATGTTATGGACAGAAGATGTTTGTGGTTCATTTTCCCTCGCTCAGTGCACTTTTTGCCTTTTCGAGCAGGATTTTGTCTATCTCTTTCTGCATGTCGCTCATCTTGTAGAAGTAAGCTTTATTCTTTTTTGTTTTTTTGTCCAGCATTGTGTACATAAAACACTGACCGTATATCGGATGAATAAAAAAAGATGAATTTTTCCAATATTTATACCTACCATAATAATCATCTATTATGACCAGCGGACTAAAATTCATCGGGTATTTTGAATCGAAATTCACGAAGGCATATTTGAACAGGACTTCATTATTTATTCCCTTGTAACCTTCAAGCCAGAATACTCCCCACCGGCGGTCATCCGATATGCTTTCGAGTGTTTTCATTTTTTTCCCTTTTGGAACAATTGCATCAAGCGGGAAAATCCCGAAGTCATTTTTATCTTCGCTCCATGTCATTAAGGCATAGTTCCTTTTCAGGAGACCGTTTTGATTTCTGTAAATTAAAGAAATCAGAAATCTTTTTTCTTTGTTGATAAATATTTCACTGAAAGCTTCGGGAAACACTTCTGTAAGTTTTTCTGTGAAATCATTTGACCATCTTTCCTCATTCTCTATATTATAATAAAAGTATTTACAGGTATTTTTTTTATAATCAGTTTCATACGCAAGAAATTTCTTTCCGTAAGGCTCAAGTTGAAAAAGCAGTTTCTCACTTATACGAGCAATAATGTCATCATCATTTATAAGTTTTTTTTTCTGATTGTATGTCCAATAAATATGTCTGGCATTATCCTCTACATCCCAATAATAAAAATGCATATACAAATCATTTGGAGAAAGTTCAAATGCACTGTCAAAGTAACCTTTCCAGGATTTAAGTGGAATAAAGGAATTTTTTTTCTTTGTTTTGTTATTGAAGATGTGCATCATCAAGCTCGACCACACGCAGACGGTCTGTGATTCGGGGAAAACCCAGAAATTGTTTGTCGGGGAGCATTTCGGATAATTGCACAGGGGACTCATTTTGGCATAATCCTTCCCGTTTTTATCCACTAAAAATTCTATTGTAGCAAAGCGGTTTTTGTGGTCGATTGTGACAAGCTTATTGTCTATCCACGGCTTGCAAAGCCAGAGCAAATCGATATTGAGTTCTATAGGTTCTGCCATGCTAATTTTATTTTCTAAATATCTATACGCTTCCTTTTCTTCTTGTGAAAAACACGGTAGCAGCAATGCACAGAATAAAGTCATAGCTAAAATTAATTTCTTCATTTTTTTTCAAACTCCTGTATCAGCTTTATGTTCGCCTTGTCAGTTTCTGAGAGCTTTGCATCGCTGTAATCATTGTCCGGCTTGTACCAGGCGTACTCATTGAACAGGGCCTGCAGGTCCTCGCTCTTGAATGTGCGGCCGTGCCGTGCGTACACCGCGTTGCGCCAGATTCTCAACGCCGCCTTGGAGAAGCCTTCCAGGTCCGCCGGCAGAAGCGGCCGCTCTAGCTTTGTGTAGTCTATTCCTGCCTCCGCAAAGAAGTCCGGGCTGCCGTGGATTTGCTCAAGCTCCTCGCTTGATGCGTTTTCGTCCTGAACGTATTTTTGCTGGATGCGGTCGTAGTAGAAAAATTGCCATTTATTATAATATGTAAAGAATTTAATTCCCTGTCTATTTCTATAATTTATAAATTCCATTGGTGAAAAATTTAATGGAAATGGATGTATTACAAAAAATAAATATTTATCTACAGTAAAATCTTCCATGCTGAAATGAATACCTGATCCACCCGTAGCAAAAGAGAAGAATTTATAGTTGCCATCATGGGTAAAATCATATATAAACCCTGAGGTTTGCATTACCTGAAACCTTTTAATTTGTTTTTTTAGAATGGACTCTTCATACGGAAATAAAATATTATTTTTTATTTGTGTTTCAACATAACAATCATTTGATATTATATTAATTGTTTCATCATGATTTATATCTAATATAAAAATATCCTTTTCTTCTTCATAAAAAGATTCGCATACAATCAACCAATATGTATTTATTCCAAAGTGAATGGGAAATTCCAAAGCACATATAGCATTGAAACCATTTCTTCTTGCAATGTTTAATATTTTATCTATTTCCTTTTGTGAAAAACACGGTAGCAGCAATGCACAGAATAAAGTCATAGCTAAAATTAATTTCTTCATTTTTGCTCAAACTCCTGTATCAGCTTTATGTTCGCCCTGTCTATGTCAGTCAGTTTGTCGTCGGTATACTCGTTGTCCGGCTTGTACCAGGCGTACACATTGAACAAGGACTGCAGATCCTCGCTCCTGAACGTGCGTCCGTGCCGCGCGTACACCGCGTTGCGCATCAGGCGGAGCTGAGCTTTATCAAAATTCTTCAAATCATTGTCAATAAGGCGGAAATTAAGCTTAGAAAAATCAAGACCATCATATGCAAAATAATCGTCTGGAATAATTGCATTTGCAATCTGTTTTTCCGTCACATTCTCGTTCAGCTCGTATTTGTTTGTGGAAGGATTATATTCATAGAATTCTTTTTCTATTTTTGATGAATCGTAATCGCTTGTATCTGGCCAGACTGTAAGAAAATTTCCAAAAGTATTTGTAAAAATAAATCCTCTTTTTCCTTCAAGAATGCAGAATTCAATATTTACATCTTGAATATGAGCATAGCTATCGCTGCAAAAATAAGAATCTTTATAAGATTCTGTAAAAGGACCTAATTCAATACCATTCCCCATTCCGCCTTCATAAAACCAGACATAATCTGATTCACCATCAAAATTCAAATCAACAACATAAAAAGCAAGTTCACCACATTTCTTCTTTTCAAGCTGTCTTATTATATTTGGCGGCTCTCTATAATAAAACCTGCTATACCCCTTTTCTTTTCTCCAAGAATCATCATAATAGTCAAAATAAATTGATAATGGCGAAAGAAAAGTAACTCCGTCAGAATAAAATACTTTAAGACTGCTGTCTTCAAAGTATTTTTCTTTTGCAAGCACGAGAAATCTGTCTTTGCCTGCAGAAAAAACATATTTCAGTTCAAATTTAGGTATTTCAGGAAGATCATCATAATCAGTTAATGAAAAATAAGAATCGTATGGCTTTTTTTTTGTTTGCTCTTTCTTGATTTCCTCTTTTATAAAATCCGTAGCTTCAACTTCCTCATAGGAAAAAGCCACAGAAGCAAAAGATAAAAGTAAAACAATCAATAGAATTAGTTTTTTCATTTCTTTTCAAACTCCTGTATCAGCTTTATGTTCGCCTTGTCTATGTCAGTCAGTTTGTCGTCGGTATACTCGTTGTCCGGCTTGTACCAGGCATACTCATTGAACAGGGCCTGCAGGTCCTCGCTCCTGAACGTGCGGCCGTGCCGCGCGTACACCGCGTTGCGCCAGATTCTTAGCGCCGCCTTGGAAAAGCCTTCAAGGTCGGAAGGTACAAGTGGCCGCTCTAGTTTTGCGTAGTCTATTCCTGCCTCCGCGAAGAAGTCCGGGCTGCCGTGGATCTGCTCAAGCTCCTCGCTTGTCGCGCTCTCGTCCTGAACGTATTTTTGCTGGATGCGGTCGTAGTAGTAGAAAACAAATTGTTCTCCATCAAAATATTTCAATCCCTGCCGATATTTATAATTAATAAACTCAGGAAAGAAAGAAAAAAAAGGAAAACACGAAATATCAATAGCTGTTCTAATACATTCTGACCACATATCAACTACTCCTATTTCAAAATGAATATATCCTGTAACACTATCATGAGTAAAAGATAAAATATCATCATTTCCGTCATGATTAAAATCATATTTAAATGCCACATATTCTAATATCTGAAACTTTTTTAGCTGCAAAAATAAATTTGATTTATAAAACCGCTCATTTTTTATTTCAGACAACTTTAAAGGGTCATTAAATCCTAATTCTTTTTCAACATTATCACCTTTAATTACAAGATAAAACATGAAAATTTCATTTCTTTTTTTATGAACCCAAATAACAAGAATCAAACTATAGCCAGGATATATAAATCTACATTCTTCTAATAATTTTAATTCAAATATTTCCTCATTAAAAAAAAACTGAAATTTTCTTGAATAAGAACTAATTATTTTTTTTATTTCTTCAATGCTAGTTTCCATAAATTGCCCTTCGTTATAATCCGCTGTCAGTTCCGCAAATTTCTCCAGCCGATACGAGTCCTTTTGTGAAAAACAAGGCGTCAGCAATGCACAGAATAAAGTCATAGCTAAAATTAGTTTCTTCATTTTTTTTCAAACTCCTGTATCAGCTTTATGTTCGCCCTGTCTATGTCAGTCAGTTTGTCGTCGGTATACTCGTTGTCCGGCTTGTACCAGGCGTACTCGTTGAACAGGGCCTGCAGGTCCTCACTTCTGAATGTGCGTCCGTGCCGTGCGTACACCGCGTTGCGCCAGATTCTCAACGCCGCTTTGGAAAAGCCTTCAAGGTCGGAAGGTACAAGTGGCCGCTCTAGCTTTGTGTAGTCTATTCCTGCCTCCGCGAAGAAGTCCGGGCTGCCGTGGATTTGCTCAAGCTCCTCGCTTGATGCGTTTTCGTCCTGAACGTATTTTTGCTGGATGCGGTCGTAGTAATAGAAACACCATTCGTTGTTATCCGTGGAATAATCATGTTCATACACTTTTATTCCCTGTCTTCCTTTGAACAAAATAAATTCAAAAGCTGGTTGTGTATATGGAAATACATTATTTATGGTTAGAAGCCATTTGTATTTATTATTCATAAAATCAAATGATAATATAAAATACAGAACTCCATTCCCCGCAGAAAATTTCAATATTTCATCATCTCCATCATGGTTAAAATCATAAACAAACATAGAGGATGAAAAGTATCTAAAACTATTTATCTGATAAAACAATGTAGTGTTTATATATGGAAAGACCCCATATTCATTAAATTTTTTTTGATATGTTTCTGTTAAAAATTTATAAAAAACAATTGAATTATTATGTATTCTTGCTTCATAGCAAGTTAAATATCCTTCAGTATCTAAAAAGGTTACAATAAACAACTCTCCATTAAATAAAAGAGTTCTAAGTGCTCTTATTTCAATAAATTCCATTTCTGTTTCTTCGCTAATTTTATTTTCTAAATATCTATACGCTTCTTTTTCAGTCATTATAAAAACTCCTATATAAAATTCTGCTTTATATTACAGTAAAATTTTATGTTATTTAATGAATTTTCTCCAAAGGCTGTTGAAATTTTTCTTACCTCATTGCCATGAGTATTGTTATTTTCATCTTTATAACTTCCTCCTACATGAGCAACCTTTAATGACTTCAATCCTGGATATTTTCCCTTGCAAGGTCTCACCGTAACAAAATGCGGGCTTTGATTCTTTTTTGGATTAGTTTCTAAATTCTTCCATGCCGCAATCACCACATATCCTAATTGTGCCATATAAAACGCCTGCTCAGCAGAGATTTTGCATATTCCTGTTTTTGAGGAATTTTCACTCTGTTCCTCTAAGACATCGCACCAATAATTACTCGGCTTGTACTTATATTTTTCAGTATCCGGGCATTCCGGGAAGTCTTCTTTTAACGGATCTCTGGAGATATTTTTTTTATTCGCTGTTTTTTTTGTAAAATTATTGAAATTTCCGTCAACCTTTATTATTGTTTCAAAAACAGCATGGTTGCAGAAAGTTGTGGCATAATCATGAAAGTTGTAATAGATTCCGCAATTTCCTTGCACCAACCGGAAATCTTTCATAACAAGGTTTTGAACTGAAATTAATTTTTTTGCAAAGCATCTATGCAAATTAAACAGCCAGTTTTCAAAATATGCTGGATGAAAATATATAAATTTGCCGCTGTCTGATACTTCCCTTGGAAATGAGGATGACTTTCCATCTTTGCTCCAAATGCGCATTTTCTCCCATAAATCAGAAGTCTCCTCGGGATGATCAATTGTAAATGGATTAATTTCGACTTGGCTCCATTCTGAAATATGCTGGAATGCGCATCTTATGGTAATGCTTTTATTTTTCTCCAGAAACTGCACTAATTCCATACTTGGCTCAACAGAGTCTATAACATTTTTTTCCCTCATTATTTTCTGCAAGTCAGAGCAATTCTTGACGTCATCGTCATTAGGATTATATGGCGTTAAATCTTTCTTTAAGAAGACTGCTGTGCCATCCTTAAAATCCTTCCAGTAGTTAGAGTTATATTTTATGTCATCTTTTAAAAAATAAAAGTTTTCCCCAGCTTTTTCTATTTTGACAAATTTCTTCCCTTTTGTTGATTCTAAGACTTCAATGCCATTTTCTTGTACCTTAAAGAATTGGAGACTGAACTCTTGCTTATTTTCATTCAGTTTTGAGAATATCTTTTTATCAGGCTGCATGGAATATTTTTTTAACATAACATCCCCTTTTGTAAATATGTATTTATCCCAATACTGTAATTTTTCAGGGTCTGCTTCTGTCCAAAAGGCCTGTAAATTAAACGGATCTAACGTATAAAACAGATCTTTTATATCATTGCTTTTTGTTTTTAGGTATTTTGTATAAACTAATTCGGTATCTATATTATTCGTCAAAGGATTCTTTATATCTATTTTTATCTGATTAACTATATTGTTTTCTTTGTCATGTACATTTATAACATTATCATTGACTTCTATTCTTAGCGACTTTTCTTTCTTATAATCTTCATTTATCTTTACGTGATAACTTTTTACTTTTATATGCAATGACTCTGGATATTTTTCATAATCATCTTTTGAATCATGCAATACGGAGAACTCAGTTTTTTTATTAAAATATAATTCTTCAAACGGCTGCTCTTCTTTTTTATACAAATCAAATTCATTGTTAATATTATCACAATAGTCAAAAATATCAGGCGCAGTAATATTGAAATAGCTTGAATCAGCAGTAATAAAGTATTCAAGATGAACCATATTGTTCTCACCCTCGCTTTTTCCATACTCGCCAACTTTATCATGAGGAAAAATATATTCATCATTCTTTATCTTTTTGAAATCACATAATTTTGAAAAATGCCTTATAAAGCTATAATAGCTGAACATCTCATTTTTAAAGGATATAGTATGTTTTTGTAAAATATATGATGGATTTGAAGACAATCCAATTGCCTCAAGAACTTTTTCTTGTTCATCCTTTTTCAACTTTGTAAAATCAATAGAGGATAGATTCTCATACTTTTCCGCAACTTCCGGGGGAGCCGTCAATATGATTTCGCGGACATATATAATTTTAGGCAGTTTTTCAGGATATATGCTGACAATGCTCTGGCTCTTTTTCAATATTTTCCCTACAAATGGAGAAATAACAAAGTCCTCACTGTCTTTTTTATATATATGTATTCCATTATGCCAATAGCCAGTTTTCGTAACTGGGAAAAAAATATACTTATTCTCTATAGCCATCATAAGCCTCTGGAGATTCCCTTTTTCCTTTCTACAAGAATTGTTGTAGGCTGTGAGCATTTTATATTGAAACCTTTATATATCATCTCAGAATATAACAGCCGTTTGTATAGATATTCTTTATCCTCGAAAGATATATAGTCACCAAAACTAACATTTTTAAAATCATTTACTAAAATATAATTTTGAATTGATGGTATCTCTGAATCCTTTTTATATGTTCCATCAGAAAGTTTTATTTCTTCATCACTATCAATATTTTTTATTATGATGTTATTGAATAGCTGCCCGTCTTCTGTTGCAATTCTAATATTGATTTTTGCCCCTATTTCCACCTCTGAGGATTTAACATTCTTGCATCTGTTTCCTGTAACCTCAAAAGTAAACCTAGGTTTTGCGTCCAGCCTCTCGCCGTTGTAGTGATATGTCCACTCCGCCTCTGCCTTGCCATCCTGGATGTCCGCACCTATGCTTGTGACAAGACTTCCTCTGTCGTCATAAATCCAGAAAGTAACTCCGCCCTCCATGTCCTTGGTCTCGGCATGAAGTTTTAGTGCTTCTCCTACAAGCCCCTTGTCTGCCGGCTTTCCGTCCTTGTCCCGCCATTCCGCCTTCGTTATCTCTGGACGAATGAGCTTCACTTCCAGCGCGTTGCTTGACTTTTCGAAATTGCACCATGCGCAGTGTGCTGTGAATATGAACCTCAGGTTTTCCTCAGGCGGCATGACGCTCTGGTCTGCACGGTACAGCCATTTCGCGCTCACGCTACCGCCTTTTACGGTGAGCGGAAATTTTGCGATTGCAGCGCTGTCCTCAGGCGACTGCCCCTCGCGGAAAACTTGCAGAGTGACCATGTTACCGTCTGCTATGTCCTTCACACCAGCAGAAAGCTCTATTTCCTCGCCCTCCCTGCAGCTCGTCTTTGCCCACTTTACGCCCGTGAACTTCGGCTCTTTCTTGTCCTTTTCTTCCTGCCCGCGCTTCCATTCCTCGGTGTTCAGCGGGTTCACTATCGCCGGCATCGGGATGCTCATCCCGGCCGCCATTATCACGGAGTTGTTCTGTGCCCCCACGTCATTACAGGTGCTTACCTGAGAACCAATAACCGCTGCTTCCTTGCCGTTTATCTTTACCTTAGGACTTGTACCGCCTGTAACTTTTCCTTCTTTCTTCGGATTGTTCTGGAATTTTATCGTTCCAGGCAGCTGCATGTGCATGGAGTCGTCATGCTTCGCCTTGCTGCCCTTCACGGCGGCTCCCTTGTTCCCGATTTTCACGTCTTCCGAGACCTTATCGCTTATCTTCCCGATGAATGGATGGGGAAGCGGCACTGTCGTCGTTCCGCTTCCGCTTGGCACTACCATTATGTGCGTGTCGAACCCCATCACCTTGTCGTCCTGAACGGCTATCTGCCTGCCTTCTGCTGTCACGCCCTTCGTGCCGCTCATCTTGATGTTCTTTCCTTTGAGATTAACTTCCTTGTCGCTTGTGATGTTCACATTGCCTTTTGGACTTATTTTTAATGTATCATCAGTTGTAAGTGCAAATGTTTTTTTTGTCGCAAGGTGAATTTCGCCTTCGCCTTCACATTTGAAATTCCTGCACTTTATGTTTATTCCGCCAAGCTCGTTCTCGACCTTTATCCCGCCGGACTTCCCTATGCTCACCCGCATACGGCCTTCCGCGCTTTCTATCCTTATCTCCTCGCTTCCCTCTTTGTCGATGACTTCTATCCTGTGGCTTCTTGTCTGCAGGAGCGTGCTGTCGCACCTCTTTTCGGTCCCGCTTTCCGGCGGCCGGTGCTCCCTGTCGTATATGAAGCCCAGCACATAGCCCCTGCTCCTGTCCGCCGCCGTGAACACCGCAAGGCACTGCGTTCCGATTTCCGGGAGCGTCCACATTCCTTTTCCCGTCCCACGCCCCTGCCCGATTACCGGAAGCCACGGGCTTACGCTTCCGGGCACTACGGTGTCATAGCTTATCCTTATCCGTCCGAGGCAGTCGGGGTCGCGGTTGTCCGTCACCACCCCCACCGTCGGCGGGCATCTCATGAGCAGCTTCGTCTGGTTGAACTCGCGCCTTCCGCCGGCCCCTTCCCTCGGATCCGGCTCGCTTTCGAGCAGCTTGGTTAGCTTGGCGTTTATGTCTAGCATAGGTTTATATTCTTATTTTATATAATAGGTTTTTTTGAAGACTTTATATGCACAACCTCTATAAACATTTGAACACAATTGTACAAAGCATACCAAAGCAAAATTAATGACACGCCAAACATAACATAAATATCATAGGCTTCAAATTCCAAGAAATATATTTTATCTCCATAGAATTTCTGTATATAAGTTCCTTTTAATAAGGAGAATGCTGTTAAAAAAATACTAATATATGTGCAGGAATTTAATAACAAATCTAAAAGCCAAAAATTATTTTTAAATCTGTAAAAACATATATTTGTATTATCCGTTTCATGTTTATTAAATATGGAATAACATGAAATCATCGTAAACATTAATGCTGTAAATATGAACTTTACCTTTTCAGCTTCCAAAAGGTATCTTATACAAGACATTACTGTATCCTTTAAAAAAATAAAAAGGACACATAAAAAAAATAAACAAAGCGCAACAAGCACTACTTTTTTATTCATTTTCTCTTCCCATTAAAAGCATTCACCGCAGCAGTTTCTTTAATATCCTGAGTCCGGCCAACAATTCCTCCGAGCACTCCGCCAGCCACCACACCTACAGTTCCACCCACTAGTCCAACAACTCCACCAATTGCCATAGAAAGAGCCGTTTTATTTGTTGATTTCTCAGCTTTGATCTCATCAATACTGTAGTCCATCCCTTCTACATTGAATCGCCGCTTTGGAATTCTTACAGATAATTCAGAACGTGTAGTCGAGTCTATATCTAAATAAATTTTATTTTTTGTTTTTTTATCAATAACATATAATCTCATATGATTTCCCCCATATGATTATATCACAAAAGTATGAGGTTTTGAAAATGAATTTCTAAAACCTTCATTCTGTCATAATACTGCATAAAGGTGCTTTAGTCTTGTTTTTTTTGCTGTAACTCACTTTTTCCATATATTATTAGTTGTATGGAGTTAAATTATCCGCCAGAAGCAGTCAGCTTAAAAACCGGGCTTTCCGCAGTTCCGAGCCTTGCGCCTCCATACTTTGCTTCGCAAAGTACGCCTTCGGCGCTGCTACAATCCCTTGTCCGTGCAGGCTCGCAGGGGAGAAGTTAATTTTACCTATATTAATAATGTGTAAATCCATCTGCTCCATGTGTTAACAATACTTCTGCAACTTTTTCACAACCAAAATGATGGGCAACTCCATAAAGAGTATATCCATAAGTCGGTTTATTATCTAAATCAATAATCGTATATCGTTTTGAATTTATATTTCCGTAATAAGGCAAAAGGTATTCTACAATTTCTGGATTATTACTCTGCACGGCACAAAAGAAATAGTCATATCCATCTCCAGAATGTGAAAACAAATTGACTTTATGATTCTCCAAATACCCTTTTAGTAAATCGACATACCCCGCATTGCAGATTGATGTAAGCTCGGAAAAAGTATAATCAGCCTTGTCTCCAAAGTCTTCAAATATCGTATTTCTAAAGGGATTTAAAATCAAATGAACATAGTCTTCGTGAATTTCAGCTCCATATTGCAAAAGAAGATCGACTACTTCCCTGTTCTGATACTGCAGGGCGATTAATAAAGGAGTCACACCATTTTCCAGTTTATGATTTACATCGGCTCCATTTTTTAGAAGGAGTTTGATGATTTCTTTTGAATTATTTCCCCATGTATGATTATAACTATCCCTATATATATATCCTGATTCTATATACTGCATAAGAGGTGTTATACCATTTCCACAATCAATATCAATATTAATACCATTAGAAATTAACAACTGAGCCTTTTCTTTAGAATTACATTTTGATAAAAAAGAATAATATTTAGAATTCGCAAAAACAAAATCAGAATTTTCGTAATCAGTATTTAAATATAATAAATTTATATCAATACCATTTTTAATTAATAAATCTGCTAAATCGTAAGAACCTTCTTATTCAGTTTTACACAAATATGAGAAAAATTTGGCTTCATTTTGTTTTAGAAAAGTGCAGCAATCATCTTTCTTAAGTAATTTATTTACTGTTTTGAAATCTAACATATATAATGCTTCTGTAAATCTTTCTTCTATCGACTTTTGTTTACAACTGGTAATGCTGAATACAATTATTAAAAGAAAGACTATCTTCTTCATACTTTTTTCACCCCATTAATCTTTTTTATCCTTTTTGAAATCAAAACTTCTTTGAAATCAGTACTATAATATTCTAAAAAACTTTTTGAAAAGTCTATTTTTTTAAAGTCATAATTAAAAATATCATTGTTATGCACAAATTTATCTGCAGAAAAGTTTTCAATATTTTTATATTCGTCTTTTAGATGTGCATATAAAGGAAGAAGCAAACTAGAAGTTTTTGTAATTATTAGTATAATACCCTTATTTTCATTCTTGTTTTTATAAGTAAAAAACTGTCCATTTTTACTATCTATCTGGTGCATGAAATACAAAGTCAAGGCCTTTTAATACTTCAGGGACATTTGCAATGTGAAACTCCATATGATCCATCAAATCTTCATCGGAATCTGGTAAATAAAACTCTGTTTCATAATTTATACAAACAGTATCATAATCTCTTTCTATATCAAAATAAGATGCTTTAGATTTTGGTTCTTTAAATACTTTTCCCTTCATATCTTCTTACTTATATTTTATTCTAAGTCTAAAGAAGTTGCTATTGGTTTATCAATTATAGTTTTTACATCCGTAATATCTTTTGGACGTTACTTTATCTTCGCATATTCCGGGTGATCTTTCTGCCAGTCATTGTAGATTTTTTTCAGTTGTTTTGTAAACCACAGCATTGCAGGAGTATATACTCGTTCTGATTCATTTGCGGGGAAAGTAAATCCTGTTAAATTGAAATCTAACATATCTTTAATATCTTCGTTATTTTTATAAGTAACAATTGAGGCCATTCTTAATACCGGATCTGTATATGAAATGACTGATAAAATATCACCATTGGCACTTATTTTATAATCTTCTCCTCTTCCATCTGGTGCATGAAATACAAAATCAAGACCTTTTAATATTTCAGGAACATTTGCAATGTGAAATGTGATATAGCTAAATAAGTTTTCCGGTATATCATTTGTTCTCGGAGCACCGGTAATTCCTTTTATAACCAGTTTATTGTTCTGTTGTGTGATATCAAATAATGAATATAAGTCATTTTCTTTTATTATTTTCATACCTTACCTCTATTTTATTCTAAGTCTAAATAAGTTGCTATTGGTTTATCAATTATAGTTCTTATATCAGAAATATCTTTTGGTCCTATCAAAAGTTTCTCATACACTCCTATATGATTTGTATATGTAAATGTATATTCCTTACCAGAAAATAAAGATGCTACTGATAAATAATTATCTAAAAGATCACATATCGATGCCAATACTGTTTCGCCTGCAAGTTTACCAGCTTTTAATTCTTTATATTTCTCTTCAGATGGTAAAGCTTCTTCAATCTGTTTCCATGCGGCATCAATTTCTGCTTTTGTTTTTGTATCTGTTTTGTTCAAACCATATGATTCATAGTTTTTCCTAAATCGTTTTAGATTATTTTCTATATCCCATTTATATTTTACTTTATCTATTTTAACTTTTCTATTATCCAAAGTTGTCAAACTTCCAGTTTCATATTCTTTTCCCCATTTATAATATAATTCAAAGGCTTTCCGAACATTTGCATAATTTGAGTTTACAAACATCTTTTCATAATATTCTATAACAAATACATGATCTGTTGGGGTTATCTTTATCTGATTCTTATTATACCCTATAATAATTTTTCCGTTTGTAACATTTCCCATACCTTGGAAATAGAACAAATCTGCAAAGAAGACGACAGGTTTCAGCGCAATATTATAAAGATTACCTGATGGATCCCCTGGATGTAATCTGACCATTCTTGTTGGTTTTATCATTCCGGATTTTTCCAGTTCAATAAATACATTTCTTTCATATTCCGTAAGCGGATATGAAAAATGCGGTCCGTTATCCATAGGAGGGGCATTTCTGATTCTTTCAACCATTTTTTCATCACTAAGTTTATAAAAATTATTATATTCATCTACGTGTACTTTTATGAAGGTTTCAGCAAATGGCTCTATTTTGTAAACTGCATTTTTGATGTCTTTAATATCAAAGTGGTTTTCATATTTACATAGTGCCATATCAGACTTTCCATCAAAATCTATGACATCGATTTTATTTACTACATCACCACTTTTTACAGTGTATTTGGATTCTATCTGTAAGACTTTTGTATCCGGAAAGTATTCTAATGCAGGACTTTTTGTAACTCTTACACTTCCTCCATAAAAATTAATTTGATTTACTTTATCTAAGTTATTTATAATTTCTTCTAATTTTCCAAAATAAATTGTCTTTGTTTCAGAAATTTGGCAAACTGTTTTTGAAACATTATCGCAAATCCTGCATGCTAGTTCATAATCATGGTTATCAATAAAGAGCATTGAATCAAGAGTATTTTCAATATCTATAATTGCCTGTTCAAGCAATGCAAGTTCACCTTCCTGGCAAGGAACCGAATATCCATATTCTTTTCGGAGCATTAATTCTGCTTTTGCCAAATCTTTTGATATGCCTTTCAGGAACTTTAACAATTCTTTAGGACATTTCAAAGCTTGCTCGTACTGACTCTTCATCTCGTTGAAGTTTTCTTTTGTTAATTCAATTTTTCCTTGATACCTTTTTTCTAGATTTTCTACCTGTTGTTTTATTGTTTTATAATATCCTCCAATTGTTTTTTCATATGTACTGAACTTTGCCTCTACATTTTTTACATATATTTTTTCTCCAGCATTGTACCCTTTGTAAGTTATTTTTTGAGTAAACCCTTCAAGAATTGAACCTGACAATGCAAATAATCCAGCAAAAGCTGCCTGGGTTGCTGTAAATTTAAGCCATTCTTTTCCACGTCCTTCAAATATCTGTCCGTTACCAGTTTGTTTCAGCTGAATCATAAATGGAACCGAGGTCATTACCATGCTTGTTGCAAAATTTGCAGTAGCTCCTATAAAGCATATTGCAACTTTATTTGTAATAGCCCCTGCCTTGAGCAAAGAAGAAACCCCTTTTCCGACAATTCCGAATGTCGCAAAGGAGACTACATTCATTCCAAAAGAATACGCTGTTTCACTTATAGTAGGAATTTGACCGCGATCCAAATAATTAAACAGTTGAGAAGCGCCTGTAACTAATGCCGCACTTCCTAATACTCCAACAGTCTGAGCTATTGCTACAGCCTGTGCAGTCCCGCTTAATGCCCCTGCTAAAAATCCTACAGCATAAGGAGCAACTATCATAACACCTATTCCGATGACAACCGCAAAGGCTATATCTATCCAAGCACCAGCAGACCTTCCCTGATTGATTAATTCATTTGCCTTTAATTTATAAGCCTCTATTCTATTTTGTATAATTTCAAGCTCTTTTTCCGCCTTTTTAATATCTGTTATTCGTGTAATTTTATCTAATTCATTTACTTGGCTGAAAACATCATTGAAAAAAGATTCTTCATCTATAAAAAGACTTTCTATATTTCCTATATTTACTTTTGTTTCTGCTGCTAAATAAAATAGTAAAACTGCAAGGTTATAACAATAATAACTTATATTTGCTAGTGACAGTTTTTCTGAAATTGAAGCTGTTACGGTTCCCGTCAGAGTGTCATTTATTAATTGATATTGATTAATAGTTACGTTTCTTAATTGTGTAAGTCTTAGCCTTAAACCTGTTTGAGTTCCATATTTATACTTACTAAAAATTTTATCTGCTCTTTTATTCTTTTTTATGTAATCACTTATTTGAATTTCTGAATCTTTTAATTGTTTTATGACTTGAGATAAATATTCTGTAGTACAGTTTGTAAGGGCGTCTTCATAATTTTTTTCCCCGTTTTTTTCAATATCATCAACAGCAGATTTATATTTATTATCAAGTTCTTTTGCTATCTCTTCTATTTTCTTTTTATCTTTTAATGAAGAAAAATCATTTGAATAGTTAAAAATATATTCATCTGTTATTTTTTTTTGAGTTTTTGTTCGCAATACCCCATATGAATAATCAAACATAAAACTATAATAAGATTGAACTAAATAATTGAAGTTGTCTTTACTTGAAAAATATTTAATTAAATTTCCAAAAAAACTTTCTGAAATTTTTGTAATATTTTGATAAACAAACCAGTCACTTGCATCATTACAAAGAAGGCTGTATTCATATTCAATAAAATTTAATATCTTTTGAAGTCTACCCTGTATTTCATAAAAAAGATTATTTGCAAATGACAAGGCATCTATTATTTTATCTTCCTTGGTTATCCATTCTTTAGGTAGTGTATTAATTACATATCCAATATAAGTCACGTCCCTGAAAAACATTCCTACATTTTTCATTGCCCCAGAATATTTTTCAAAAACATTTTTTTTATATTTTCCCCATGCTTTATTAACCTGAAAATCATATTTGAATGAAAGGTCATTTATAAAGAAAGTTCTGTGTGTAAATAATTCTGTATAATCCTTTTGATTATTATTTATATTTTTAAGTATCTTTTCGGTATTTTCATCAAATCTTTTCATTTGATAAAGTAAATAATTCAATCTAGGTTTTAATTGCATTAAAAGAGGTTCAAGTCTATTTAAATAATATACATTTTTATTTTCTTCTGTCATACGTCTTTTTCTCTATCCAATTAAATTATCCTGACCATAAGTTAAATCAATATCATCTGAATTATCTATTTCAACCTTATATTCTCCAGGTACCAAATCTTCATTTTTTATCAGTTTTTTTTCAGGATCAAAATTAGCTTCTATTTCTTCCCCAGAAGTAACATTAATTAATTTGAATTTCTCATTATCAAATTTATTTAACATCTTATCTTCTATGTTAATTTCAAAGACTTGTCCTATCTCCACCTCTCCACTTTCCACCATCTTGCATCTCTGCCCAGTCACCTCAAAGGTAAACTTCGGCTTGTGGTCAAGTTTCTCACCGTTCCAGTGGTAAGTCCACTCCGCTTCAGCCTTGCCGTCAGCAATGTCCGCCCCCTTAGAGAATACCTCGCGCTTGCTCTCGTCGTACACACGGAAAGTCACCCCACCATCCATGTCCTTCGTCTCGGCGAACAGTTTTATCGGCTCGTCCACAAGCCCCTTGCTCGTAGGATTCCCGTCCTTGTCCCGCCACTCTGCTTTCGTTATCTCTGGGCGTATGAGCTCCACTTCAAGCGTGTTGCTGCTCTTTTCAAAATTGCACCACGCACAGTGAGCCGTGAAAATGAATTTCGGGTTCTGCTCAGGAGGCATGACGCTCTGGTCCGCACGGTACAGCCATTTCGCGCTCACGGTCCCGCCTTTTACTGTAAGCGGAAATTTTGCGATTGCAGCGCTGTCCTCAGGCGACTGCCCCTCGCGGAAAACTTGCAGAGTGACCATGTTACCGTCTGCTATGTCCTTCACACCAGCAGAAAGCTCTATTTCCTCGCCCTCCCTGCAGCTCGTCTTTGCCCACTTCACGCCCGTGAACTTCGGCTCTTTCTTGTCCTTTTCTTCCTGCCCGCGCTTCCATTCCTCGGTGTTCAGCGGGTTCACTATCGCCGGCATCGGGATGCTCATCCCGGCCGCCATTATCACGGAGTTGTTCTGCATCCCCATGTCGTTGCATGTCGTTACCTGGCTTCCGATGACTGCGACTTCCTTTCCGTCAACCTTTACCTTGCTTACAGTCCCGCCCGTGACCTCGCCCTCTTTCTTCGGGTTGTTCTGGAATTTTATCGTTCCAGGCAGCTGCATGTGCATGGAGTCGTCATGCTTCGCCTTGCTGCCCTTCACGGCGGCTCCCTTGTTCCCGATTTTCACGTCTTCCGAGACCTTATCGCTTATCTTCCCGATGAATGGATGGGGAAGCGGCACTGTCGTCGTTCCGCTTCCGCTTGGCACTACCATTATGTGCGTGTCGAACCCCATCACCTTGTCGTCCTGAACGGCTATCTGCCTGCCTTCTGCTGTCACGCCCTTCGTGCCGCTCATCTTGATGTTCTTTCCTTTGAGATTAACTTCCTTGTCGCTTGTGATGTTCACATTGCCTTTTGGACTTATTTTTAATGTATCATCAGTTGTAAGTGCAAATGTTTTTTTTGTCGCAAGGTGAATTTCGCCTTCGCCTTCACATTTGAAATTCCTGCACTTTATGTTTATTCCGCCAAGCTCGTTCTCGACCTTTATCCCGCCGGACTTCCCTATGCTCACCCGCATACGGCCTTCCGCGCTTTCTATCCTTATCTCCTCGCTTCCCTCTTTGTCGATGACTTCTATCCTGTGGCTTCTTGTCTGCAGGAGCGTGCTGTCGCACCTCTTTTCGGTCCCGCTTTCCGGCGGCCGGTGCTCCCTGTCGTATATGAAGCCCAGCACATAGCCCCTGCTCCTGTCCGCCGCCGTGAACACCGCAAGGCACTGCGTTCCGATTTCCGGGAGCGTCCACATTCCTTTTCCCGTCCCACGCCCCTGCCCGATTACCGGAAGCCACGGGCTTACGCTTCCGGGCACTACGGTGTCATAGCTTATCCTTATCCGTCCGAGGCAGTCGGGGTCGCGGTTGTCCGTCACCACCCCCACCGTCGGCGGGCATCTCATGAGCAGCTTCGTCTGGTTGAACTCGCGCCTTCCGCCGGCCCCTTCCCTCGGATCCGGCTCGCTTTCGAGCAGCTTGGTTAGCTTCCTTGCCACTTCTAGCATGGGATATTCCTTATTTTTTACATTTCAAGTTTGCGTACGCCAGCAGTTTCATCTTCCCATGAAGAATTACTAGCTTTCTTTGCTCGGATTTTTGCCCATTCTCGAATACCTTTTATTTGGTCGCCCATTGTCTTACTTAAAGGAATCATCCCTGCAACAGTTTTTTCAAGATGCTCCTGCTTCAAATCACAACCTTCATCAAAGGCATCGTAAAGAGCAGATACTATGATTTCTTCCAATTCTGAGCCTGCAAATTCTTTTGTACTTTCTGCTAATTTCTCCAAATCAAATCCATTAGGATCACGATGCCTCTTTTCAAGATGAATCCTAAAAATATCCTTTCGTTCTTCTTTAGAAGGCAAATCCACAAAGAATATCTCATCAAATCTTCCCTTTCGCAATAATTCTGGAGGCAATTCCTTTACATTGTTGCAAGTTGCTACAACGAACACTGGCGACTTTTTTTCCTGCAACCATGTCAAAAAAGTTCCAAATACACGAGCCGTAGTTCCGCCGTCTGTCTGACCAGAGGAACTTAAACCGCTGAATCCTTTCTCCATCTCATCAAGCCAAAGAATCGAAGGAGCAATGCTTTCTGCCGTTGCAATGGCGCGTCTTACATTCTCTTCGCTTGAACCGACAAGGCTGGAAAACACTTTGCCTACATCAAGTTTTAACAAAGGCAACTGCCACATACTGCTGATTGCTTTTGCTGTAAGACTTTTTCCACAACCAGGAATACCCAAAAGAAGGATTCCGCGAGGCTCAGGAAGCCCGAACTCCCGTGCAGCAGGGCTGAATGCTTTACCACGCTTAGAAAGCCATTCCTTTAACTGTTCAAGACCTCCAACTTCCTTCATATTTTCATTCGCATGATAATACTCAAGAACACCAGACTTTCTGATTATCTGTTCTTTTTCCGCAAGAATTGTCTTTAGGTTAAAATTGCCATTCTCAACAATCGATTTTGCAAAAACATTTTCAGCTTCTTCCGCTGTAAGCCCAAGAGCTGCTTCTACAACCTTGTTCAAGAAGTCTTTGTCTTTGATTTCTTCAAGTTGCTTTTCACCGACAGTCTCAGCTATCGACTTTACAATCTGCTCCAAATCTTCCTTATCTGGAAGCTTATAATCAACTACAGAAATTTCTTTCTCCAATTCCCCTGGTATTTTCAATATAGGAGACAAGAATATAACATTCTTCATTGACAGTTTTAAACTTCGATTCAAATCGCGCAACTTTCTTATTACGACAGGATCATTCATATAGGGATGGTAATCTTTCAATATAAATAATCCGTTTACATCAAGATTTAAAATATATTCCAAAGCTCTTACAGGGTCTTTAAATTCTGTAAGATAACTTCCGTCTGGCAACAGAAGCCCTTCCGTTACAGACCATTGATAGAGCTGCTTGTTCCTGGCGGTAGCAATTTGCTTCATAGCATTACATACACGGTTTTCTTCAAATGAGACAATATATATCAGCGGGTATCTTGCCCTGATAAGTGTCTCAACAGTTCTCGCAGTTTTATTTAACATTAGCATCTCCAATTCATTTCATTTTATAGTATATCAAAAAAACCCGTTGTAGTAACTATACCATCAGGATTTATTATTATTTCACATTCACTGGAATCCTCCGTTGAGAAAGTCAAATCCGACTCTATCAAACCGTCTCTTAATTTCAGGTACCTCTGATTTCCAGACCCCGCGTATTTACAATGACTAGGCAATTCCCTTATATACGGACCATCAATAAGATAATCACAATATCTTAAAATCGAGCTACAGTCTTTTAAAAGTTCTTCATATAAAAAGCCTGTAAAAACAAGGGTATTCAATTTTTGCTCTTTTGCTGTCTTTAACAACAACTCTAAATCATTTTTTTGATAAAAAGGCTCTCCCCCTGAAACAGAGATACCATCATACTTCTTTCGATTTATAATCCGAAAGATTTCAGAAATATCCATTTCTTGCCCACCCTGCATCTTACAGGCTTCTTTATTGAAACAGCCTGGACATCCTCGTTTACACCCTTGCACCCAGATACAAAATCTGAATCCAGGGCCATTTACACAACTGCCTTCAATATAGTTGTTTATTCTCATTCTGTCATGTTTCTTTTCAAGTGAATTTTTGTAATGAACGCACCACCGAATAGTCAAATACATTAGACTTTTTTAGCACATCCTCAAGGATAATAGCGGTTTTGCAATTTTGAAACATCAGGAAGTTTTTCTCCGATGATGATTTCTTCAACCTCACCACTCGGATATGAAAGTTTTTGATACACAAGATAACCGTTGTTATCGGTTTTGCGTTCTAGGTTTGCGACCATCACGAATTTTCCGTTCACCTTTTTTTGATACTCTCCCTTTCCGTTTGTGGTCGTGTAGCGATACAGAATACCGTCCAATGATTCTTCCATAAGTATTTTGTTTTGATACTTCATATACGTTACGCCATCACTCTTGAACTCTAACACATCATCACTTTGATATATCTCCCAATACAGTTCCTTTGAGCCGTCACTGCTCCACTCATTAATATCTCGACGGTCTTTCTTTTCTAGGAGTTCGTATTCACTCCCCCATTTAAAATTATGTGCAGTGTCGCCCTCAATGCTTCCGCCATTTATTTTGTAAAACAGCGTTACTGGATTTTCTTTTCGCGAGAGATTTACAACCTGAAGTTTAGTTCCTTTAAGCAAGAATTCGAGCCACGGTCTTTCGTTTGACTTTCCTTTATACAAATCCACCGCTTTTACCGAAGAAATCATTCCGTCAATAAAATCATACTCTGTCGCATTTGCAAGAAAATCATTGTCACCATAATCAACGATACCATTTTTATAATCCGAATATGTGATTTTAGAAACATAGACTTTTTTGTGCTTCGGATTAAAATTTAAACACAGTTCTTGATTCGTTTTCATCATCACAAGCAAATTTATATTTTCTTTTTGATTCTGCGTTAAATTTGATTTTGCAAATATTGTAAAAAATGAAAAAATGACACATATAAAAGATAAAATTTTCTTTGTTTTCATATTAGTTTCCCTTTCTTTCTATTGAGTATACTTCAATTTTATTAATATAGGCTTTTTTAGTATCTGTAGCAAAACTTGAATTAGACCTAAAAACTCTACCAGCATCATTTTTACTTGACGGTACAATTTTATATTCGATTACACCATTCCCTAAAACCGTATAATCCTCAATATTAACCCAATGTTGTCCAAGCCCACCTCCAATATATGCTCTTCCTAAAATATAATGAATATATTTAGAATCTTTCTTCAAATTCTTTAGAGTTGATTCATTCAACTGTTTTTCAAAATAATCAGATTTTACAACGATATTCGAGTTAGCTTTTTTTATAGCACTCATTATTGCAGATTGAGAAAGATTTCCATTACCGTCAACAATCTTATTTTTTTTATCAGTAAATCTATTTGGGGTAAATTTATTATTTTTAGAAATCGTACAAACAAGTCTTGCAGCGGAAACAACCTTGCATCCGTGTATCTCCATTGTATCCCCAGCAGCATTAGATAACTTTTCATCCTTCCATTCATCATCTTGTTGTTTCCAGTCTCTATATGGTGCTGCTATCTTTCCAAAATCATATAATATTTCTTCATTATTATCCGCTACAATTGAATTATTGTTATTTGCCTGAGAATTTTCTGCTGCTGAAGTCTGAGTATTATTTTCTACAGCAGATGTTTCTTCTGAATTATTCTGTTCTTCAGTCTGGCTCGCGTTCATAGGGATTACCGAAGCATTTCCTTCTCGTGCATTCGCAGACTGATTGCTTGCCATCTCACTATCAATCGTGCTCGCTTCTTTGTGTATCGAAGTCTCGCAGAAATTCCTTTTCAAGTGAATTTTTGTAATGAACGCACCACCGACAGACAAGTCATGCTCTACCCTATCCGCAATATATTCACCAGAGAATTTTTTCCCGACATACTTTATATTTACCCGCATACCAGGGTGAATTCTATAATCGCCCTCACATTTTACCGTTCCAGTCTGATATGCGAACGAGCTTTCTATCAATTTTCCTATAGCACGTTCTTTCGCATCATCATTATCGTGCAAATTCTCTTCCACAAATGTGCTAGTCCATTTGCCACCTGCACCATTTGAATTGTCCTCCCAGCTTTTGCTTCCACCGACCTTGACAGGAATTTCTTTTAACGACGCATTTCCGCTAATTGCCTCGCAATTGTTCTCATCCCAACCCGTAAATGCACAACTAGAAAGCTGACCTTTAAGATGTTCTTGTGCAGTAAAACTAATCAAACTCTTTCCCCATTCAAGGATTATGTCATCATCCCTAACTGTCACTTCATTCTTGACATACACTTTCGATTCGTATGCATACACCGTCTTGCCATATTTTCTGGCATTTTCAATCAAGAAATCAAAGTCCGTAGCACACAATTCAACCTGATAATCCTTCGTTGCACCAAAATCATCTATTTCGCTCTGGAGAGAATACGAGTCAACAATACCTCGCAATATATCAGACAATCTCTTTGACTCAAATGATGTTGATTTATGCGCATTCTGCATTTTATACAGACAGTTCCGGCATGTGATTAAAAGCTGTTCATGTCCATACTCATTACATTGTACCTCAAAATCCGTAACTTCACCCGAAAACACCTGTTCACAGTCATCTTTATACCCCATGTGTACGGAAACAACGCTCTCTAAGGTGAATGTTCCTTTTTCTGCAATTTTTACTGCGGATGTATCAAACTCAAGTATACATGCTCCCACATCATTAAGGACATCATCCATGTGTATTCGCTGCAATGCTCCCTCATGCTCCGTATCAAGACGCTTTCCGTCAACATACACTATCCAAACCGGAGTCAAATGCTTATCTTCTCTATCTCCCATGCTTTACTCCATACCTATATTTTTTATAGTGATGTATAATCATAATAAAATCAAGAGTTTTGCTATAATGAAGTTTTTGCAAAAGTTTCAAACAAGACAGAGGTCTTATCTATCATATAATTTTCCATTTTTCAATTTCGCTTCGTATTTTTGCAGCCTTTTTTTTATCTACATTTTCAATTATTTTCAAAAAATCGGAATCAGCAGTTAAAAAATTATACCCATTCGTCTGCATAAAAATTTGTGAATCTATTATATCATTCTTGTTTATTTTTTTGTTTTTATCTAATAAATATTTATTCATAATAAGCCTAAGATATTCAACAAAATAATTATTTGTATCTTTACATAATATTTCTTTGTATTCATCAAAAGCTTGTTCTATATCAATATTATATTCACTTATAAGTGCTTTACCTTTTCTTTTTGTTGGAATTTTTTCTTCTTCTTTCATTTTTTTTAACAAATTTTTTGTTAATTCTTCAGATTGTAATGTTTCTAATATTTTTTGACTATTTTCTAAACTGTATTTTTTTGAATCGGTTGGCAAATCTGAAATTGTAGAATTATTAATAGCACAAGAATAATTTATTAATAGTGTATAAAAATTAGTAAAGTAAATCGAATTTATTGAACTTTTTAAAGTAACTTCATCTTCTGTTTTATAAAATTCCTCTAAAGCATTCTTTAATGATTCAACAACAAACCCGTCGGCTTCTCTTATTGAATAAACCAAGGCTTCAAATTGTCTATAAAACTTATAAAATTTTTCATCCCTGAGATTTGGTTCTTTGTAGTATAAATAAGAACCGATAATTGCAATTAAGTTAACCAACCACCATGATAAAAATTCACTTTCAAATTTTAATTTTTTTTCAAAAGCACTATTACATATCCTATTAAATATATTGTCGTTTTGTATTAATTCATTCAGTTCATCTGTCAAGATTGAATATTCTGGCTTAAAATATCGTATTATTCCAATATGTTTATCTGATAAGAATGTATATAGTTTTCTAACAGAATTTTTATCATTTCTAAAATGTACCAAAGCTTCTAATAGAGAAAGTTCAGATATAAATGGGGTTCCATATTTTGAAATTGTTTCTTGAATCTTCGAAATATCATAATTCGAGGAACTTACATTTGCCCAATAATATAATATATTCGTATCTAAAATTACTTTTTTACACATAATTTCATTTCCTTTAAACCATATTTAACTAAACTAAGTCCCAGATTAATAAATAAGATTTTTCATAAAAAAAATAAACATATATATCAGAAATTATTTTTTGGAATATATGTCTCCCCTATCACTAATTTCTGTTTAAATCTATCTTTATAAACATAGTTTACAAAATAGTATTTACTCCTTTCATCACATAACGGCTTGAGGGAATCATCATCAATATAATATGGTATTAATCTATATTGTCCATTTAAATCAATGTTTGCTGTTGAAAAGAAAAAGCATAGTTTATTTTGATATATACCGAAAAAATCTTTACCAAATTCCGCTTCTATAAATTTGTCTTTAGGAGAATAAAAAATTATATGATTGGGATCGGTTATATTAAAAATAAAACAAACCCTATCTCCGTATTTACCAACATACCCAATAAATAATAGATATTTTTTATATTCAAAAGACACTGTCAAAACTTTTATCCCAGAAGAGTCAAATCTAATATCATTAATAATAAATTTTTGATTATTAATCTCAAACATACCTTTTAGCAAATCAATGTTATTACTGCCTATTGGATAATACAATATATAAGGTATTTCTTTTAATTTCTCTATTGTAATTACCTTGCAGTCAGAAAAACCTGTATTTTGTAATTTATCATGTTCTAACCAGCCATGTTCATCAATTATATATTCCGTATAACTGTAGGAATCAAAATAAAAAAAGTTTTTAAATTTATTGTCAGCATAAAGCAAAAAAAATGTAAAAATAATTTGTATCGATATAAAAATTTTTTTCATGGATATACCTTATTGTCTGTAACATCCTGATAGTTTGAATTCTTCTTCCAAAAAACAGTTCCACCATAGGCAGCTGTTGAATCTAACTTATGATTCCATGGTTCACCTCTATTTTTACCAGAAGGTTGCCAATGCTCTTGGAAAGGACCTACAGTCGTATCTCCTGTTTTATAAATATCATGTTTTGGATCTGTATAATGAATTCCCCATTCTTTATTATGCATATTTGATTTTATATCAGCACCATACCACCAATATGCACCATTTGACTTACCTTTGCTTGTTCCCAAGATTGTAGTTATTGTAGCGTTTCTTGAAGTTCTTAGTCTTGCATTGTTATTTAATGTTCTTCCACGACGCGTAATACCTTGAGAATCATTATCATAATACCCATTAACTTGACCAGGTGCCTGTATTTCTTTTGTCACTGTTGTTTTCATCAATTCAGATCTATTTATTATTACATCACCAATTGCCTGCATTTCTTCAAGAGTATAATTTTTTTCATCAGTTTCTCCGTATAATGCAGCTGTCATTGTCTCAAAATCTTTGATTGAGCCAACATATTTTGAATTACCATTTTCTTTCACATAAACAGACTCCCATTCGTTTTCACTCCCTTCTGTCTTTATAAAATTCCCATTCATATCATAGTATATTCCAGCCGAATCGACTCTCGGAAAGTTTATGTCTATTGTTGCAAGTTTGGCGACAGGAATTTCCGTACCAATGAGCTTGAACAAATCTTCAACAGTTGCTACTTCAGACAAGACATAATATTTTTGTCCTGATAATATAACATCACATTTTAGTTTTTCTCGAAGCCAACAAATTATTTCAGCATAAACAAATTTATCAGAATTCAGTCCAAAAGGAGTTAAGATTTCAGCTGCAATAGTACTAATTGTTTTACCCATTTTATCATTATTTATCGTTTCAACAAGTACATTGTTTACATTATCACTCATGCTCGTCTTTCTCCCAAAATATATAATATTTCGAAATGTTTATGTTCCTTAAATCAGCATATCCATTTTCATCTGTGCTTCCATCAATTTTAATTTTTCCATCGAAAGAAAATATTCTAAATTTCTTGTTTCCAACAGGAAGTCCATTTTCTTTATCCTTAAATTGAGTTTTTATCCATCCCAGCACATCCAACTGTCTGGATTCTTCACTTTCTACACTATCGCATTCAACAGTGAAAGCATATTCGGGCAAGGTGTAACCCTTTTCTTCCATCTCTTTCTGGCTTTCGGTGTCGTCGTTGTCCTCCATGTAAACGACTTTCCAATCACAACGAATTTTTCCGTCCTGTACTTTATCAGTGAGAACCGTTAAATCATCGTCATCTCCGTCATCGTCTTTCTCAACGATTTTGAGTTTTGCGGTCGCCCCGTCTGCAGCTTCCCAATGAGGATTCATGATTTTCGGATTCTTTTCATTGGATGTGTTTTCTAAGTCGCTCTGATTCTCAGCCTTGCTTCCGCCCGCAGAAGCTACTAGTGAGTTCTCTTCCTGTGTGCCGTTAATCTGGCTGTCCGCCCGCTCCCTGTCTATCTCGCTCGCCGTTCCGCTCCTGTCGTTCACCTCGCAGAAATTCCTTATCAGATGGCATCTCGTGATGAAGCCTTCCTGAATGTCAAGCGTATGCTCCACGCTCTCAATCAAATATTCACCGTCGCTCTGCTTGCCGATATATTTCACCGTGAGGCGGTTGCCCGGCTTTATGTGATAGTTTCCCTTTGTCTTTATGTCGCAGCTCTGGAACTTGAACGAGCGGTTCTGTATGTAGGCTTTGGCGACCGCCGCCGCGTCTTCCTCGTCGATAATTTCTTCGGTGGTAATCTGCTCGATTTTCTTCGGGTCGTAGCCCTTCGAGTTGTCCTCCCAAGAGTATTCGCCCCCGATTTTGAGAGGGATGTCCTTCATCGTAGCCGTCGCCGCAAAGCCCCTGCAGTCCATAATGCTCCAGCCCGTGCAGGTCGCAGCAGAAAGCTGCTTTGTCATGCTCGTCTTTGCCCTTGCGCTGATTATCGACTTTCCCCATTCAAGGATTAAATCGTCATCACTCGGTGTTATTTCAGTTTTTACATAAACAGTGTTGCCCTGACACCAGACCGCCTTCCCGTACTTGCAGGCGAGCTGAGTGATGTAGTCATAGTCAGTGATGTTCCTTTGCTCCGTGTAGTTGTGCTTCGGGCCGAATTCCTCGACCTCGGCTTTCAGATTATGATTTGTGATGATTTCTTTTATAATCTGGGCTGTTGTCTTGCTTTCAAATGCCTTTGCGCGTATGCCTTTGTCCAGCCTGTGCAGTTTTGTTTCTATTTGGACTTCCATCTGGGGCGCGCCGTACTCACCGAACCGCGGCACGAAGCCCGTTACCTCGCCTGAGAAAACTTCTTCGACATCATCCTTGTAGCCCAGATGAACCGAGACCTCGCTTCCTTCGGAGAATACATCGTCATTGTCAAAGTCCGGCACTGACATACCGAAGACAAGGCTCGCAGTTCCGATTGAGCTAAGCCTGTCAGAAACTCTGATTTTCTTCAATGCCCCCTCATACTTCCAGGGAAGCCTCGCTCCGTCCGCATAGACTATCCATATCGGGGTCAGCGTTTTGTTCTCTGATGACATCGTTGTTTACCTTAGTTTTGATTATAGCATATTTATTGGTTATAGTCTTTGTGTAAGAATATACAGATAAATGAACAAGTTTTTTACATTTCCTATCAATCAAGTTTTATCATTATATTTTGTATCGACTCATCATTTGCAAGATAGAAAAGTCTTAAGCTATTATTTATAAAAAAAGACTTATCATTAACTATAAAGAATTTACAAGCACTTATATATGCGTTTGTTGGTAATGATACAATTTTCTTATTATCTGAAAAAATATCTTCTACACTAATTTCTATATCAGCACATAGAACCTTATAATTTTTTAAATCAACAATTGCTGTTGCAAATTTTTTTCGGCTAGAGATTTTTTTTATTCGTTTTGAAAAAAAATATGAACGAACATCAGGAGCAAAAGGACTTCCAAAATCAAGTCTTAAAATATCATCTGAAATCCAATAAGAATTATATCCTGTGGGACTTATTTCGTGCGATTCTAATCGATCATTTCTATAACTAAAAACGATTTTAAATTCACCATTTATAAGTTCTTCTACAGATAAAGATACTTCATTGTCATTATAAAGTTCATTTGCAAAAACCTTAAAATTCAATAGAAGTAAAAAAATTAATATTCTTTTTATATTCATTAAGCTAAGCCCTTTGTCCAGACATTTTGTCTGAAAAATAACGAATTTTATGCAGCCATCTTGTTGATGATTGCCGAAGGAAAACTTCCTTCCCTGTATACTTCGTCAGGAGTCTTGTAATCCAAGCCCTGATGAATTCTTTCATTGTTGAAGAACCTCACGAATTCTCCAAGCAGTTTTCGGAGTTCTTCTTCGGATCTGTAATCCCGGAGAAAAATCCATTCATATTTCAAAGTACGCCAGGTTCGCTCTACAAAGATGTTGTCCTTGCATCTTCCGATTCCGTCCATGCTGATTTCAACATTGTAGGATTTCAGAAGCCCGATGAACTCTCCGCTGGTATACTGGGAACCGCAGTCCGTGTTGAATACTGCCGGAACCCCGTATTTCTCAAAGGCTTCCCTCACGCATTCCAGGCAGAAATCTGTCCTCATGCTGTCCGAGAGCCGCCAGCTCAGAATCTTCCGGCTGTACAAATCAATCACGGCCGTAAAATACATCATGCCCCATGGAGTCTTGATGTAAGTGATGTCTGTCGCCATTACCTGGTTCGGGAACGCGATGAGCTTGTTCCGCAAGAGGTACGGGAACTTTCCGTATGGCGCTTTTCCGCTTCTTGTGGTCTTGAAGACAGGCTTCTGGCCTTTGATTCCAAGTTCCTTGTACAGGTTGCGGATAAACTTTTCTCCAGCCCAGTCGTACCCGAGTCTTTTCAGATGCTTTGACATCTTTTTGTAACCATAGGTACTGTGAGTTGACCACTCATTGATTACAATTTTTGCACGATTGAGCCTTGTTTTGTTTTCCCCAGCCTTCTTTTTCTGTCGTTCTGCTTCAAATCTGCGGCGCTCATAGTAAGTTGCCCGTGGAAGTTTCAGTATCCGGCACTGTTCAAGTACAGACAGCCCGACTCCATTTTTGTCATGCATATCTTTTTGAACAAGCTGCCATGATGCTAGTCCAGATGAAGCTTTTTTTTTAGCAAGTCAACCTCGAGCTGTTTCTTTCCTAATGAGGCGAGCATTTCATCCTGCTTTGCCCGTAGCCTTTCATTCTCTTCACGGAGGGCTTTCTGTTCGTCTGTCTCAAGTTTTCCTTCCAGAAACTGCTCCATCCATTCAGACAGTGTGCTTGGTGCAATGCTGTACTTTGCAGCGACCTCCGCCTCTTTAGCTCTCTTTTTAAGAGCCTCTTTTGCGACTTCGAGTTTGAACTTGTCTGAAAAATCCTTTCTTTTTCTTCCCATGAATTTGTCCTACCTTGACCTTAGCACAAATTCGTTGTTTTTTCTCCTCCGTGTCTAAATCTGAGGCTTATTATAAATTTTCCTTGATAAACACAAACATTTAGGAGTTGTAAATTACTATTCTCATAAAATGAAAAGTTATATTGCTCTTCAAGAGGACTACTATCTGCATAACAATTAAATGAACTAAATAATATAACAAATAATGTAAATAATAATGATTGAATCTTCATAACAAATATCCTTATTTATGCAGAACAGCACATTTTTTATCAATCCATTTATTCTTTATTTTCTTAAAATACTGTTTTCTTTCCGCATATGAATCTGTTTTCTTATTTATAACAGAAGTAATTGTATCAACTGCACTTTCTGTATTTCCTGCATCTGCTTTAGCGTTTAAGTTATGATTGTACCAATAAGCCATAGCAGAAATTACAGCCTCTCTAATATTTGATATATTTTCTGGAGTAATTTTAGTTTTAAAAGCTGGATGTACTTTTTTTATAGTAGTATTAATTTCTTCATATTGATCCTTAAATGTTACCTGCAAAATACCACCTCCACGATATCTCCAACCATCCCCACTTTCTATATTACCATTTCCATATTTATTTGCATAAACTCTATTTGCAATTGCTTCTTGGTTTGCTTTATGACCTCCTTTACCATCAACCCTTCCATACAACTCAGCTTCATCTTGATGATTAAGAAAATACGTAAATGGATCCCCAGATTTTAATACATCAGCCCTATAATTCATATTTTCTCGTTTTATAGATAAATCATTTCCTATTTCTTTTCTAACTTGTGCAAAAAAATGTGCTCTTCTTAAACAAGTTGTTAAATTAAATGACTTATAAAATTCATTAAATGCATTTATGAAAGACTTTAAATTTACATCACTTGATGCATTAAACAAAAATTTAATATCTTCAACAGTTAAATCTTTATCACATCTACATGTCTTTTCTTCTTTGATCACAGGTTGTTCCGGTGCTTGCAACGTATTCACGTTGGCTGTTTGTCTTGAACTTTTGGCATCAGACATGACAAAGTGTTCTGAAATAGCACATTGCAATGCAGGTATAAAAAATTCAACTGTATCTGTAGTACAATCTTGAGGCTTCTTACCAAAACGAAGAATAAAAAGTTTTTCAACTAATTCAGCATATTCTGGAATTGTCAGAACATCAGATAATGTAACTTCTTTCCTGGCAACTTTGGTCATAAACGAATAACTTGTCTGAGGAGTTCCTTTCCACAAGTATCCAGGAATAGCAATAACACAAACGTCACCTTGCTGAAGTAAATCACTATATATATCTTTCCAATTCGAAATAGCCTTTTCTGATAAATGTAAACTATTATCAGATAATTGATTGATATAACTTGATTCGATATTAAAAACCTTATCTAATTTATCATCTGCTAATTCCTTCAGTTTTTTTGTAAAATATTGTGCGACTGAATAAACTCCAAATGTTTTTTTCCCTAAATTATTATAATACTCTTTCCATTTAGGATTATTTTCATCTAGATAAAACACAAATCCGTTGTAATATTCCATATATCTTTTTCCTTTATTTTATAAACATACAGGCTGAACCAATAAAAATATCACTTATCTTTAGTTTTTCACTATCGATAGGTATTTCTTTACTGCTTCCATCTTTCCAGACAAGTTTTAACGTTTTTCCTTTGAGTTCATCAAAGTTTTTTACGGTTAGAACAATTTCGTCTTTTATATCCAACTGGCCAGACTCTTCACTTTCAACGCCGTCACACTCAACTGTGAAAGCGTACTCAGGTAATGTGTAACCTTTTTCTTCTTTTTCCTGCTGGCTGTTAGAGTCGTCGTCATCTTCTGTATAAATAACTTTCCACTTAGTTTTGATTTTACTATCCTGTACTTTACCAGATACAGAATCTATATCATCATTATTACCGTCATCGTCTTTTTCAATGATTTTGATTGTAGCAGTGGCACCATCGTCAATATCTGTAACATCAGCACAAAGGTAGACTTCATCGCCAACAAGAGCTTTTGTAATTGTATTGCCGTTTGTATCTTCCCAGTGTGGATTTGAAATTGCAGGATTCTTTTCTTTATCATTAGTTTCTTCTGCATTATTCTGTTCATCTGTCTGGTTTCCGCTACCAGTAGAAATTACATTTGATTCAGTGCCAGCAGTTTGATTATCTGCTCGTTCTTTGTCTATTTCACTTATAGTTCCAGATTTATTACTTATTTCACAAAAGTTTCTTTTTAAATGGCATGTTGTAAAATAGCCATCAAGAACATTAAAGGTATGTTCTACAGATGAAACTAAGTATTCACCATCGCTTTCTTTTCCAAGGTATTTTATAGTAATTCTGTTTCCAGGTCTTATATGATAGTTTCCTTCAGTCTTTGCTTCACAGGTTTGAAATTGCAAGGATCTCTTTAAGATAACTGCCTTGGCGATTTCCATGGCTTCAGCTTCATCTGTAAAATCCGCTGAATTGATCTGCGTAACTTTATGTGGGTCATATCCTCTTGCATTATCTTCCCAGCAATATTCACCGCCAATTTTCAGAGGCACATCTTTCATTGTTGCTGTTGCTGTAAAGCCTTCACATTTCATTACATCCCAGCCAGTTGCTGTTACAGCAGAAAGTTGATTCCTTATGCCTCATTTTTTGGGAAGTGAATTACATTCAATTAATTTCCAATCATCTTTAATTGTTTTAAAGTATGTTTTTTCATATTCATTATAAATTATATTCAATTTTTTTACTCCAAGGATATTTTTTTATATAACTGTTAATAATTTGACCAGAATCATCAAGAGAAAATTCAATTCTGTGAAAATAAAGTAAATCGGCATTTATATAAATACGGTGAAAACTTGTATTTTCATTATCATACATATAATACATGATTATAAAATTCTTACTTCCTTTTTTATCATATATAATTGGGTAGTTAAATAAGATATACTTTTTCGGATTGAGTTGTTTTTCTTTTGTCGAATTTTTTAATTTATCAACATACCAAAGTGATACATCACCATCATAATATTTGTCATAAAAATCCATTACAACTTGAACTTTTGCCTTAATATTAGGAGCTCCATAAATTACAATTTTAGGACAAATCGATTCAACTATTAATGAGAAAAAAACAAGAATGGAAAAAGTAATTAGTATTTTTTTTATTTTCATACTGGGTGAAATCTATCTCCATTTAAATCAAAACAATAATGAATCAGCCTTGATTCTCCAATATATTTTAAATTTTCAAGCTCATCTAGTATTACTTGATAAGTTAATTTAGAAATATTGTCTTTGTATTTAGAATATAAATCCATCCCTAGCTGCATTGTAATTTTATCAGCAGGATCATCACCGCCTTTAAAATTAAAATGTTTAATGTTTGTAATTAATTGTTGAATATCTGACCCTGTTAATAAAGTGTCTTCAGAAAATCCACAATATCGACCTACAAAACCATAATGTATATTAGACCAAACATCTAAATAATAATCATGATAATTATATTTATGATAATAAGATTCTGAAGGGGTTCCAGATTTTAGGGGTCTATGTACTGCACAATAATGAAATTGTTTTTTTATTTTTAGTTTATGATCCCAAGGTTTGTTAGTATCAACCATTTCAATCCATTTTAAGACAGCACCTCCAAATGCTTCTTGAGGAGAATATGGTGGAATAAAAGAAGAAGTAATAATTCCTCGTTTTTTAATTTCTGCTTCATAGTTATAATGTATTAAAGCAGATATTTGTTTTGCAGCTTCACTATTTATATTTGTTTTTATTTCTTGAACTATATATTTAGCAACATCAATAGCACCATCTACTTCATGTTCACATTCAATTAAATCAAAATATTCCGTACAAGTTTGATTTAATTTTAATTCTTTACAAAATATTTGAAGAATCTCAATTTTCGAAGCGGGAATTTTTACAATAGAATTTCTTTGTATAAAATCACTTTTTACAACAGATGCATTTTTATCTTTTAACCAACACATCAAAACATATTGATTTCCACCTGTATTTTTAATTCCATTTTTTTTTAATATATCTGCTGCTAAATACCAAACACCAGTTTTATCTTTTATTTTCTCTTCTTTAACTTTTATACCGCTCATATTTTATTCTCCAAAGTTTATGAAATATTTACCGGGCTTCAAATCTTTTTCATCAACAAAACCATCAGAGTTCGTGATACCTTTTTTTGTTGAACCATCCAATAAATAGATTGTATATTTATGATTTGAGATTGGTTTTCCACTCTTTTTATCCTTAAATTGGGTTTTAATCCATCCCATAACATCCAGCTGCCCAGATTCATCACTTTCAACACCATCACATTCAACAGAAAATGCATATTCAGGCAAGGTGTAACCTTTTTCTTCTTTTTCCTGCTGGCTGTTAGAGTCATCATCATCTGCAGTATATTTTACTTTCCATTTGCATTTGATTTTTGAATCCTGTACTTTACCAGAAACAGAGTCAATATCATCATCTTCGCCTTCATCATCTTTTTCAACAATCTTAAGTTTTGCGCTTTTACAATCATCTATATCTGTAATCTCAGCACAAAGATAAACTTCATCGCCAACAAGAGCTTTTGTAATTGTATTGCCGTTTTCATCTTCCCAGTGTGGATTCATGATTTTCGGATTCTTTTCATTGGATGTGTTTTCTAAGTCGCTCTGATTCTCAGCCTTGCTTCCGCCCGCAGAAGCTACTAGTGAGTTCTCTTCCTGTGTGCCGTTAATCTGGCTGTCCGCCCGCTCCCTGTCTATCTCGCTCGCCGTTCCGCTCCTGTCGTTCACCTCGCAGAAATTCCTTATCAGATGGCATCTCGTGATGAAGCCTTCCTGAATGTCAAGCGTATGCTCCACGCTCTCAATCAAATATTCACCGTCGCTCTGCTTGCCGATATATTTCACCGTGAGGCGGTTGCCCGGCTTTATGTGATAGTTTCCCTTTGTCTTTATGTCGCAGCTCTGGAACTTGAACGAGCGGTTCTGTATGTAGGCTTTGGCGACCGCCGCCGCGTCTTCCTCGTCGATAATTTCTTCGGTGGTAATCTGCTCGATTTTCTTCGGGTCGTAGCCCTTCGAGTTGTCCTCCCAAGAGTATTCGCCCCCGATTTTGAGAGGGATGTCCTTCATCGTAGCCGTCGCCGCAAAGCCCCTGCAGTCCATGATGCTCCAGCCCGTGCAGGTCGCAGCAGAAAGCTGCTTTGTCATGCTCGTCTTTGCCCTCGCGCTGATTATCGACTTTCCCCATTCAAGGATTACATCGTCATCACTCGGTGTTATTTCAGTTTTTACATAAACAGTGCTGCCCTGACACCAGACCGCCTTCCCGTACTTGCAGGCGAGCTGAGTGATGTAGTCATAGTCAGTGATGTTCCTTTGCTCCGTGTAGTTGTGCTTCGGGCCGAATTCCTCGACCTCGGCTTTCAGATTATGATTTGTGATGATTTCTTTTATAATCTGGGCTGTTGTCTTGCTTTCAAATGCCTTTGCGCGTATGCCTTTGTCCAGCCTGTGCAGTTTTGTTTCTATTTGGACTTCCATCTGGGGTGCGCCGTACTCACCGAACCGCGGCACGAAGCCCGTTACCTCGCCTGAGAAAACTTCCTCGACATCGTCTTTGTAGCCGAGATGGACTGAGACCTCGCTCCCCTCGGAGAATACATCATCATTGTCAAAGTCGGTGGCGGGCAGGTCGAAGACGAGGCTCGCCGTCCCGATTGAGTTCAGCCCGTCGTGGATTCTGATGGATTTTAGCGCGCCCTCGTAGCCTGTGCCAAGCCTCACTCCGTCAACATAGGCTATCCAGACCGGCGTAAGTGTTCTGTTCTCTCCTGGCATTTTGCAATACCTCTTGTTTTATCTTTTTGTATGCAATGAATTATACAATGGCCTGGTGATTTAGTTAATAGCTAAAAAATAATCTTGACCTTTTAGCTTTATATGCTTAGAATTTATGCATTATGCTTGGAGCATTCGTGTTTTAAATATCAGTTTGAGTTTATATCCTGCGCGCTCAATTCCAAACCTAACTAGACTTCAAAAAAAATCAAATTAGATTCACAAAGCAATGTGGCTAGATTATGGTGCTTAACACTTTAGTAATTGTATATGATTTCTAAAGGTACAGGCTACTATGCCTTACGCTACAGTTTGTCCGGGCTTGTTATACAGCTTGTCTGTAGTGGCTATACAGTCTGTCTGGGGCGTAAGCACAATCAAACTGGGGCGGTTGTACAGCCAGGCCGGGGCAATATGCACAGGCAGAATGGGATGTGGGAATTTGGAATTATTATATTCTTTGATTTTCTCCATACAATATATAGTCCAATTCTCTGCTTTATCTACGTCTGTACAGTTTGCTTACACCAATTATTCTGCCATTTTCATCATATATGTCATACATACACTTTTCAGGAGCATTATCAAAAGTTTCTTTGAGGGTTTTATATGGAGCAGGATCAAATTCTGGGACATTCATATAAAAATCAAAAAGTTCTTGATAATTGTCAAGCAAGTATTTTACAGAGTTTCCCATCAGCTCGATTTCTCTCTTGTTGGCTGAACTTGAATCGTATTTATCCTCTGTTCCATAATGAATTATTTCTCGTAATCGCCATCCATTTATATGATACACAGACTCATAAATTAAAGCATTGTTTTTATCATATTGACAACCTGCTATATACATACGAACATCATTTTTTAGCGTAATATCAAAACTCATTACATTTTTCCAATCCTCTGTATCATAATAATGATTTACAGATACGACATTTTGATTACTAGAAAATTCATTAATAATGGAGTCCCTTGTTTCAGCTGAATAATTATCTGAACAAAAATGAAATATTAAGACTATAAAAAAAAGATTTAGATATGTAAGTATTGTCATAAGGTTTTTGCAAGTTTTTCTCTCAATTGTTTCTGCTTTTCTTCTTCAAAAGTATTTTCCCATTTCTCAAAATTTCCACAATCCTCTTCTGCATCTTCCCACCAGCTTTCTAATTCAGCGCCAGGCAGATTTTGGTTTATGTATACTTTTGAATAATCAAAATTCCCGTGATTAAATGCATTCTCATAATGCTTTTTTATATTTGCAATTTTATCAATAACCCTGCTTGCCTTATCTGTAATACTGTATTCCACTTTTCCTTTCCTATTTCTCCATACTTTAAAGCTTACCCAGGCAGGAGCGTGCGCTGATACTTTTACTATCGTTCCGTCTTTAAATATAGCTCCGTCAAATTTTCCTCTTTGTTTGCAGTGCGGAGCAATGACAACATTGTGCAGGTTATAGTCAGGCTCTCTGTCTTCCAACCTCAAAATCACATAATCATCAGTATCATTAATTACCCCCTTAAAAGCAACATAAACAACAAATTCTATATTCATGCGTAAAACTACAGTCATTTTGAGTTCCTCTCAATTTTTTAATTAGCATCCAGTTCAATAGAATATTTGCCAAATAATAAATCCTTTAAATATACATAGCCATTTCCATCGCTTTTACATTTTATGATTGTGCCGTCTTCTTTTAGAATTCTCACAGGAACATTTGAAAATATTCTATCAGATTCAGTTTCCTTTAATTGGAATTTTATCCATCCCCTCACATCCAGCTGTTCTGACTCTTCGCTCTTAACTCCGCTACTCTCAACCGTGAACGCGTATTCGGGCAAGGTGTAGCCTTTCTCCTCCATTTCTTTCTGGCTGTCTGTGTCGTCATTGTCCTCTGTGTAGATGACTTTCCAATCACAACGGATTTTACCGTCATTTACAGACGTGCTCAGTTCTGTAATAAAATCATCGTTGCCGTCGTCGTCCTTTTCTACAATCTTTATTTTTGCTGTCGCTCCGTCTGCAATGTCCGTTACATCGGCGCAAAGAAAGACTTCATCGCCGACAAGGGCTTTTGTAAGTGTCCTGCCGTTTTCATCTTCCCAGCGCGGGTTTGTGATTGACGGAGTTTTTTCAGCAGATGAGTTTTCTGTGTCGTTCTGCGTTTCTTCATGGTTTCCGCTGCCGGATGAGGTTGCCGCTGCGTTCTCTTCCTGTGCATTTGCGCCCTGTCTGTCTATCCGCTCCCTGTCGATTGCGCTGATACTTCTGTTGTTGCCCACTCCGCAGAAGTTCCTTTTAAGATGGCATGTTGTGAAGTATCCGTCCTGAACGCTGAAGTCGTGCTCCACTGAGTAGACAAGATACTCGCCGTCGCTAGAAAGCATCAACAGCCCATAATGCTATTGCAGAATCGAAATTTATTCCTTTTATTTATCATCAAGTTTATTTACTAGTCCTGAAATATCAGGCATTTTTTCACCTATATAAATTTCCTGGCCTTTTCCATTTGGATATTCAATTCTCTGATATGTTAAATACCCGTTTCTGTCTACTTTACGCACAAGAGTTGCTATTGTTTTAAATTCTTCGCCTTCTTTTTTTTGATATTCGCCGGTTCCCTCGGAAACAGTATACCGATAAGTGTTGTGGCCGTTATGCTCTGCAATAAGGATGCCTTTTTCATATTGCCACCAAGCCATATTATCTCCAACTTCTTCTATTCTTTGCTTTTTATTTTCATTGATTAAAACCAGATTCTTCATTCTTCCATTTGAACCATACAAAAATACGTCATAGCCTTTTTCAGTTTTCATTATTTCATTTTTTCCATATATTTTTCCTTCTAAAATTTTCACAAAATTGTCTTCAAACTTATAAGTCCAGTATACTCCCCAGTCCGGATGCAATCGCCCATTTTCATCATAACAATTAATAAGTTCACCGACCCTCATTTTGTCATCTTCAATTATAAGTTTATACCATATTTTTTGTTCTATTTCTTCCTTATAAAAAGCCACAGATTCTGTTAAGTTTATTAAATTCTTATTAAAGGTATAGATGATGGAAGTTGCCAGTGCGTCCCAATCGCCAAAATCTACAACACCATTTTTTATATCTGAATATGTTATCGTTGTTACATATACTTTTTTTATGTTTGGATTAAATGCCAAACATGGTTCCGAAAGCATAAAATTTTGATTTATACGAACAAGTAGATTTCCCATTTTTTTTTGGTCAGCAGACAGTTTCGGATTTGAAAATGCCATGTGGCATATAAAAATTGCACAAATCAAAGCTATAATTTTCTTTGTTTTTCTCATAATAATACTCCTTAGAATTTAATTTCTTTTTATTGAATATACTTCAATTTTATTGATACAGGCTTTTTTCTTATCTGTTGCAAATTTCGGATCTGATGTAAATACTCTTCCTGAATCATTTTTGCTTGACGGTACAATTTTGTATTCTATTGTTCCATTAGGAAGAACTTTATAATCTTCTATAACTACCCAATGTTGTCCAAGGCCACCTCCAACATTTGCTCGGCCAAGGATATAATGTTCATATTCAGAATCTTTCTTTAATCTTTTCAATGTAGATTCGTTTAATTGCTTTTCAAAATAGTCCGCCTTCACAACAATATTTGGATTTGCCTTTTTTATGGCGGTCATTATTTCAGTTTGTGATAGATTTCCATTTTTATCAATAATTCTATCATTTTTATCAACAAAACGCTTAGGAGAAAATTCGCTATTATTTGATACTGAACAAACTAGTTTTGCAGCCGCAACTATCTTACAGCCATGTAAACTCATAGTATCATTCTCATCATTTGATAATAATAATGCTTTCCAAGCAGCATCCTGCTGATTCCAATTTCGGTACATTTCATTTACTTTTCCAAAATCATATAATATTTCTTCATTATTATCCGCTACAATTGGATTATTGTTATCTGCCTGAGAATTTTCCTCTGATGAAGTCTGAGAATTCTTTTCAATAGATGTATTTTCTGAATTATTATGCGTTTCTTCATGGATTCCACTTGCAGAGGTTGATGCTGCGTTCTCTCCCTGTGCATTTGCGCTCTGTCTGTCTATCCGTTCCCTGTCGATTGCGCTTATGCTTCTGTTGTTGCTTACTCCGCAGAAGTTCCTTTTAAGATGGCATGTTGTGAAGTATCCGTCCTGAACGCTGAAGTCGTGCTCCACTGAGTAGACAAGATACTCGCCGTCGCTGTGCCTTCCAAGGTATTTCACCGTGAGGCGGTTGCCCGGCTTTATGTGATAGTTTCCCTGTGTCTTTATGTCGCAGCTCTGGAACTTGAACGAGCGGTTCTGTATGTAGGCTTTGGCGACCGCCGCCGCGTCTTCCTCGTCGATAATTTCTTCGGTGGTAATCTGCTCGATTTTCTTCGGGTCGTAGCCCTTCGAGTTGTCCTCCCAAGAGTATTCGCCCCCGATTCTGAGCGGGATGTCCTTCATCGTAGCCGTCGCCGCGAAGCCACGGCAGTCCATGATGCTCCAGCCAGTGCAGGCCGCTGCCGAAAGCTGCTTTGCTATGCTCGTCCTTGTCCTCGCGCTGATTATGCTCTTCCCCCGTTCGAGGATTACATCGTCGTCGCTCGGCGTTATCTCCGTCTTTACATGAACCGTGCTGCCCTGACACCAGACCGTTTTTCCGTACTTGCAGGCGAGCTGAGTGATGTAGTCATAGTCAGTGATGTTCCTTTGCTCCGTGTAGTTGTGCTTCGGGCCGAATTCCTCGACCTCGGCTTTCAGATTATGATTTGTGATGATTTCTTTTATAATCTGGGCTGTTGTCTTGCTTTCAAATGCCTTTGCGCGTATGCCTTTGTCCAGCCTGTGCAGTTTTGTTTCTATTTGGACTTCCATCTGGGGCGCGCCGTACTCACCGAACCGCGGCACGAAGCCCGTTACCTCGCCTGAGAAAACTTCTTCGACATCATCCTTGTAGCCCAGATGAACCGAGACCTCGCTTCCTTCGGAGAATACATCGTCATTGTCAAAGTCCGGCACTGACATACCGAAGACAAGGCTCGCAGTTCCGATTGAGCTAAGCCTGTCAGAAACTCTGATTTTCTTCAATGCCCCCTCATACTTCCAGGGAAGCCTCGCTCCGTCCGCATAGACTATCCATATCGGGGTCAGCGTTTTGTTCTCTGATGACATCGTTGTTTACCTTAGTTTTGATTATAGCATATTTATTGGTTATAGTCTTTGTGTAAGAATATACAGATAAATGAACAAGTTTTTTACATTTCCTATCAATCAAGTTTTATCATTATATTTTGTATCGACTCATCTTTTGCAAGATAGAAAAGTGTTAAATTATTATTCTTGAAAAAAGATTTATCATCAACAATAAAAAATTTACAAGCACTTACATATGCATTTATTGGTAATGACACAATTCTTTTGTTATCGGAAAAAAAATCTTCTATATAATTTCTATATCTGCACATAAAACTTTATAATTTTCTAAATCAACAATTGCTGTTGCAAAGTCTTTCCGTTTTGAAATTTTTTTTAATTTTTTTGAAAAAAAGTACGAACGAACATCGGGAGCAAAAGGGCTTCCAAAATCGAGTCTTAAAATATCATCTGAAATCCAATAGGAATTATAACCTGTCGGACTTATTTCGTGTAATTCTAATCGTTCATTGCTATAACTATAAACAATTTCAAATTCACCTTTTGAAAGTTCTTCTACAGATAAAGATGTTTTATTGTCATTATAAAGTTCATTTGCAAAGACCTTAGAAATCAGTAAAAGTAAAAAAACTGCTATTTTCTTTTTGTTTATGGTCATCTTTGATTATTATGCTCCTTTACCCATTTATCTGTCAATTTCCAAAAATCACAAGTTCCAAATGAAATTGTTTTTTCATAAGAATCTTCCTTCTCAATTCCATGACTCCAGAACATAGCATCTTTTGAAATATTCTCATCACTTAGTAATCCGTGTATAACACCAGCAATCGAATATCTCATTGCAATATCTTTCTTTATTTCACCAGTTTTTTGCTGGTATTTTATGATGGATATGCCTTGTTTGAATCTATTTGTTTTTTTCTTAAGAGCATCAAAACCACTTAGCCTGTGATACAAAATTTGAGAAATAGATAAATTCTTTTCATTCATTCTATGCTTTACAAGTTCGCCCATGGAACATAGAAATCACATCGTTCCAGTTCCGTGGTGAATGGATGGATTTAGCTAAGCAAGGCTAGAATTGACGGATACGATACATCATGTATTTCCGTGATTCGGAACGGAGAAAGCGAGATACATCGTGTACATCGCCGGATTTCCTCGAAGTCAGGCAGGTACACGATGTATCACGAAGGATTTATGGCAGGGCTGGAAAGAATATTTTGTATCTTGTAAAAATTCTATAAAGCAGTAGATCTTTGAGGTATCAATCGCTGATTTTTATACCATCATCGTTAACATAAAAAGCAAATATGCAATATTCAGAATTCATTTCTAAATCTGGGAAATAACCACTATTATTCCAAAACCAAGGAATCGTAGGTGTATAATAAGCCTCAGATTTAGACACGGAGGAGAAAAAACAACGAATTTGTGCTAAGGTCAAGGTAGGACAAATTCATGGGAAGAAAAAGAAAGGATTTTTCAGACAAGTTCAAACTCGAAGTCGCAAAAGAGGCTCTTAAAAAGAGAGCTAAAGAGGCGGAGGTCGCTGCAAAGTACAGCATTGCACCAAGCACACTGTCTGAATGGATGGAGCAGTTTCTGGAAGGAAAACTTGAGACAGACGAACAGAAAGCCCTCCGTGAAGAGAATGAAAGGCTACGGGCAAAGCAGGATGAAATGCTCGCCTCATTAGGAAAGAAACAGCTCGAGGTTGACTTGCTAAAAAAAAAGCTTCATCTGGACTAGCATCATGGCAGCTTGTTCAAAAAGATATGCATGACAAAAATGGAGTCGGGCTGTCTGTACTTGAACAGTGCCGGATACTGAAACTTCCACGGGCAACTTACTATGAGCGCCGCAGATTTGAAGCAGAACGACAGAAAAAGAAGGCTGGGGAAAACAAAACAAGGCTCAATCGTGCAAAAATTGTAATCAATGAGTGGTCAACTCACAGTACCTATGGTTACAAAAAGATGTCAAAGCATCTGAAAAGACTCGGGTACGACTGGGCTGGAGAAAAGTTTATCCGCAACCTGTACAAGGAACTTGGAATCAAAGGCCAGAAGCCTGTCTTCAAGACCACAAGAAGCGGAAAAGCGCCATACGGAAAGTTCCCGTACCTCTTGCGGAACAAGTTCATCGCGTTCCCGAACCAGGTAATGGCGACAGACATCACTTACATCAAGACTCCATGGGGCATGATGTATTTTACGGCCGTGATTGATTTGTACAGCCGGAAGATTCTGAGCTGGCGGCTCTCGGACAGCATGAGGACAGATTTCTGCCTGGAATGCGTGAGGGAAGCCTTTGAGAAATACGGGGTTCCGGCAGTATTCAACACGGACTGCGGTTCCCAGTATACCAGCGGAGAGTTCATCGGGCTTCTGAAATCCTACAATGTTGAAATCAGCATGGACGGAATCGGAAGATGCAAGGACAACATCTTTGTAGAGCGAACCTGGCGTACTTTGAAATATGAATGGATTTTTCTCCGGGATTACAGATCCGAAGAAGAACTCCGAAAACTGCTTGGAGAATTCGTGAGGTTCTTCAACAATGAAAGAATTCATCAGGGCTTGGATTACAAGACTCCTGACGAAGTATACAGGGAAGGAAGTTTTCCTTCGGCAATCATCAACAAGATGGCTGCATAAAATTCGTTATTTTTCAGACAAAATGTCTGGACAAAGGGCTTAGCTTAGTGACTCTTGATAAAAATAAAATACAATCTCATTGTAATTTTTATTACTTTCATAATAAGCTTTACAATAGTCAAATAATTGATTTTTTAAATTTTCTTTTGAAAGATGATTCTTTTTTATAATATAATGCTTCCAACAAGTATTACTATTTTTATAGATAATATCTTGATGTAAATACCTTATGTTTATTTTGTTTAAATATATTATATCTCCTTGAGGCACAATTTTACTTCCCCTGTAAGTAATATCAGGTCTTGCCAAAATAATCCACAGTCTTATAATACCAAAAAACAATGTAAGGATAATGCTAAAAATAATAAACAAAATTGGCTTTATTTTTTTATTATTCAATTTTAAGCTCCAATTTTTTTTCATAAGTTGCATGATTTACAAACGCTTTACAACCTGTATTGCATTCACTTAAATGTTGCAAAATATACCATCCTTGAAATCCCGTCCTAAGAGGAGTATTATCAAAAGAGATAAGATCTCCTGAATCCAATCCAAAGTGATCGTAAAAATCAAAAACAAGTTCACAAGAAAAGACTCCTTTTTTGTTTTTAGTAAGATTTTTATTCATTATCAAATTAGGAATCATATATATTGTTTTTTATTGTTTGTACTCAATATGCTTTATTATTTGTCCATATTTAAGTAATGAATTTGAACGAGTACAAACATAGTAATAGCATATTTGATTCGTATTAAAACTGTAAATAAACCTTCCAATCCAATCTGAAGGATTTCCTTCCCCCAAGTGATAAGGAGGAATATATTCATTTTTAATTTCCCAGGGAATTTCCTTTGATACTCTGAAAAAATCTATTTCTATTGTTTTGTCATTACTACCTAAATTGTGATTATCTAGTTTTTCTTCCGATTCTTGAATAAAATCTTTACAAAGAATTTTTTCTGTATAATTATAAAGATATTTTTCAAGGTCATATAAATTCTTTGAAGAGTTATTAACTAAATACCCCTTCACTCTTGTATTTTTTGCATAAATATAATCATAAAAATCCAATTCTTTAATTTGCATTTGTTTTTTCTTGCAACTAGTTAATAATATTAAAATTAAAAACAATATAAATATATAAATTCTTTTCATAATTTTATTTCTAAGTCCTCATAAAAAATTGCATGTGTTATAAAAGGTTTGAATTTACCTTTATAATTTACAGAATGTTGTAAATAATACCATGCCCTAAATCCAGCAAGATCTTTAAATTTTATTTTAATTTTAGAACAATTTAAATCGTCACTATTTAGTCCATAATGATCAAAAATATCAAATTCTAACTTACATTTTAAAACATTATTTTCTATTTTGGTATTTGTAATTTTAATATTATTTCCATGAGTTACATGAATCGCAATCATTAGTCCTGTAAAGGGATTTTCAAATTTAGGAAATGTTGCATTCATCTGAAATTCATTATTTATTGAATTATCTTTTATTAATTCGTAAATGTCTCCATTATACTTTTTTAGATACTTTTTTATTGTAGTAACTGCAAAATTTACATAATTTTTAGTAGACTTATTTTTCCTTACTTCATTAGTTAAAATTGGTGAAGTAAACTCCCCCCCCCCATTTCCAGTAATAAAATGATTCACTAAATCATCATTTGCTTTTCTCATTTCAAAGTTAAATATAGAACAAGTTTGTAGCAAATCTCTCATCGAACATATATGTAGTAATTCGCCAATTTTACAATTCATAAAACCAGATGGATTTGCTAAATACAATTCTCTTGTTAGAATTTTATTATACTCATCAATTGTGTATTTGAAGGCTTTCCCTAGTTTTAGTATTTCTGAATCTGTTTTATCATTTTGGGGCAACTCTATTGTATCTACTGCTAATGCATTAAAATTATAGAAAAAATTACCAACTATCAAAATTATAAACAGCAATACAGCAAGAATACTTGAATATAATATGATTCTTTTTTTCATAATTCGCCTTTTATATCATCTTCATAAATCCATTTTGTTATAAATGGTTTATAATATCAATTGAAATAATTATTGATATAAGATTCATATGTCTTTTGATTATATGGTAACCCCAGCCCTTTATAACAAGTATAGCTTGTTTCTTTTGGAATAATATTGTAATACTTCTCATATGTAAGAAAATCTTCTGCAGATAAATAAAACTCTCCTTTAGGAATATATACAGAAATTTTCTTCCACCTTTTTTCTAATGGTATAGAAAGTTTGTAAAAATCAGCTTTGAAAAACTCGTTAAAATGAATCACAGAAAAACTGTATTTTATGTTCTTTTTAATACATTCTACATCAAGAGAATTTGCAGATATATTGGAATACTTTGGATAATTATCTTTTAACCAATCTGAAGAGTTTATTAGTGAACTTATCGCATTGTAGTCTTCATCAGTAAGTTTTTCAGGATTTTTATTTAACAATTTATGCTGATTCAAAACTTTATATTGCCCATTTTCTGAAAAATTCCGAATATCCTCACCGTATTCTTTATTTCCTTCGAATTCGTAGAATTGGGTGAAGAACAAAGATTTAACAAAAATAAAAGATTGTAAAATGATAAAACAGAATAATAAAACTTTTCTCTTATTTAATACTAATTGATTTGCCAAACTGAACTCTGAAAAAGAAATTGGAAAAATCAATATGCACAGATAAAATTTCCAACCTATTCTATAAGGACTATAATGACATCCAATTAATAAAAGACAAAAAAGAAGCCCCCCAAATTGAAGCAAAAATAAAAATAAAAACTGCTTTTCCCGTTTTATAAAAAAAGTTGCAAAAATAAAGAATAATGATAAAATGCCCAATCCAATGTTAATTGCATAAATATAAAGGCTATCAATCGGCAAGAAAAGGCTAATTAAAACGGTAACCAAAAGAAATGTATTAATACCTAAAAAAATTTTCTTTTTCATTGTATATCCTCGTGTAAATTCTATTTTCTTTTGTATTCAATCATTTCATCAGGTAAGTTTTTAGGTGTAGAATATGCTCTTACAGGATTAAATGCACCTTCTGGGTAAAAAATATCACCATCTACTTTATAATTATCAGTTTCCCATATTTCATGTAATTTTTTATAAATCGGATTTTCTTTATCTCGATCGGAAGCTTCTGCCCATTTTTCAACAATATTTCTATCATCAGGTTTTACTAAGGTATCTTCATAGGAAGTTCGTTTAAGATAAGAGTAAACTGTTGCGCCTGTCGCATTAGCTAATGCTTGTGCTACGCTTTTATCTACCATCAAGTCATCTTTAAAATTCCATTCCTCATCAATATCCGAATTTCCAATTCCTGTTCTACAAGCATAACTGTAAATTTCTGAATTTTTTGTAAACGCACTTTCTTTTAGTTTTGAAATACTATTATTATCGAAGCATTTTCCACTACCTCCACGAGGATGCTCATCTAACCAAAAATAGAATCCTTTAGGCATTCCATGACTATATATAGAAATATGTGATACTTTTACATATTTTCTTCGCTTGTTATATTCATTAAATTCTAAATCACCATAGTTTATATAATTAATCATCTTATCAATTATAGAAGATTGCATTCCGTCAAGTATTAAAATATTTAATACACTGTCACGCATTATATTTTTATCATAAAAGGCTTTTTCAATTGCATGCATCTGGGATTTTGTATACCCCTCTTTACAAATTAAAACTGTCCATTTTTTTGTATTATTCTTTCGAACTTCTCTTAACGCTTGATGTACGAACATCATTTTTGAACGATAATCAACATCAAAGCCAAAAATACCTTGAACGTATCCTTTTGCATTTCCACCCCTCCATACATTAGCTCCAATAATTACTAGATTTTCTTCTATTTCAGGATAAACATCAAAAAACTCTGGATTTTGGCTAAACAGGAGTTCATTGATTCCAATAATATATATAAGATCTTTTTTCGAAGATGGTGTAATTATATGTCTATTTTTTAAAATATGCTCATTTTCTATTATGGTTTTATTGTTTTCTTTTAACCACTTTATAAATATTAATTGAGCCGACGTACTTTTTTTTAGCCCATATTGTCGTAAAATCTTTGCAGTATAATTCCAAATACATGTTCTTTCCTTTATAAGTTCTTCTCTTAAACTTATTGTAATTTTTTTTGATTTATTTGCCATATTTAGTCCTCAAATACAATAAAGTATTCACCCATTTTTAAGTCTTTTACATCAACTATTCCATCGGAATCAGTTGTCCCATTTATTTCAGAACCATCTAGAAGATATATTGTAAAATTCATGTTAGCGAGAGGCTTTCCTGTTTTCTTATATTTAAACTGCTTTTTTATCCACCCCATGACATCTAACTGTCCAGACTCTTCGCTCTTCACACCATCGCACTCAACCGTGAACGCATATTCAGGCAAAGTGTAGCCTTTCTCTTCCATTTCTTTCTGGCTTTCGGTGTCGTCATTGTCCTCTGTATAAACGACTTTCCAATCACAGCGGATTTTTCCGTCCTGTACTTTGTCGGTGAGAGTCGCCAAATCATCGTCATTGCCGTCATCGTCCTTCTCTACGATTCTGATAGTCGCGGTCGCTCCTTCATCAATGTCCGTCACATCGGCACAAAGGTAGACCTCATCGCCGACAAGTGCTTTTGCGATTGTCTGACCGTCTGCAGCTTCCCAGCGCGGGTTTGAGATAGTTGGAGTTTTTTCAGCAGATGTGATTTCTGTGTCGTTCTGCGTTTCCGCCTGATTTCCGCTGCCTGATGAGGTTGCCTCTACGGTCTCTCCCTGTGCATTTGTACCCTGTCTGTCTATCCGCTCCCTGTCGATTGCGCTTATGCTTCTGTTGTTGCTTACTCCGCAGAAGTTCCTTTTAAGATGGCACGTTGTGAAGTATCCGTCCTGTGCGCTGAAGTCATGCTCCACTGACTGGACAAGATACTCGCCGTCGCCAGACGTGATTTACGTTTTTAATTTTGGTCTTTAATTATTACATATAAATAACTTGTATAATCTTATGCTCACTTTCAATGTTATTTCTTGTAATAAATATCTCATACTTTCCTTGTTCTAATGGAAAATTAATATAGTCAGAAATATTAAATGTTATGTTTCCTCCATAAACATACCCATCATTAAGTTCCCTATCAGAAAGAGATTTATATTGTTTTATTAACATATTCCGTTCGTTTTCTTCTGCTTCAAAATCTGGTGAAAGCGCTGTTATTTCTTGCATGGAATAGTCAATGAATTCCTTTTTTTCAACTGGATACTTAAGCCATTCTGTCTTTTTTTCATCAAGCTGTTGTTTTATATATAAAGTCAATTCATATTTTTTTTCACTGTATTTATATATTCGTTTTTCAGTTATGTAATAAGATATACAAATTGGTACAGGCATCTGTTGTACAATATTATTATTTACGTAAATTTTTGATGGTAAATTTATTGATATTTTGTTGACTTCAGATATTTTATTGCAGCATGCATTTTCATTTTCATCCCAAATATAATTATTCCAATTATTATGGAAGAGCATTAAACTCATTCGGTTCAAATTGTATTTTATTCATTAAATTTTCTCCACTAAAACAAAAAGTACAAAAAAATATTATAAATAACAATATTCTTTTTTTCACTTAATATACTCCTTCTGATAAGTCCGTTTTCTTTACATTTTTACCACAGTCTGTACAGAAATTTGACTTATTATTTGTTGCGCCAAACATTACGCATGCTGACGAGGCTATGCTTGTCTCTGATTCCATACTGTGAGTCTCTGACCGCTCCCTGTCTATCTCATTTGAGAATTCTCAAAGATGTAATTTAAAACATCCTTTTTATGTTTTTCATTCTTATAAATGTACTGAAAAACTCCAAATCCCGTATTCATATTAAATTTTTGAATGATATTTTCATAATCTTTTTCGCTCAAAGTGTTATTGCTCCAAATGCACCAGGCTAAATCGCCCTCAAATAAAGGACAGCCTAAAAACTCAATCTGAACATTTCTAGTTTTTCCAAATTTTGAAATTAAAAATTTATTTTTAGAATCCCTGCAAAAATACATGCAAGATAATGGCATGTATTGAGTTCCAGTTTGTTCGTAATTTCCAATATCATAGTTTCTTTCCCGAACTAAAATTTTCCAGAAGATTTCATCTCTAGCCATAAATATGAGAAAAAGAAAGATAATACTAAAAAGTAAAAAAGTTATATTTTTTTTTAATCTAGTCTTCATAAAATATTTTTACAGTTCCCCAGGTCACAAACCATACATCATCACCTTGTTTATGAATAAAATTAATATCAGGTTTGGATGTTGGACTAGAAGCCTGAATTGCGCCTCCTGTAAAACCAACAACTTTACATTTCTTAAAATAGTTAGCAAATTCTTCAGCTATACATTTTTTTCCAATAAACTTTCTAAACCTACTAGGATTCGAAGCCGTTTTACATCCCCAAAATGTTATGATTGCATCTTTCAAAAATGAATCTTTATTAAATTTTGATAAATCTGATGCATATAACAGCTCTCTTTTACCAATACCTTCTCCAGAGCCTATAACTAAATGCTCTGTACCTCCATGAGAGAAGATATCCAACTGCTTTATATTGCCTTTATTTATAATGCCAACTAAAGTTGTTATGCTGTCTATATTATAAATTTCTATATTAATGTTGGCTTTATATGAATCGAGTTCTTTCTCAAGTTTTTTTCTGAGAGTATTTGCCGCATCAATAAATCCAGTTCCAATATCCTCTGATGAACCTCCTCGAAAGCACGAAATAATAATATATCGCTGCACAGGAGTATCAATTTGAATTTCATCCTCAATTCCTAATTTTGGTTTTATTTTTATTTTGGTCATATTAAAACTCCAATTCTATATATTTATATTTTTTTCTGAGATTATACTTTATTAAATATCCTTCACCATCTGTAGTTCCTGTTTCTTTCGTACCGTCATCATAATAAATTTTATAAGGCATATTTTTTACAGGTCGTTTATTTTTCTTGTCTAAAATCCTCGTTCTTATCCACCCCATAACATCCAACTTTCCGCTTTCCTCGCTAACAATCCCATCACATTCAACAGTAAATGCATATTCAGGCAAGGTGTAGCCTTTTTCTTCCATTTCTTTCTGGCTTTCGGTGTCGTCAGTGTCCTCTGTGTATATGACTTTCCACTTGCGGCGGATTTTTCCTTCCTGTACAGACGTGCTCAGCTCCGCGACAAAATCATCGTTGCCATCGTCGTCTTTCTCAACAATATTTATTTTTGCTGTCGCTCCGTCTGCAATGTCCGTTACATCGGCGCAAAGAAAAACTTCATCGCCGACCAGGGCTTTTGTAAGTGTCTTGCCGTTTTCATCTTCCCAGTGCGGATTTGTGATTGAAGGGTTCTTTTCTTCTGCGTTGCTTTCTTCTGTGTCGTTCTGCGTTTCTTCATGGTTTCCGCCCGCAGAGGTTGATGCTGCGGTCTCTTCCTGTGCATTTGAGCCATGGCTGTCTATCCGTTCCCTGTCGATTGCGCTTATGCTTCTGTTGTTGCTTACTCCGCAGAAGTTCCTTTTAAGATGGCATCTCGTTATGAATCCGCCCTGCATGTCTAGCGTGTGCTCCACGCTCTCAATCAGGTACTCGCCGTCGCTCTGCTTCGCGATATATTTCACCGTGAGGCGGTTGCCCGGCTTTATGCGGTAGTTCCCCTGTGTCTTTATGTCGCAGCTCTGGAACTTGAACGAGCGGTTCTGGATGTACGCCTTTGCGACTGCCGCCGCGTCTTCCTCGTCGATAATTTCTTCGGTGGTAATCTGCTCGATTTTCTTCGGGTCGTAGCCCTTCGAGTTGTCCTCCCAAGAGTATTCGCCCCCGATTTTGAGCGGGATGTCCTTCATCGTGGCCGTCGCCGCAAAGCCCCTGCAGTCCATAATGCTCCAGCCCGTGCAGGTCGCAGCAGAAAGCTGCTTTGTCATGCTCGTCTTTGCCCTTGCGCTGATTATCGACTTTCCCCATTCGAGGATTACGTCGTCGTCGCTCGGCGTTATTTCAGTTTTTACATAAACAGTGCTGCCCTGACACCAGACCGCCTTCCCGTACTTGCAGGCGAGCTGAGTGATGTAGTCATAGTCAGTGATGTTCCTTTGCTCCGTGTAGTTGTGCTTCGGGCCGAATTCCTCGACCTCGGCTTTCAGATTATGATTTGTGATGATTTCTTTTATAATCTGGGCTGTTGTCTTGCTTTCAAATGCCTTTGCGCGTATGCCTTTGTCCAGCCTGTGCAGTTTTGTTTCTATTTGGACTTCCATCTGGGGTGCGCCGTACTCACCGAACCGCGGCACGAAGCCCGTTACCTCGCCTGAGAAAACTTCCTCGACATCGTCTTTGTAGCCCAGATGAACCGAGACCTCGCTTCCTTCGGAGAATACATCGTCATTGTCAAAGTCCAGCGCTGACATACCGAAGACAAGGCTCGCAGTTCCGATTGAGCTAAGCCTGTCAGAAACTCTGATTTTCTTCAATGCCCCCTCATACTTCCAGGGAAGCCTCGCTCCGTCCGCATAGACTATCCATATCGGGGTCAGCGTTTTGTTCTCTGATGACATCGTCGGCTACATCTCCTTTAATTCTAATAAAGGGGCGGAAGTTCTACTATTGTTCCCGGCATAACATTTTCAGGATCATCAATGTTATTAGCATCTGCAATGGCTCGCCATTTTCGGCTGTCATTATATTCCCGGGCACTGATAGAACTGAGAGTCTCACCTTCTCTTAATGCCATTCTTTTTGTATGATCGGCAGATTCACGCCTTGTATTTGATAATTGTGTCGCTGCTGTTGAATACTCTTTGAATACAACTTTAAGAATTGCCCGTAGAGGAAGCCCGCTATTATCAAAAAGTGTAAAACGCTGAACAAGGTCTTCCAATACACAATCAAAACTGAGACTTCCCCAGCTAAATCTTAAAAGCGGAGGTCTATGTTCCTGAGCATTCACAAGCATAAGCTCCTCAACTTTGGAAGTATAATTGCGAACATCGGTCTTATCTTCCGAAGTATCAAAAAAAAGCTCCATGCTCAGTCTTTTTCTTTCTCCCATTGTAAATTGCACCGGCGGAGCATCCATTCCAAAAACATTAACTTCACTCCAAGGAGTCTTTTTTTCCATAACATATTCTTTTGGATTAAACATTACCGCTATATCTTCGCCTTTATCCAAGTTACTAATAACCGCTTTTTCCAGTGCCATAATCTATACTCCCTTTTTTTTTATTAGTTACTATCCAGTGCCAGACCTTCATGAGTTATTTCAATTCTTTCAACAGCATATTCGCTACCCATATTTGTTTCCAGTCTTGGACCAATCCATCTGCATGGGAATGCCCTAAAGAAATTCCAACGCTTTACCTCATTATTTTCTATATCTTTTAAAATAATTGAACCATTTTTTCGTTCAATTTTCTGGTCATCAAGCAATGTTTCTTTATACCACTTAAAGAGGTCATCATTGTCTGTAATACCCTTTTCCAAAATAATATTCGGATATCTTGTGCGACCATAAAACTTGTGAGTCGTATTATTTAAGCCCCCTTCTTCAACCTCATAGACATAGGTTTCGGCTTCAAGACCTTCGCATTTCTGGAATCTTGCAGTTTCAATTCCATCAATTTCTACAGTGAATAAATATGAAGTAATTTTTCCATCGTCTGCCATAATAACATTCTCCTTTTTATTATGCTATTCTTGCAAGTATACGCTTGCTCCATCTTTTTCTGCTGTCAGTACAATCTTAAAGAATTCAACTGGATGGATAATTGCCAATCCTACTTCAAAAGTCAGTATTCCAGCGTCTATATTTTCAGGAGGATTTATTTCCTCATTGCATCTTACATAAAAGCCCTGCTCTGGAGTGCTTCCGGCAAAATAGCCGTCATGCCAAAGATTTAATAAAAAACCATAAACTTGCCTTACAAGCCTTTTTCGCAAATTTTTATCATTTGGCTCAAAGACAGCCCATCGAGTTCCTTCTTTTAGTGCCTTGCATACACGACTGAAAGTTCTCCTGACATTTATCTGTTCCCATTCTTTTTCACAAGATAATGTTTTCGCACCCCAAATTTTTACTCCTCTTCCGGGGAAATATTTTAAGAAATTGATTCTTGATGTATACAATATTTCTTGTTCCCCGATTGTCAGAGAATTTGATAAACCTACAGCTCCATCTATCAAACAATTGGCCGGAGCACAAAAAACACCTTTTTCGCCGTCAGTCGCAGCTATACACCCACAAATAGCACCGCTTGGAGGCACACGAATAGTTCCAATACCTGTTCTATCCAATGGATCCGTAATATCTATAAATGGATAATATGCCGCAGCAAATGAACTTGTCATTCTTTTTACCCAATTTGCCGCCCCTATGATGTCCAATTGCTCAGGAACATCAAGAATCGCAAATCGATTTGGGAAACGTTCTGCCTGTGCAATAAGAGCCATCTGCACAGACTGCATATCTTCCGGCTTTTTTAGCCAGCATATATCCGGTACAGCAATTAATGAAATATCATCAAAACTCTCAAAACAACCTATACCAGCATAATCATTAAGCCCATTATAATAGCCAATATAATTTCCTGCTTTCAAATCGGCAATCCCATCATTTCCTGACGAAAAGTTCCGCATAAATACAGGAGCTGGCACAGTGGCAAAGCCCTTTACTTTAACCTTACATAATGAAGAGCGAGCATTTATATATGTTACAATATAGCGTTCGTCATTTTTATCACATGAAAGATGAATAAAGTTTTCAGTTTTTGCCTGATATGTTAAAGAGACAGAAAAGTACTTCTCGTCTTCTTTCCAAATGCTTGCCGAAATATAATTCCCCCAATGTCCAGGAGAACTAGCCTCAAATTCTATCTTTCCACGATTCTGTTTTATCTTTAACTTCGCACAAGCCGCAGTTTTTTCATCCGCAATTCTAACGACAACACATTCTTTTCCACCACATCGGAAATAATTATAAATTGAACAAGGAAGAATACCGGCAGTATCAAAACCTCCGAAAACTTTTAGATATTCGTCAAAACTCCTAATTTTTACAGGAGTATTTATAGGACCACATTCGGTAATACCTGCAAAACCAGACAGACACCGATTGTCAATCTTTAGAGAATTTAAATTATATTGCTGCTCCTGAACATATATGCCAGGAACCACCATATTATTCAATTATTTCTTTCCCTTATTTTTCTTTGATTTCTTTCTTGCAAGCTCTGGCATATATTTGCAAAATGGGCAGCTTTCCCAATTATCTTTCATAATGCTTCTGCAATCAGGACATCTTCGCCTAGTAATTCCCATACTTTTCCTTTTTAGGCTTTTCTTAACAATCAAAAGAACAATTACACCGACAAAAAGAATAATAGCAAGAGCTAAAAATACTAACTGCAACCAGCGAGGAATCGGATGCTTTACCGCAATAAAAGTCTTAACGCCTCGACCCTTTGACTCAGTTTCCTCTACCTTAATCTCTAATAAATGAGCCTGATCATCACCTTTTACATTTTTTACCTTTAATTTGACTATATAACTTTGCTTAATACAGTCAACAACTTTTTTTAAATTATCAGGAATATCTTTGAATCGCGTACTATAATAGTATGTACCACCAGTTAACTGAGAAATCTCATCAAGATTGCTTAATGACTGGTTAGAAAGGACTTTCATTCCAACCGTATAAACAGGAAGTCCGCTGTTGCTTAAAGTCTCAATCAACTGGTCTTTTGAAAAACGACTGTTCTGGTCTCGACCATCAGAAAGAATAATGACAACTTTTCTCTTTCCTTTTTTCTGCTCAACCTTCCTAATAAGATTCATAATAGAATCATACAATCGCGGCTGACCTTCGGATAACTCTATTTTATTGATAACCGCAGAATCAAATGTCTTGTTCGTAACATCAAGGACAACTTCACCTGCATCCTCTCCAATAGTATAAATGGAAAGCGTATCTCGGTCTGACATCAACTCCACGAATTTCAGCAGGGCATTCTTTTGAAAATCAAAAGGCTCTCCTTCCATAATGCCGTTGTTTGAAATCATTATCGTATAGTCAACGCCCTCATCCGACATAGAAAAAGGAACTATCTTTGATTTTACTTTTATTTCAGCAGTATCAATTCTGAATGAAAAAAGCCCGGGAGCTAATCCAGAAATAAGCTCTCCCTTATTGTTTTTTATTACCGTATAAGCAGTCATTTCTGGGTAATCCTTGGAAATAATCTGCTCAATTTTAACATTTAAGTTTTGCTTTTCTTCTGCTTCAATAGCAAGAACACAAGAAAATATGAATATAAACAAAAAGACAAATCTGCGATACAACCTCATACAAGAACACCTATAACAATTTTATCTTAAAAACAGCTTCTCCAAATTGAATCAAATCACCGTCAATAAGTGACGAGCGAGTTGTCTCGACATCATTTACCTTCATACAATCGCCATTTCCCATATCAACAATATTACACAATCCGTCAATTATTGTAATATAGGCTTGTTGACGACTTAATCCCTGTCCAAGAACACGAAGCTCACAATCAGCCCCCGCTCCTAAAAAAGACTTTCCTTCATGAATTGTATAAAACTTATGAGCCTTGCCCTCTTTATCGAGAGTTAAAAGCCACCCCGCTAACGGAGCCAGACAAACAGGGCAATACTTCCAAGATGGATCCATTATATGCCCTTCCGAACAATATTTATATCCCATTCTTATTCCCCAATTTTATAATAACTGATAAACCCAGATTGTACCAGAATTGTCTCTCCCCTGGCCCCCAATGTCAAAAGAAAGTTCAGGAGTATATTTGTTAATCTCACCTTCATCAAAAATAACAAAAACATTACGCCATCTGTTTTGAGAATCCGTGCCGTCAATAACAAGAGTCTTTAAGCTTTTGTCCTCATATTTCACATCAACGCTATAATTTCCTTTCAGAATATCTGTCCGACGAACTAATAAGGTTTTTCGACCTTTTACAATATTTTTTAAATGGAATCTCATCTCGCCACCTATCCATCGTTTTACAGCATCATGGACAAGAACCCCATCAGGATAAGTGAACGCTTCATTTGATGTCGTAGGATGCTTACAATTAATAAAGCGAACTTCATGAGATTCAAGAGATTGCTCATTTGCCATATTAATTGAATCAACCAGAGTATATCTTTCGTTCTCGAAAAGAAGAACACGCGGCATTTTGTAACTGATAAATTTAATGTCATTTGTTGACACTTCTTTTTCAACAAGCGTTGCTTTTAGGCCATCAATAACCTTATTATGAGTATCCAGTATTTTATCAATCTCATCATAGGCTCCAGTATAAGACTTTATCAAATCTCCAAGAGCATACATTGCAACACGAGCTTCCTCATAAGCAGCTTTCGTGGTGTACAACCTACCTTCTGACTCATGTTCTCGTTCCCATTCATCAATATCAAATAAAACCTGATGATCCATATTAAAAATAGGAATTATCATATTGATAAGGTCATCAAAGTAGACACCCGTTGTTTGCAGAATCATCTTTGAAGTCATAGCTACTGACTGAAGATTTCTTAATGATGTTAATTGAATTACCTCATATCCTGCGTTGCCCAAAGATTCCGTATATTCAAAAAGATTAATCATGTGATTCAACAAATAAGATGATATACCTTTCCGAACACGATTTATCCACGGAACAAATCTAAAATCTATGGCATTCGGTCCTGGATTAGAAAATGCCTCATTGTTTTTTATTTCGTTTATACCAGTTCCATCAGGATCCTCAAGCCTGATACGAGCCAATTCAACATAGGAGTTATAGTCTATAACTTCGCTCAGGATTTCAACTTTTGAATTCTCTTCTTTATGTTGATACCCCTGCAATTCATAATTTTCTGGATTTTCATAAAAATCTTCCATTCGCTCATTATAACAAATTGTTACATAGACAGTACAAGGAAGTTTAAATTTTTTTGGATCAAGGACAAGAGCCTGTGGTTTATATAAAAAGATGGGACGGCCAAATCCGTCAAAAGCAAGCCCGCTTCCTACAAGCAGCGTAATAAGACCACCACGAGTTTTTTCAGCCTGAACATGTAATGATTGCTGATATTCTGGAACAATTCCATACCCATGAAATAAACTGTTATACAATGTTTCTTTATTAAAATGATAGTCCTCCATTTCATTCCAAAATGCAGGAGTTGCCTTTAATCCTGGGAAAAAATTAGCCCTTTTATAGCTTTGCAATGATTCCATGCTTATTAAACTATCACAGATTCTCTATTATTTCTAGTCGATTGTTAAACCACAAGAGTTTTTCTCATATTTTAATAAAAAATAGTTTTTATTGTCGATTCTCAATAGAGATGCTATAATATGCTTATAAGTTATCTCATATATTGAGATTCGCTATAATTTCAGGGAGAAACACTATGTCTAAATTTGTCAGTAATTACAATCAGTTCCTGACAACCATGCAGATTAAGCAGAATTATATAAGCCGAAAGTCAGGAATAGAAGAAAACAAATTATCTCGCATTCTCACAGGAAAACAATCCGCTTCAGAGACAGACTTGGAGGTCTTAAGCACAGCAGCCGGAAAGACTCTGCAATACTTTTTGTCCCCAGATTTTAACATCAAAACAAATTATCCGTCTTCCGCAACACGAATTGCTTTTTATGCTGGCGAACCCACAAAAAAACAAAGCAACATCGCAAATAATCTGCTTGAGCTGATGGAAAATGTCGATGTTATTCTGAGCGCCCGCGATTCGTTTTTGTGTCTGGAGGAATAATGACAACAGAACGTCTCAGAGCCATACTTAATTACAGCAAATCTCATTCAAAAGACATCCGTGCGGATATAGCAAATTTCTGTAATCAGATAGAAGTGTCGAATTTAGACGGCATTCGTGACATACTTCAAATAGTCCGCCCGTATCTTTTGCAAAGAAAATACCTTACCATACAACTTCCGTTGCATGATGATGAAATAGGTGCTTTTGTGTATAAAGGGGATTCGCTCTCATATCTCGTAATAAATACAAGTATGCCTGTACTGAATACAAATTTTGCATTATGCCACGAACTCTATCATATTTTTTTCCCAGCTGATGAAGCCCTAAATAAAGCGCGTATTGATTTGGATTATTATTCAAATGAAAATGAGATGCGAGCCAATGAATTTGCCGGAAATCTGCTTATGCCTGAGATAGAATTTAAGCAAATGTTCTCAAAACTGAAAGCTATTCATGAAAACAAGTCCAAGACTGAATTGAAAATAATAGTATCTTTAATGAATTATTTTAAGGCTCCATTCATGGCGGTATATATCCGCTGCTATGAACTCGGCTTATTATCTTCCACTCCACAATATTTGGATATTGAGCCAGAAACAATTAAGAACGAATTTGAAGAACTATGGCTTGATACAACAGACTTACATGCCTTGAAAATTGATAACTCTGAATATTTGATTAAGCATGTTGAAGATAAAGGTCGTGAATATTTAGAAAAAGAATATATAAATGAGCGCACTCTGAAAAAAGCTCTTGAGAATATTAAAATATTAATCTCAAAGGTCAAGACGAGAAAATAATGGCAACACTATATTCAGAAAATCCTGACAATTTTGATGAGCTAGAGCCTCACTTAATAACAGAATTTGAGACTTGTAAAAGTGAAATAGAATCTGCCGCTCTCGTCATTTTTTATGATACTTGTGCGGTACAACACCATTCAGCCTTACCACCACAGTACCAGCTTAAAATATATGACTATCTCAAATCTAAAAATGCGGTTGTTACCGTTGTAAAATGCGTTCTTATGGAACTAGCCGGCGACAGGCATCATTTACATTCACAGGTCATACAGTATTTAAAAGCAATGGCAGAAAATGGAATTAGAATCATCCTGTTTAATGAAAGCTATGTCTTTGGCTTTTTGACAGATGTTTATCAGTCTGCTGCTACAGCAAACGAAAAATTACGTTACGCCGTCAGGAATTTCAATAAAGCAACGACCACGATAAGGGAAACGGTTAATAATAATGCAGAGTTAAAAGTCCTTGTTAGTGATGACGAAATTCCTACAGATAAAGATTTATGTGAGAGTTTTTTTTCTCTTGTTCGCTCAAACAAGCAGCACAAAGACAATCTTGGAGAACAACTAATTGGTATTTGCATATATATCCTGCTCCACTTACCCGCAGAGCCTACCCATAAATTTACAATCTTTACAGATGACAAAGGTGCTGCAAGAATTATAAGCAGCAGCACAAGGTCAATACCTGCCGATGTTTCAGACAAACGTGCCGGAATTTTCAGCTCTGCAAAACTCTTTCAGAATATGTATGACGAAAATTTCCTTGCAAATGAAGCTGAACTAAAAGAAGTAATAGAAAAGATTTTCCCTTCAAATATTTCAGTCCTAGCATTGATGGAAAAAAGCGACCTTACCACCTCAGAATATACATTCACGGCAGAGGAATTGGCTCACTTGATAACATTGAAAAATACAATCAGAATTGCTTTTTAGCGTTACACCACGAGCCTATTGCCCACTGCTGCATGTGCATAGTATCGTCATGCTTTGCAACGCTGTCTTTTGTAGCACAAGACTTGTCTTTTATCTTTACGTCTTTAGAAAGCTTATCTGCAAGTTTTCCAATAAAAGGATGAGGAAGCGGAACTGTTGTAGTTCCGCTTCCGCTCGGCACCACCATTATATGAACATCAAAGCCCATTACCTTGTCATCCTGAACGGCTATCTGCTTGCCTTCTGCCGCAACGCCCTTAGAACCGCTCATCTTGATGTTCTTGCCCTTGAGATTAACTGCCTTGTCGCTTGTGATGTTCAGGCTTCCGCCAGCCTTTATCTTCAGGGCATCGTCTGTCCTAGCTGTGAGAGTCTTTTTTGTCGCAAGGTGAATTTCGCCTTCGCCTTCACATTTGAAATTCCTGCACTTTATGTTTATTCCGCCAAGCTCGTTCTCGACCTTTATCCCGCCGGACTTCCCTATGCTCACCCGCATACGGCCTTCCGCACTTTCTATCCGTATCTCCTCGCTTCCCTCTTTGTCGGTGATTTCTATCCTATGGGTTCTTGTCTGGAGCACCGTGCTCTCCGAATGGGTTTTACTCTGGGGCATTTTTTGCTTCGCAAAAAACCGGGCTTTCCGCAGTTCCGCGTCTTGCGCGCTCCATACTTTGCAAAGCAAAGTACGCCTTGCGGCGCTGCTGCAATCCCTTGTCCGTGCAGGCTCGCAGGGGAGAAATAGTTCTGTCAAAGGATTGCTTTGCATTCATTTACTCCAAATATCCACCATAACACCAGCCGACAGTGCCTTGTTTAATCGGCTTGCCCTCACGGTCTTTAGCACCTTTTTGAACTTCAACTTTTACCCAGTTTGAAGAAATGCCGTCAATTGTCTCAGTTTTTCCGAGTTCAAGGATTTTTACTTTTGTACCAGCGGACATTACTGTAAGAACCTGAGTAGAGGTAGCTTCACCTGAACGGAGCTTTAGGTTTTCGCGAACGGTCATTAATTTGTTTTTAGAGACATTTGTAGAGGAAGTTGTTTTTTGTGTTTGAGTTGCTACAGTTGTCTTTTTGCTCTCATCATAGTCACAGGAACCGTCTGCATAACGTGGCCAAATTACTTTTGAAAGGTTCCTTTTTTTATTTCTAAAAAGATTATCAAGCTCTGTCATTGTAGAATTATCAACATAAACTAATGTTATAATTAAATTATCTTGATTTAATTTGCTAATACTCAAATAATCGCCATCAATTTTAATGTAAAATTTTTCAACTTCATTATCAAAGGTATTTTTTAAAATACTACTCCACCTAAAACAATCAAAATCGTATTCAAGTTCATCATAATCTCCCTTTGCAATACCTTCGATTTCGTATAAATTTTCTTCTATCTTCAAAATATTCTTGAAAGCAATCTTATTATCAGAATAAAAATATATTCCACAATTTGATAGATTTGTAGTTATTCCATTTGCTGAGAAAGTCTCTCTCTCACTTTCAACATATCGAATATTAAAATGCTTTTCATATTTCTCTAATTTACTTAGATTCCCATCTCTTAAAATTTTTAAATAATAAGCTGGAATTAGATTTTTTACTCTTTTAGTTTGATCGTGTGTAATTAATTCTGTTGATAATACATTCGATGTATTTTTAGGTTTAGCAAAGAATACGGGTATGTAAAAATCTTCCTCTGCCTCATTATTTAATAATACTGAATTTATTTGTGAAAAATCACTTTTATATAATATATTTGATAAAGAATTTAAAGATAGTATGGTTCCTTTTTGGATTTTTTTTGTTTTAACATTTTCATATTCTCTATAATATTCTACGGTATCTTCTGTAATCACATAATTTAATTCATTATTTTGCGAAAAAGAAAATTCTGTAAAAAAAATAAATAATAAAAAAAATATCACTTTGTTTTTCATTTTTTTGCTCCTTCGTTTTCTTTCGATTGTAATTGTTTTCTATAATTTTCTTCTAGTTCCAGTCTCTTTTGTTCACTATCATCTGTTTTATTTTGCATCCAACCTCCAGTATATTTATAATTAAATGGATCTAGATATGTAGGTGATATCCATGAACGATGTTTTTCCATACCCCCTCCTTTTATACTGATATCCTTTTCTGCTGTAAGAACATCTGCAACTTTTACATTTGCTTTACTTTGTATAATGCTAAGATGTAAATGAGCACTGTCTTTAAAAGTTGTCTCACTATAAGAACCACTTGCACCTCCTGATGTTCCGACTTTTGCAACTACCATACCTGGATACACTTCAGTTCCTACCTGAATTTTATCACCATATGAACTTAGATGGCAGAGCATATATAAATGATTCGATGTTTTTCCCTGTATAAGTAGGCATCGTCCATTACTTGAAATCCAGCATTTTGCAACAACTTTACCATATATTAAGGCTATAATAGGATCTCCCTTTTTTCCTGAAAAATCTACTCCAAAATGATAATAATAATTCCTATAAACTGAGTAAGGATATTCTATTTTATTCTTTGTAAATCTCGTAACAGGAAGGTAATCTTCATTGAACAAACCTGTTACTTTACCATATCCAGTAGCGTTACCTTCGGTAAATTTGTTCTCAATATTTGATGGTTTTGTTGTAAACCCAGGATTATCAACAACTGTCCAATCTGTAGGAAGTGTACATTTATTTGTTGATTTATTCCCAGCGGGATTATCTCGATTATATACCTCATTAATCTTGGCTCCTTTTTTGCAAAGATCTTTATACGACAGACCTTTATATGGATTAAATTCGAATACTCCAGCTCTCTCCATATGATTTATAAAATATATTGGATGGTAAAAATATGGTTTTTTTGGAAAAATCTTATCCAATCCTCCATTCCATAAATCTATGGCAGTCGCTTCATTTACTATATAATAAGCCTCAGATTTAGACACGGAGGAGAAAAAACAACGAATTTGTGCTAAGGTCAAGGTAGGACAAATTCATGGGAAGAAAAAGAAAGGATTTTTCAGACAAGTTCAAACTCGAAGTTGCAAAAGAGGCTCTTAAAAAGAGAGCTAAAGAGGCGGAGGTCGCTGCAAAGTACAGCATTGCACCAAGCACACTGTCTGAATGGATGGAGCAGTTTCTGGAAGGAAAACTTGAGACAGACGAACAGAAAGCCCTCCGTGAAGAGAATGAAAGGCTACGGGCAAAGCAGGATGAAATGCTCGCCTCATTAGGAAAGAAACAGCTCGAGGTTGACTTGCTAAAAAAAAAGCTTCATCTGGACTAGCATCATGGCAGCTTGTTCAAAAAGATATGCATGACAAAAAATGGAGTCGGGCTGTCTGTACTTGAACAGTGCCGGATACTGAAACTTCCACGGGCAACTTACTATGAGCGCCGCAGATTTGAAGCAGAACGACAGAAAAAGAAGGCTGGGGAAAACAAAACAAGGTTCAATCGTGCAAAAATTGTAATCAATGAGTGGTCAACTCACAGTACCTATGGTTACAAAAAGATGTCAAAGCATCTGAAAAGACTCGGGTACGACTGGGCTGGAGAAAAGTTTATCCGCAACCTGTACAAGGAACTTGGAATCAAAGGCCAGAAGCCTGTCTTCAAGACCACAAGAAGCGGAAAAGCGCCATACGGAAAGTTCCCGTACCTCTTGCGGAACAAGTTCATCGCGTTCCCGAACCAGGTAATGGCGACAGACATCACTTACATCAAGACTCCATGGGGCATGATGTATTTTACGGCCGTGATTGATTTGTACAGCCGGAAGATTCTGAGCTGGCGGCTCTCGGACAGCATGAGGACAGATTTCTGCCTGGAATGCGTGAGGGAAGCCTTTGAGAAATACGGGGTTCCGGCAGTATTCAACACGGACTGCGGTTCCCAGTATACCAGCGGAGAGTTCATCGGGCTTCTGAAATCCTACAATGTTGAAATCAGCATGGACGGAATCGGAAGATGCAAGGACAACATCTTTGTAGAGCGAACCTGGCGTACTTTGAAATATGAATGGATTTTTCTCCGGGATTACAGATCCGAAGAAGAACTCCGAAAACTGCTTGGAGAATTCGTGAGGTTCTTCAACAATGAAAGAATTCATCAGGGCTTGGATTACAAGACTCCTGACGAAGTATACAGGGAAGGAAGTTTTCCTTCGGCAATCATCAACAAGATGGCTGCATAAAATTCGTTATTTTTCAGACAAAATGTCTGGACAAAGGGCTTAGCTTACTGATCTATTACTTTTACAAGCAAATTAGCAGAAATCTCCACCTCCGAAGATTCTATCTTCTTGCATCTCTGCCCTGTCACCTCAAAAGTAAATTTAGGCTTATGGTCAAGTTTTTCTCCGTTCCAGCGGTAAGTCCACTCAGCCTCAGCCTTGCCGTCAACAATATTCACACCTTTCGAGAAGACCTCGTGCCCGTTCTCGTCATACACATGGAAAGTAACTCCGCCTTCCATGTCCTTCGTTTCTGCATGAAGTTTAAGAGGCTCTCCGACCAGACCTTTGCTTACAGTGTTTCCGTCCTTATCCTGCCATTCCGCCTTTGTAATCTCAGGACGGATAAGCCTTACTTCCAGTGAGTTGCTTGATTTCTCAAAATTGCACCATGCGCAGTGAGCGCTGAACACAAACTTAGGATCACTGTCCGGTGGCAGCTCGCTTTTATTTGCGTAGTAACTCCACTTTGCACTTACACTTCCGCCCTTTACCGTAAGAGGAAATGATGCAATCGGAACTCCGTCCTCAGGCCCCTTTCCTTCCGGGAACACCTGCAGCGTTACCATATTGCCGTCCGCTATGTCCTTCACGCTTGCGGTAAGCTCAACTTCCTTGCCTTCTTCAGCGCTGGAACTTCCCCACTTAACGCTGGAAAACTTTGGTTCCTTCTTTTCCTTTTCTTCCTGCTCGCGCTTCCATTCTTCCGTGTTCTTAGGATTAATGATTACAGGCATAGGCATACTGGCACCCGGCGCAATAACCGTACTGTTATTCTGTGCCCCCACATCATTACATGTGCTTACCTGAGAACCAATTACAGCGGCCTCTTTACCGTTGATTTTTACCTTGCTCGAAGTTCCGCCGGTAACCTTACCTTCTTTTTTGGGATTATTCTGAAACTTGATTGTGCCCGGAAGCTGCATATGCATGCTGTCATCATGCTTTGCAACGCTGTCTTTTGTTGCACAGGCCTTGTCTTTTATCTTTACGTCTTTAGAAAGCTTATCTGCAAGCTTCCCGATGAATGGATGAGGAAGCGGCACTGTTGTAGTTCCGTTTCCGCTCGGCACAACCATGATATGAACGTCAAAGCCCATTACCTTGTCGTCCTGAACGGCTATCTGCTTGCCTTCTGCAGTTACGCCCTTCGTCCCGCTCATCTTGATGTTCTTGCCCTTGAGATTAACTGCCTTGTCGCTTGTGATGTTCAGGCTTCCGCCAGCCTTTATCTTCAGGGCATCGTCTGTCCTAGCTGTGAGAGTCTTTTTTGTCGCAAGGTGAATTTCGCCTTCACATTTGAAATTCCTGCACTTTATGTTTATTCCGCCAAGCTCGTTTATCACCTGAAGCCCTTTTCCCTTGCCCGTGATGACACGTATTCCCCCCCCCCGGCGCTCTCTATCCTGATTTCTTCCTTCCCGTCCTCGTCTGTTATCTCTATGCGGTGCTTCCTTGTCTGGAGCACAGTGCTCTCCGCACTGCTTTCAGTCGAGTGCTCGGGCGGCCTGTGCTGCCTGTCGTAGATGAACCCAAGCACGTACCCCCTGCTCCTGTCAGCCGCCGTGAACACCGCGAGCGCCTGTGTCCCGATTTCCGGCAGGGTCCACAGTCCGGCTCCGCCTTTCCTGCTGCCTCCCGCAACGGGAAGCCATGTGCTCTCGCTCCCCGGTATCAGCGCGTCAAGGCTTATCCTCACCCGTCCGAGGCACTCTGGGTCGCGGTTGTCCGTCACCGCTCCCAGTACCGGCGGGCAGCCCCACAGCAGCAGCTTCTGCGCACGCTCCGTCCGCTCTGCCGCTCCTCCCCGCGGATCCGGCTCTTTCTGGAGTAGTTCCTTTATCTTGGCGTTTATGTCCATCATGGCTTTCTTCCCTGTTTTTTCCGCATCTTCCTCATTCAAGGAAACCACCGAAGCACCAGCCGACTGTACCGGGTTTTATCGGATTTCCATTGCGGTCTGTTGCATCAAATTGTACTTCAACCTTTACCCAGTTTGAAGAAATGCCATCGATAATTTCTGCTTTGCCGAGTTCAAGAATTCTTACAGTTGTTCCGGCTGACATTACAGTAAGAACTTGTGTTGAAGAGGCTTCTCCAGAACGGAGTTTTAAGTTTTCCTTGACTTTCATTCTCTTATGCTGAGCCACATTTTTATTGTTAACTATTTTTCCATTTTCATAATCACAGGAATTATCAGCGTGTCGAGGAAATTTCACTTTAGAAAGATTGCATTGATTATTTTCAAATAAATTACAAAGTTCTTTTATAACCGTATCATCAACATAAGCAAGTGTAATTATATGTTTTCCAGTTGTTTTATTGTCTATACTTAAATAATCTCCATCAATTTTAAGTGTAAATTTCTCTATCTGCCTTTTACTATCTATAATGACTGAATACCATTGAAAAGTTTCATAACTGGAAAGTGGGTTGTCGCTAAGTCCAAAAGCTATTCCGTCACATTCATATACTTCGTCAGACTTTTTTTCGATATTTGTAAAATCAATTTCATCACTATTATGTAATTCTATACCGATATTTGTTACTATAGCATAAAAAGGTATGTCATTATTTAAATATGAAGCTACAGCTTGAATTCTATACAGATTATCTATTACTTCATATTCTTCCAAAATATTCCTATTTTTTGAATAAAGTATATCTAAAAAGTATGCAGGAATTGCTTTTTTTTCAAAGCCTTTTTCTGTATAAGTAATTATTTTTTCTGGCAATTTTGTATTACATTGCATTAATTCCAAATAAGCTAAGGAAATGAAATTTCCAGTATTTGCATCCTGCATGCACATAAAATAATTATCATCTACAATGTTTCCATATATAACACTATGATCCGAGCTAATTATTGCTCCTTTTTTTATTTTTAATTCTCTTTCATTTTTTGAATAACCAACATTATCTTTTATAACTCTATATTCAAAAGTATGTGCAGAGAAGCAATAATTAATAAAAATTAAAATTGTTATAAAAATTATTTTTTTCATTTTTCTTTTGGTTTCTTGGATTCAACATATGCGTTTTCTAAAGCTTCTCTGTCACCAAGATCATTAAACCATCCTCCTTCAAATGAATAATTCAATGGATCCAGATATTGTCTGGAAAAATTAGTTTTATCATTAAAATTCCAATTTCTCCGTTTTTCTTTCTTTTTCTTATCAATAGTAATAACTATTGCTTTATCGAGAATTTCACTTACGACAGCATTTGCTTTAGGAAAATATATTACACTTACATGCAAATGAGGGTGAGCAAAAGCCGTTTCACTGTAATAACCATCATCTCCTCCAGAGCCACCAACTTTTGCAACCTCTTGTCCAGGAACTATTTCGTCATCTACTTCTAAATTATCTGCATAAGCGCTTAAATGGCATAACATATACAAATTGTTTGTAGTTTTTCCCTGAACTAATAAACATCTGCCGTTCGATGTAATCCAGCACTTAGCTAAAACTTTTCCATGTATTAATGAAATTATCGGATCACCTTCTTTTCCAGAAAAATCAACTCCAATATGATAATAATAGCTTCTTGTAACAGAATAAGGAATTTCTATACCATCTTTTTTAGATCTTATAGTTTTTAAATAATCTTCATTGAACAATCCTGTAACTTTTCCATAACCTTTGCACTTTCCGTCTGTAAATCGCTTTTCATCAATTGAAGGTTTTGTAGTAAAACCAGGATTACTTTCAACTTTCCATGAGTCTGGAAGTTTGCATTTATTGGCTGCTTTTTCACTATCACTATTTGCACTTTTTGTTCTGTCAAATACTTCTGCTGGAGAACCTGAATAAAGTGATGCATATGTCATTCCTTCATACGGATTAAACTCAGGAATAGTAACGAGTTTCCGCAAGTTTTTCAGGAAATAATTTGGATGTATGTAACAGAATACATCTTGTTTTGGAAAGTTGTTTTTCCCTTTAATTTCTTTGAAAAATTCAAAGTTTTCAAATGAATCTTTAATTTTGTCAGGATCATCGGTTAGTAACTGGATATCTGTTACCTGCTTGCTTTCATTCGACCATTCATTTACATGGGTAAAGAAAAAATTGCCTTCTTTTCCATCCAGTAATCTGTTTGCAAAATCTTCGCCGATTCCGCAATCTGCAAGTCTTTGAATCTTTCTTTGTCTGTCAAACCGATTAAATCTTGCTGAAAATTTATCTTTTTTTTCCAGCTTTTCAGGCTTACAGACAATATACTTTTTATTATCTTTCAATTCGATTTTATCAAATAGCTTATTCCAATCGTAATATGAAACAAGTTCTACAGGCGTGCCACCTTTTTCTGTTTTAATGTCTGATTTTTTTACCCAATAACTTTTGCCTTCGTTATCTTTTGCATTTATCCAAACAGCAGACTCTTCTTTTCTTTCTTCGGTTGCATATTCAATAATTTCTTCAGATGTTGGTTCTAATTTTATCTCTGCTGCAACAGTTTCTGTTTCACCTTCAGATTTTTCAATCTTTGAATACAAATTGCTGGAATCTAATCTGTCTTTTATCCATACGAGGTCTTTTTGATCTTTTTCTGTTAACCACCTATTTTCTGTAATTTTATTTATCATTTTGGAATAATCAGCGGATTTTATATAATAAATCTTACTTTGAGGTAATATTTCATAAGTACAATCTATATGACGTAATTCTTTAGGAGCTTCGCCTCCATCCTTACCCCAACCTTTGTCTTTATCTGTTCCTCTTCCATCATCAACGTGGTATATATATCCAGCTTTCAATGAAATTGTTTTATTTAAGGAATTAGCTTTTTCATTATAAACAGATACATTTACATCTTTTGGAATCGAATACCAATTTCTACACCCTGGGTCGTTGCGGCCAACATAGTTCCATTTTGAGTAATCATTTATTATAAAATAATTTGAGTTAACTACGAGAGCATTTGCATAAATAGTTAGCTTATAAAACTCTTCATTATCATAAAAGCCAAAGCCTTTTTCGACTTTTGCTATGCAGCCATCGTATGATTCTGTTGCTTTTGTCAGTTTACATTCAGGTTTTTTATTTACAAGTTGTGTTTCGGCATTTACTATTAAGAAGAATGGTTTTAATAAATCTGCTTCTTTAAGTTTTCCATCTTTAAAATAATCAAATTTTAGTTTCTCATCATTTTCAAAGAACGTTTCTATATGAATAATAAAATCTCTTATATCGTTATCAGAAACGACTGCATTTCCATTTCCTACAGTATCTTCTTTCATAAAATTAAAGCCTGAATAGCCAATAATTTCTCCTTCATCGATTTCTAAATCTTCTGGGAAACATATTTTGTCTTCTTCAATTTTAATTTGCTTACCATTCTTTGTTTCTCTGAACTTCAGATTTAACTTAAATGAATTAAATGGGACGGGTTTATTTTTGTTTATAACTTCATAAAACTGATTAATGTCCTTTTCCCATTCTTTTTTTGTTTTGTATTCCTGCGTTTCATTTAAGTATATAAAACCTTCAATTCCATCACAGTTTACTTTTAATGGGCAAAATGAAATATCTTTATTATCCTTATCCTTAAATGTAGTGTCATAAGCCTTGATCAAATCGTTTATCTCGCAATCAAATTCGGTATCCTTAGAAACAATAGCTTTTACATTTCGAGCTCCTACTTTTTCATTTGTATAAATAATTATTCCTTCCGCTGTCTTTTTATCACTCGCAGCAAGACAAACCGCTTCTTTAGATTCAGGATCTATTCCTTTTCTATAGGCCCTTCTTGTTTCTTTTTCTCTTAAATCTATACGAATTAAAGATTCTTTAATTGTTCCAGTACCAGCAGGAAGACCAGGACAATAATTCCAGGATATTTTATAAATATCATCTTTTACTTTACTTACGGTTTTAAGTTTTAATTCAGAAGGTAATATTGTTCCTTCTTCCGTAGTCACATAAGTATATACAGCATTGTCTAATGACAACTTCTGTTTAGAAAACCATGCTAACTCTAATTTCTGTTTAGATGTCATTCGGCCAAATGGAGCTAAATGATTGTATAACATATAAAACTTTATTTTATCTTGATTTAACTGTGGTAATTCATACTCCATTAAAACAAAACTGTTTGAAATTAATCTTCGTAAATAATAATAAGCTTCTATTTTGTCAAATTCACTTAATCCTTCCTTTAATTTATAACATCCTTCCTGATTTTCAATTTTTTCAAAATAAGTTTTATAGTTGTTATTCTGATTTTCTCCTTCAATAAGATTTTTATCCTTCCAGAAATCATTTCCCAGCCAGTGAAAATGACTTTCCATTATATAAGTATCTTCATTGATTCCTAACGCAATATAATCTTTTGAAAATCTGTATGCAATAACTTTTCCTTTAGCAATTGATTTTACAGGACCATGTGTTTCAATATTAATTCCATTATGAAAAGCTCCACTTGGTCTGAGAATAAAATCTTTTCCTTTAGCTATATCTTCAACTGGATTTATAAGTTCCTTCATTTACGATGCATCCTCTTCCTCTGATGAATATACAACAACTTTTATGTCATCATTAGGATTTATTATTAAACCGTGTTTCAATAATACTTCTATATCTACCGGTACTATTTTTGTCTCACTATTTTCCTGTTCGCTCATTCTTTTTCCCTCGCAATTAATTTATATATACCTGGTATCAAATCTTCTTCTTCAATAGCACCTTCATTAATATTAACCTGTTTTTCTTCATCATTAGGCAACATTAAATAGAATTCATACTTATCCGTAAAATTTGAATATACTGTTGTAAGCTCCATCTTAAATTTAGAAAAAATCTCGCACTCCCCAGATTCCACCCTCTTACACCTCTGCCCCGTTACCTCAAACGTAAACTTAGGCTTTTCTTCAAGCTTTTCGCCGTTCCAGTGGTAAATCCACTCAGCCTCAGCCTTGCCGTCAACAATATTCGCGCCTTTCGAGAACACCTCGTGCCCGTTCTCGTCATACACATGGAAAGTAACTCCGCCTTCCATGTCCTTCGTTTCCGCATGAAGTTTAAGAGTCTCTCCAACAAGGCCTTTACTTGTAGAGCCGCCATCTTTATCCTGCCATTCTGCCTTTGTAATTTCAGGGCGGATAAGCTTTACTTCTACACTGTTACTGCTCTTTTCAAAATTGCACCATGCACAGTGAGCGCTGAACACAAACTTAGGGTCGCTGTCTGGCGGAAGCTCGCTTTTATTTGCGTGGTAGCTCCATTTTGCACTTACGCTTCCGCCTTTTACAGTAAGCGGGAACGATGCAATCGGAACTCCGTCTTCTGGTCCTTTTCCTTCCGGGAATACCTGCAGCGTTACCATATTGCCGTCTTCAATATCCTGCACGCTTGCGGTAAGTTCAACTTCCTTACCTTCTTCCACGCTGGAACTGCCCCACTTAACGCTAGAAAACTTAGGTTCCTTCTTTTCCTTTTCTTCCTGCTCTCTCTTCCATTCTTCTGTATTTTTAGGATTGATGATTACAGGCATAGGCATACTGGCACCCGGCGCAATAACCGTACTGTTATTCTGTGCCCCCACGTCATTACAGGTGCTTACCTGAGAGCCTATAACCGCAGCTTCCTTACCGTTAATTTTTACCTTAGGACTTGTACCGCCTGTAACGTTTCCTTCTTTCTTAGGATTATTCTGGAACTTGATTGTACCAGGCAGCTGCATGTGCATGGAATCATCATGCTTTGCAACGCTGTCTTTTGTTGCACAGGCCTTGTCTTTTATCTTTACGTCTTTAGATAGCTTATCTGCAAGTTTTCCAATAAACGGATGAGGAAGCGGCACCGTTGTTGTTCCGTTTCCACTTGGAACTACCATAATATGAACGTCAAAGCCCATTACCTTGTCGTCCTGAACGGCTATCTGCTTACCTTCTGCAGTTACGCCCTTCGTGCCACTCATCTTGATGTTCTTGCCCTTGAGATTAACTTCCTTGTCGCTTGTGATGTTCACATTGCCTTTCGGACTTATTTTTAATGTATCATCAGTTGTAAGTGCAAATGTTTTTTTTGTCGCAAGGTGAATTTCGCCTTCGCCTTCACATTTGAAATTCCTGCACTTTATGTTTATTCCGCCAAGCTCGTTCTCGACCTTTATCCCGCCGGACTTCCCTATGCTCACCCGCATACGGCCTTCCGCGCTTTCTATCCGTATCTCCTCGCTTCCCTCTTTGTCGGTGATTTCTATCCTGTGGCTTCTTGTCTGCAGGAGCGTGCTGTCGCACCTCTTTTCGGTCCCGCTTTCCGGCGGCCGGTGCTCCCTGTCGTATATGAAGCCCAGCACATAGCCCCTGCTCCTGTCCGCCGCCGTGAACACCGCAAGGCACTGCGTTCCGATTTCCGGGAGCGTCCACATTCCTTTTCCCGTCCCACGCCCCTGCCCGATTACCGGAAGCCACGGGCTTACGCTTCCGGGCACTACGGTGTCATAGCTTATCCTTATCCGTCCGAGGCAGTCGGGGTCGCGGTTGTCCGTCACCACCCCCACCGTCGGCGGGCATATCATGAACAGCTTCGTCTGGTTGAACTCGCGCCTTCCGCCGGCCCCTTCCCTCGGATCCGGCTCGCTTTCGAGCAGCTTGGTTAGCTTCCTTGCCACTTCTAACATAAGGCTCTCCTAAAATTCAATTCCATCTTCACCCATTTCCACAATATCCGTTGTTATAACCGTCGTTTTTCGTTTCTTTACTTCAGGTTTCTTAAAAAACAGGTAACACTCCGAATCTATGGGCTTCTCATTCTGTATCAATTTATACAGCCGTTTTATCATATCCGGGCTAAATTCTTCACTAAGAACAGGAAAATAGACACTGACTAAATTTATGCCATCCTGAGTATTAAGAATTGTAGAAGATATATCTGTATTTCCATCTATACTTAAAGCATCAAACGGAAGTTCTCCTTCAATTATCTCTGGAACAATACCACTTACAAGATAAAGCAATGCCTTTAATCCAATTTTTGTTCCTCGATACCTGTAAAGAGGGATTGTATACTGTAATACTTTTCTGGCTATTTGCTCATCACCTAGCAAATCAAATTCAACACCAAACCAATCGGCAAGAACTGGAAGAAACTTAGCAGGGGTTTCCATAGGCCGGAAAATATTATCAAGATTATCCAATGAAATTGCTGTTTCGTTCATGATATGCTGAAAAATCATTAAATAATGTCTTAAAAAATCGTTTTCCTGATAAATTGACGGTAAATGCCTTATTGGATTATTTGATGTAGCAACAAGTTTTACGATACCATTAGTAAAGCTGATGTCTGTTACAATAAATCGTCTATACTTCGATTCAACAAATTCAATATCAATTTTTTGTGCAATTTCTGGACATAATAATTGCAGACGGTTCTTTGCCTTATACACATCGAGACCAACACACATTTTTTTTATTTGTTCTTCCGTCAGAGATTTTATTTCCATCGTCTTACCGTCAATTTCAAGTTCTGCTGCAAATCTTGAGTTTCTTCGACCACAGAATAGCCCATATTCCTGACTTTATCCAAAACAGTTTCATAAGCATACTGCCTTGTTATTCTATTCAACAAATCTTCTTGTTTCTGCCCTGTAAAAGTTTCGATTGCCCACCAATCAGCAACGAACTCATAATTCTGTCCTATTTTTCTGATACCAATACTGTATTTTGAGCCTGTTTTTATTTCCATAATACAGCCTTCAATTTTTTCACCTTTACCATATCCGCATAAAGTAAGAGTTTCCCCTTCTGCCGCTTCTATGCATCCCATTTGTAATGCTTCGCAAGCTTTTTTTAGGAATCGTAAGTCTTTTATTTTCGTTTCTATTTTCGATATATGTGACATTCTTATTTTACTTCCTTTGCTTTCTGACCTGTCTGAATTCTGATGAACGAATTTGAAGGAACTTTATGAGTTAGCGATTCAATAGAACCTCGTACAAATCCTCCGTCCTTACTTACAACTTTAAAAGTTCCTATGACTTCAGAAAATGTTGCTTCCACAGAAATTTCCCCCATTACGCCAGCCGTAATTTCAGGAATATCACCATCCAGTTTTGCATACAAATACTTCTGAACTCCATTTTCCTCTGCTACTTCACGGATTTTCAGCACTGCATAGATTGGATCATATTCAATCGGAGTTGCTATTACAACTTCTCTTGGAAGGGGTTTTATCTCTTGCATTGCAATCGGCCCCATAGTTGTTTTACATGACAGACACAATATGGGCAAAATAGCAAGCGCTATTTTTCTAGTAAGTTCCATACATACGCTCCTTCCCTTCCTCTGAATATTTTTATCTCATTATTATTCACAAAAATAAACAAATCATCATTTTTGTTTGAATAAAAATTATTCGGATTACTATTTAAATCACTTATTAACATTGTTCCTGTGTTGATAAGCGAATTCTCTGCAGGAATCGGAAAATTATCTATCAAATTCCAACCTGCAAACATTCCATTTTTATAAAATGCTTTTCCACCAATAGAAATATCATTTAGAAGCTTATAATTTTTTTCAGAGTAGATTGATTTTGTAATTTCGGAAAGAAAATAATTTGTAAACTTCCATACTTCTTCAACATCAAGTTTTTTTGTAAAAAACTTGACTGTCTTTACCAATACTCCGGAATCAGTTTTGATTAGGTTCAGTGTTATGACATTCATTTTATCCGATAAAACAAGTTTTGCATTTATAAGATAATCAGACTGCGTAGAAACTAATGTCGATGTAGTTTTTGCAGTGACATACTCGGGTATCATTCCCATTGGACTAGCCGAATACAGACCTGTTGCCGTTGCCTGATGTGCAAATACATAGCTGAACATATCGTCTGTCTCTTTTAATTCTATGCCTTCTTGATTTGAAAATGAAGTTTTTATAAAATCAAATTCCCCTGTTTTTTGTTCAACCAAAGTCCTGCACGAAATCTCAAAGGGATTAATTGCCAGTTTTACTTTCCTTTGCTCATGTTTCTGCATAAGCAGATTAAGCTCAAAAAGACAATTTGAAACCGCATCTTTGATTTCTTTTTCTTTTCTTATTATTCTAAGTGAAGTTATTGGATAACCAGAGTTATCAAATGGAAAAATTGCAATATATACAATATAATTTTCACCACATTTAAAAAGCTTCGGTTTACAAATTCCTCTTAAATTAACTTGATAACGCTCTCCCTTGATTCCATTAAAAAACTGAAAGAGATTTCTTTCTTTTTTTTCCGTATATTTTCCGTCAAGGTACTTTGTCATTGACACTGGCTTAAAATATGAATTTAAGACCATCTGGAGTTTTAGTTCTGTATAAAAAAGCTCCAGCAATTCATCAGAAATTCCTGTCGTGCTGTCTGGCGAAAGAAAAATTATGGCAGGAACCATGTCACTTAAATTATCATAGTATTCCTGCATATTTATTACATTTTTTGATTTTTTATCAGCTTGTGGAGCTTTTAAACTTTTATTTCCAAAAGCAAATAGTGGACCTGCGAGCAAGCCGATAAAAAAAAATATACAAATTATTTTTTTAATAAGTTTCCTCACAGATCCACTCCTTGTGCGTTCATATTTTAAATTTATAAATAGACCTATGCCCATTCTGCATTTTCGTACACAATAGAAATAGTTTCCTGATTTACACCTTGCTCACCACTGCCCAAGTCACTTATACTCCAAGCACATGGAACACAGTTAAACAAGTTTCGTCTTTGAATCTCTGTAACTCCGTCACGATCCATAAAGACAATGGAAATAGATTTCTGCTCAGGATTTCCGCGCTCAACAGTCTTCCACCAGTCTTTCAGAACTTTGTCGCGAGGATCGCTATTGCGGGTCATTTTTACGGTATCGTATTTTACTTTTCCCACAACTTTTCTAGGATTCTTATCCATTCCGCCCATATCATCTGCAACCTCAGCAGTTGCGCCCAAACCTGAAATTGATACGAAATTACCATAATCAATTCCATCAATTTCAACCTTAAAGTAAGCCTTGGTAGTTGGTAAATAATCAGCCATCTTCCGTACTTCTCCTTGTAATATTTTTAGAAGTTCAACGAACTTCTTTGTTTATTATTCCTCACCCATTGCTTTTTGTGAAACTCTGAATACAACAAATTCAGCAGGTTTTGCGGGTGCCAAACCTATTTCACAAACAACATATCCTGCATCAATAGATTCAGGAGGGTTCAATTCATCATCACATCGCACATAAAAAGCCTCTTCCGGCGTATCGCCAAACAAAGCTCCTGTTCTCCACAGATTCAAAAGGAACGCAGTAATGTTACGAGTGATTTTTTTCCATAAATCTCGTGTGTTAGGTTCAAAGACAACCCAATTCGTACCATTCTGTAATGCCTGTTCAACCATACAGAAAAGACGACGAACATTCACATAACGCCATTCAGGATTAGAACTGATTGTTCTTGCACCCCATACGCGAATTCCTCGGCCAGGGAAATCACGAATACAGTTGATACCTTTTGGATTTAACAACTCCTGCTCTGCATCCGTTAGATTATATTTAAGTCCCAAGGCTGTTCTAAAGATTTCATTTGCAGGAGCTTTATGAACACCACGAGTTCCATCAACCCGACCATAAATTCCACAAATTCCACCGCTCGGTGGAGCATATACATTCTTATCCTGAACAGCATCATACATAGAAATCCAAGGGAAATAATATGCTCCCATCATTGAATCCCGTGGTTTTGGCATCGTATCAATTCCGGCTGCTAAAGTTTCAGGACTATCCAGTACGGCAAATCTGAAACGATTTTTCTCACAATGACTTAAAATAGCATCTTGTGCAGCTGGATCAGTAACACCTGGGGCCGCAACAATTGCAATATCTTGAATCTGATCAAAAAGATACAATCCAGTTTTCTTACCGACACCTTCATCTTTACCAATAATAAGCTTCGCAATATTATCAGGATTCTTAATTTCCACAGTCTCAGACTCTGCTTTAGCTTCTGCTGGCTGCTCGTCATTTTTTGCCTTTGTCTTTTTCGACGGCTCGGCAAGATTATTGATATAGGCTTTTGTTCCGCCATTCTGGAAAAACTGATATACAGCATGTCCCAACCAGCCACCTGTATGCATTCCTCCAAAGATTTTTGTATACTGAGTCCAGTTTGTTACAAGGACAGCCTCATTAACAGGCCCTTTTTCTGCAACTCCCAAAAATCCAACAATATTGGTCGCTCCTGCCTCAATAGGCTTTGAGCCACTCTCCACTTCTTCTACATAAACACCTGGAGTTTGATAACTAGGCATTTTCTCCTCCTATATCTTATTTTTTCACATATCCCCGAATATCACGTTTCTCAACGCGTTTAAATTCGTTTGCTTTTTGTGAATTCAAACTAAATTCCATAGTATACAAAAGTTCAAATTTATGGAATTCACCATCGAAGCTATTTTTGCTCAAATCAAGCTTTCTGATAACAGGTTCCAGATAAATTTTATCACTAGAACACCCATGCCATTTCCAATTTGATATATCAACCGACGGATTATCCTTAAAATGCACCGAAACCCTACCATATACTTTTAAAACATCGGATAAATTTTTCCCTTTTATTACAACCCCTATACACATTTCGTGCATCGCTGGTTGCTCATACTGTTGTTCATCTACAATAATGCGCTGTCCACTCTTATCAAGCATACATTGGCACAAATCCTTTACATAAACATTAATTATAACATCATTCGTGTTTTTTATCTGCCTTATCTTATCTTCCGTTGCATTATATATACCACAAATAATATCAGATTGCTCCATATCTACTTTCCTTTCTCAATAATCATAACAGAACTTAAATACGGAAGCTCGTCATCTTGCAATGACAACTCATCAACAGAAACATCCGCGTCAATATCAAAAATCTGCGTTTCATTCACAGATAAAATTGAATTTATTTTTTCGAGCTGTTTCAGAATTGCACCTACTGTAACACTTTTTCCAAATTCCCAACCTTGTCCATTAGAACCAACAAGAGAATGAAAGAAGAGTATCAGATTTTCTTTTATCTTCTGTTTTTCAGTTTCAAAATCAAATATGTTACTTTTAAATTCAAGCATAATTTTGATACTAAAATCCCTGTAACAAGGAGCTGAAACAACAATCTTGTTTCCAACAACTTTTCTATCATCAAGATAATTTCTAACTCTCCTAATTAACTCTCTTGAAGGCATAAGTTTTGTTTCGTATGTGCTACCAGAATCAATCTCTGGAATAATTATCGTTCTTATTTCTCCATTCTTTGTTTTCTTTTTTGGACAATATGCCCTTCCCACGGAGCTAGAAGCCTCTCGGCTTAACCACTGAAAATCATCGGCCGTAACAGCTCTATTCAAACTCTTGAATACACCCGCAGCCCGGGATTTCAGGCTGTCTACAGTTTCCATATCACAACCACCCTCCGAGGCAAAAGGATTATTACAACCTGCAATATACGGAATACTCTGTGTCATAAATTGAATTTTATGTGCCGCAATATTTCCTTTTTCACCACCCCCAACTTTATATTCATCTGCACGAATATTAAATTTCCCTTTCGGAGGATTTATACCATGAATACCATCTCCAAACATAATTTTCCCGGTCGCATAATCAACGACAAAATGTCGAGAAAACGAAGTTGAATTATAAAAATTAGGAACTTCCTTATATGTTACCCAAATGCCTTTATCCGTTTCTTTATACGGTTGGTCTATTCCTTCTTCCTTCATAATTTTAAGTTCATTATTACTCGGAATAGAATTTTCATTAATTGAAAGTTTTATTCCTGGTAACAAATGCGGATGAGAAACATTACAGATTTGATTCGGTGCGCCATTCGCTGATCCCAATATCTCATTTTTATATGTATCTTGATTCGCTGCATAAACAGAATTAATGATAATGGACTTTATAACAGGAACTTTTTCAAAACTCCCATTCAATTTAACACATCTTAACCAAAAACCTTGTTTATTAAAAAACGAGGCGACCTTCAATCCTTCGGGAACAATAAAATTAATAAATCCAGATTCATGAAAGCTATCTGTAAAATCGCTTGCCTCTATTTTTTCCCATTTTTCTCCATTCCAACACTGCCATTCCAGAACAACCCACCTTGAATCATTCTCCTTTGGTTTTGTCAGGCTCAAGAATTCCAAGTCTAAGTCCTTTGCTTTTCTGGCTTTTCCATCCTCATTTATCCTAAAATAAACAGAAAACGAACCTTCAGATATTTTATTATTAAACCCCATATATAAAGCAGGTAGTTCATCCTCTTCTATATCGAAAAGCTTTAACTCACCCTTATTTTTATCAGTTTTGTCAAAAAGATTAATCCATTTAAAATTGCTGCATGAATAGAGTTTTTGCGGCAACTGAACAGGAGCGTTATATGTAATCCTAATTTTATTCAAAAGCGGAGATTGAACGCGTGAACCAAAATGCCATTCCCAAGTTCCCTTCTCATTTTGGACATAATTACCGCCGATCGCAAAATCTTTTGTAATTAATCTAATTCTTAACCACAAATGTTCTTCGTTATTAATAGATACCTGTGATATATCTTTTGGAATTTGGAAACTTACGATTCCACCCTGTTTAAAACCAAACGTACCATCCGTAAAATTATTTTTCTCGCCATCAAGTTTTATCCAATCCTTTCCGTTCCAATATTCGTATGCAAACAAAGCATTCTCATTATCTGCTTCAGGAACATAAGTTTCACTAAATGTGAAAGAAATTTTTACAAGGGAATTTTTATTTTTGAATATTTCATCAGCTGAAATATAAAAGGTTTCATTGAAGGACGGATTTTCAGAGAACAGCATAAATGAATTATTCATGTCCGTTACTGAATATACGCCATTTGAATTTGAAATGCATAAATCAGGGATAAAACCTTCACCAAAAAAGATACTTTTCAATGTAATTTTTTTTACAAAGAAGGTATTATAGTTCTCTGGAATATCTGAAAGAACTGCACGGATAAACAAATCATCAACATCTTTTATTTTACATGGCTGAATATCAACTGGTCCTTTTAAATAAATTACATTATCTTTCTTTTTTATGCCACTTACAGAAGACAAAGACTCGATTTCCTGCCATTGCTGCCCATTCCAATATTCAAAATACAAATGATTTATAATTTCATCACTAACAGAAGTAATCTCATTTACCGAATCAAATGATATTTGTATTCCATGCCCCTCTGAAAGATATTTCAATATTGGCGAAGAAATATATAAAATATGTTCTACAGCATTCTTTGTATCAAACAACGCAAATTCATGTATATCAGAACCTTCAGAACACACCTCTGACCAATTTTCTCCATTCCTATTTACACAACTTATTATGTTTGTATCGCGAACCGTGACACTATTTTCTGTCTCAAAAATAATAGGTTCTTTCTCACTTTCAATGGCAGCTACTTTTGTTCCGGATTTTATTAAAATATTCTTATTGCAGTTTTCAACAGGAAAAAACTGTATAATTGCCCTTGCACTTTGAGGAGCAGTTAATGAGAGACCAATAAGTTCCAGCATTGAAAGATATGTTTTTGCAGGAACTTTGTTTAATCTATAGAGAGTCATCTCCGTCATCCATGAGAATAACTCAATTAAAGTTATTCCAGGATCAGACTCATTATGATTTGTCCATTCAGGGCAATAGCGAGGAATTAATCGAATAGCTTCATTTTTTATATCATCAAAAGTTCTATCATCTAAGTTGACCGTTGGAATCACGTTCACCTCTCTCTAAGTAAAATGGATAAACCATATTAAAAAATGTATTTACAGACCGAATCTCATAATCAATTTTTATATTGATGAGTCCGGACTTGTCAGGATCAAAATCACCTGTAATATTCTTTAAAATAACTCTTGGCTCCCATTTTACGATAGCCTCTTCAATATAATGAATAGCAAGAGAAATAGTTTTTGAAGAATTTGGAGAAAAAATTATATCATTGATTTTGCATCCAAAATCGGGGTTCATCACACGCTCTCCAGGTGTGGTTCCCAAAATAATACGAATAGACTCTTCCACACTCTTTTCATAACTTGAGGAAGCAATATTTCCATGAATGTCCGTCGTCACTGGGAAAGCCCAACCTTTTCCTAAAATATTACGCATTGTTGTTCTCAGCCATTCATTATAACTCAACAAATAATGAATCCACTAATACACACTTTAACCTATTTCTCGATTTTTGTATATTATTTATCATCATCAAAATTTTTTACAAACCACACTTCCGGGTTCACCTCCCCCGCCATACGCCGCATCTGCATGAGCGTAAAGTTCGCCCGCCTGTTCACAAATATATTCCGGGCGTTTTCTTCCTCAATGCCGTATTTCTGGGCAGTCTGCTTCCAGTCTTTTTTGTGCTGCTGGATAAAGACAGATGTCTCGTCCGGATTCCATTTAGGAAGAGTGCGGATTGGGTACGGTATTTCTTCGTCAGTAAAGAAAAGCCATTCGGCCGGGGCAAAGTATGGCACAAGATAGCTGATTGCCTTGAATGTAGGGACACTCTGCCCTACTGCCAGCTTGTAAAGGCTTGCGTGAGGAAGATTGCGTTCCATGCACCAAGAGCGGAGCTGGCGAGATTCTACAAGAGCAAGAAGTTTTTGCTGGGCGTAGGTAATACGGGAAGTTCATCAATAAGATGGATTCTGTATCCTTTGAAACTTGCGATAAGGCAAAGTTTTCCGTCCACACCGGGAAGCGTAACTGGCTCACCATCACGCTCGTCCTGCCAGCCGGTTACGACATAGGTACGCTTTATGTTCTGGAAGGTGTAAAAAAGTACGACCGGAGTTCCAACTGTGAATTTGAAGATGTATTCACTTTGGTCATCCGAAAGAGTCGGAACTGCAATCTTTGAACCAAGCGCATAGAGCGAATAGGAGACATCTTGATTCTGAGGAATATGGACTGTAAGGCTTTGTCGCATAAGGCTAGAATACCTCATGCAGTAAAAAATGTACAGAATGAAATATTGATTAAATCCTTTTGGCGTGATATATTTCATCTGGTACATTTTA
>NC_015385.1:900000-1127500 GCF_000195275.1 Treponema succinifaciens DSM 2489 | reverse complement strand
AATCTGGAACTGAAAAATTCGTGCTTATTTCAACAGACAAAGCCGTTGAGCCTGTAAGCGTTTACGGCGCAAGCAAAATGCTATGTGAAAAACTTGTAATTCAAGCCGCGCAAAACGCAAAGAAAAACCAAGCGTTTATGTTTGTCCGCTTCGGAAATGTTCTTGGAAGCCGAGGCTCAATTCTTCCTATTTTTATGGAGCAGATTCAAAACGGAGGTCCTGTAACTGTAACCGATCCACAAATGGAACGCTACTTTATGACAATTCCAGAGGCCTGCTCTCTTGTGCTTCAGACTGGAGGCGTTGGAACAAACGGAGCATCGTACCTTTTGGACATGGGCGAGCCTATAAAAATTCTGGAGCTTGCAAAGCAGGTAATAAAGTTTTCTGGATTTACGCCGGACAAAGAAATAAAAATTCAGTTTATCGGAGCAAGAAAAGGCGAACGCTTGGAAGAACCTTTGTGGCTAAAAGAAGAAAATCCTGAGCCTACAGAATACAAAAAAATTCTAAAGCTCACAAATATTTCTCCTAAAAATTTTTCACTTGATAAGTTGATTGATTCTTTAAATCCAATCTGCGTGCTTTCTAAAGGTAAAGAAGAACTTTACAGGAACAGTGGTGAACTGAAAAAAATTCTAAGAAAAGCAGTTCCAACCCTTGACGAATTTTACAAGCGTGAAGAAAACTTATCAGCAAAAAATGAAAAGTCTTATGCAAAGGCGGTTTTATAATGAGTTTAAGCGAGCAAAAAACAGAACTAAAAAAAATGAACGTGCCTTTTTTTAAAGCATCAATTTCAGAAGAAGAAGAGCAAGCCTGCACAAATGTTTTAAGAAGCGGCTGGCTTACAACAGGAAAAGAAACTCATGAATTTGAAAAGGAATTCGCGCAAAAAATAAATTCTCCATTTGCGCTTGCAGTTAACAGCAACACAAGCGGAATGATTCTTGCAATGGAAGCTCTTGGCGTAAAACCTGGCAAAGCAGTTATAACAACGCCCTACACTTTTGTGTCCACAGCAGCCAGTGCGCGGCACCTTGGAGCTGACGTTTATTTTGCCGACATTGAAAAAGAAAACTATTCAATAGATCCAGAAAAAATTGAAGAGATTTTAAAAAGTCCGCATGGAAAAAATGTCGCCGCAATAGTTCCCGTTCACATTGCAGGAAATGTGTGCAACATGAAACATATAATGGAGCTTGCTGAAAAATACAATGTAAAAGTAATAGAAGACTGCGCACATTCATTTCCAAGCAAAACGAGTCTTGGATTTGCCGGAACAATCGGAGACGCAGGAGTATTTTCATTTTATGCAACAAAAACAATCACTTGCGGCGAAGGCGGAATGGTTTGTGTAAAAGACAAAAAAACTGCTGAAAGAATTCTTCAAATGAGGCTTCACGGAATGAACCGGGATGCCTGGGACAGATACACTTCGAATAAAGCAAGCTGGGAATACGACATTGTGGCTTCGGGATTCAAAAGCAACTTGCCGGACATTCTTTCTGCAATAGCAAGAGTTCAGCTAAAAAAAGCCGACATTCTCGATGCAAAGCGAAAAGTTCACGTAAAAAAATACAATGACGCTTTTTCAAAAATGGATTTTGTAAAAATTCCTCCGACTTCGGAAGGAGACGCCTGCCATCTTTACATTCTGAGACTTGACCTTTTAAAGTTAAAATGCACAAGGAATGAATTTGCTTCTATGCTTCAAGAAATGGGAATTGGAATAAGCGTGCATTTTATTCCGCTTTTTCACTTTTCATACTGGAAGAAACTCTACCCTGATTTCACAAAGGAAAAATTTCCTGAGGCTGAAAAAAAATTCCAGGAATCAATTTCAATCCCGCTCTGGCCGGACATGACAGAAGAAATGACAAAATATGTTATTCAGGCAGTGAAAGAAATTGGAGAAAAATATCATGCCTAAAGCTTTATATGCAAAGAAAAATTCAAAAGTTTCTTTTCAGAAAGAATTTTACAGCGACCTTACAATGGACGATATGTATTTTGCAATGATTGTAAGAAGTCCAGTAAGCGAAGGAATTGTAAAATCAGTTTCGCATCCAAACTTGCCGGACGGCTACAGTCTTGTAACTGCGCGTGATGTTCCGGGTTCAAATTTAGTCGATACTTCAAAAGGAAAAATTCCTATTTTCTGTGAAGGAAATATTTCGTATGAAGGAGAGCCGCTTGCACTTTTGGTCGGTCCCGACGAAGCTGTTTTGCAGTCGCTTTTTGATGAGCTTGTTTTGACAATTGACACAAACACAATCGAGGATTACCTTCCTGATGAATTTGACATAAATGCAAAGGCTGTTGAAAATTCAGGAAAGAAACAAACAAAGAAAGAATTAAAAATTCAAAATGAAGAGCTTAAAAACATCAAGGAAATCAAAGAAGAATTTTTTTCAGACAAACTTGCGCAGAGAATTATAAAGTTCGGTCCTTGTTTTGAAAAATCAGATGATGAATCCTGCATAGAAAAAATTTTTGAAGAAGCAAAATATGTTGCGGAAAACGAATGGCGCTATGCCTTGAAAACTCCAGATTACGGAGAACCAAACGGCGCAATGTGCTCATGGAAAGAAAATTATGTAACAATCTCAACCCCAACTCAATGGCTGAACAATTTAAGGCACACAGCTTCAGAAGCGCTTGCAATTCCTCCTGAATCAATAACAATAAGAAAAACAACTTCAACAAACAGAGGAACAAACAGCATTTGGTACAATTCAATAATTGCCTGCCAGACTGCGGTTGCCGCAAAAAAAACAGGTCACCCTGTAAAGCTTGTCTACACAAGAAACGAGCAGGAAAAATTTCTGAACAAGATGCAGCCCATTTCAATCAGGAACAAAACTGCGGTAAACGAAAAAGGCGTTATTGAAGCTATGAAAATTCAAATTGAAGTAGACGCAGGCTTTGCAAATCCGTTTGCACAGGAAATAATCGACAGACTTTCAATTGCTTCATGCGGCTGCTACAATCCAAAAAATACTTTTATAACGGCAACTGCAAAAAGTTCCTTAAATCCTGCATCTTCGGTTGACATCCAGCTGATTGATTCCGCGGCATTTTTCGCTGTTGAAAATCAGATTAATGAACTTTGCAATAAATGCAATCTTACGCCTTTAGAGTTCCGGCAGAAAAATCATTTGAACATAGATTTTACAAAAAGAAAAATTCCAAAAGCACAGTTTCTTTTTGAAATTGAAAAATTCAACGAGACGATCGAAGCTCTTTCCAAGCAAAGCGATTTCAACAGAAAATATGCTTCTTACAGACTTGACGCCATGAACTGGAAACTAGGAAGCGGTCCAAAAGAATATGTTTCAGTTTTTTCATCTCCAATGCGCGGAATCGGATTTTCGTGCGCGTTTGAGGGAGCCGGATATTACGGCTCGGAAATTTACAACGGAAGCCACACTCTTGAAGTAACGCTGGAAACAGATTCAGTTTTAACAATCCACTGCCCTCCAGTTTCAAATTCCGTGCATGAAATATGGAGAGGAATCGCCGCTGAAATTTTAAACATTCCGCTTCTTTGCGTAAAAATAAATTCACTATTCAGTAACGGAGAAGAGCCACCGCTTCCAGAAAATGTATACAGCAATATAAGCATAATGACTTCGCTTTTGAAAAAATGCTGCCTTGCAATAAAAAGAAGAAAGCCGGACGAACCGCTTCCGTTCAAGGTAAAAAAGAAAACTGCAGCTGTAAAAAAAACAGAATGGAATAATGAAACTTTTTCGGGAAAACCGTTTCATTCAACATCTTTTGCCGCAGCCGCAATTGAACTGGAAATAAATCCATGCACATACCGTGAAAAACTCAGAAGCATAAATCTTGTTTTGAACGGCGGAAAAATTCTTAACATTCAAGCCGCAACTTCCACAGTAAAACTTGGAATACAAAAGGTTCTTTCATCGCTTCTTGAAGATGACAAGGTTGAATGCAAGAACATAAAAATTTCCTTTATGCAATCAGAAAAAGACCCATCGCAAATAGGAGAACTTGTGCATCAGGTTATTCCAGCCGCATACACGCAAGCGTTAACTCAAGCCTTGAACTGCACAATAAATTCACTTCCGCTGAAAACTGATTCGCTCTACAAAAAAATCAAAGAGCAAAAGGCAAAAATAAAATCTCAGAAAGAGCAAGAAGCCGAGCAAAAAAACAAAGAACAGACAGAAAAGGAGGAAACTCAAAATGAAAATTCCGCTGTATCTGAACAATAAAAAAATAGTTCTTTCCGCAGAGCCAACAGAATCCCTGCTGTCTGTCTTACGCAAGGAAAAACTTTACAGCGTAAAATGCGGTTGCCAAAAAGGAATGTGCGGAAACTGCATGATTTTGCTTAATGACAAATCCGCCGCAAGCTGCCTTATTCCAGTTGGAATTACCCGCGACTGCCACATTATAACTCTTGAATATTTTCAAAGCAATCCGTGCTATCAAGATATAATCGCAGGTTTTTCCAAGGCAGGAATAAATTTATGCGGATACTGCAATGCCGGAAAAATTTTTACAGCCTACACTATTTTAAAAAATTACTACCGCCCGACTTTGGATCAAATATATTCAGCAATAAAAAATTTGGACTCGTGCTGCACAGATTTTTCCACACTGACAAATGGAATTCTTTATGCAGTCGCCGAAAAACATGCAAGAGAGGGAAAAAGTTCAAATGCCAAAAAGTAAAACAGTATTTATTTCAAAAACCTTATCCGATGTTTTTTACCACATAAAAAGCGTAAATGAAATTCAGCTTCTTGCAGGCTGCACACAGCTAAAAAAAATTCAAGACAAATCAGTTTCGCTTAGAATGATTCCAGAGCTTAACATCATAGACAGAAAAGAGAGACATATAGAATTCGGCAGCGCAGTTTCAATTGCAAATATGATTCTAACAGGCGGACAAAAACTTCCGGTAGTCCTTGCAAAAGCTCTCAAATCAATTGGCACAGAACAAATTAAAAACATTGCGACTTTAGGTGGAAATATTTGCGCCAAAGATTTTAAATATACACTTTGGGCTCCCCTACTCGCACTGAATGCACGGCTGGAAATTAAAAATCAAAATGAAACTCTTTTTATTCCGTTTAACAAATTCACAGGTATTCCTGAAAAGCACATTTTGACAAAAGTAAGAATCCCGCTTGATGAATGGGAAGTTGAAATTTTCAAAAGAGTCGGACCTTCAAACACAATAAACGAACTTTCCGCAAGCTTTGCATTTCTTGCAGATACACAGCGCGGAATGATTGCAAAAATAAGAATCGCATTTGCAGGAAAAGTATTTTTCTATTCGCCGGAATTTGAAAACAGAATTATTGGAACAAGGCTTCCTCTTTCTGCAAAAACAATCGATGATTTGATTGACAACGCAAAAAAAATTTTTGTTGAGCAGAATACAATAACAGATTCAGAACTGATTTTAAAAGCCCAATTTCTAAATCTGCTTCGAAATGCTTTTGAACAGCTTATGTAAAAATAAAATTCCTCATTTAAAATTTGCCCGTTATTTTATAAGCATTGCGTCTCCGTAGCTAAAAAAGCGGTATCTATTTTCAACTGCAATTTTGTATGCATTCAAAATATTTTCACGTCCAGCAAATGCGCTCACAAGCATAATGAGCGTGCTTTCCGGTGTATGAAAATTTGTAAACATTTGATCCACAACTTTAAATTTATATCCCGGATACATAAAAATATTTGTGCTTCTTGTTCCGCCATGTACAATTCCATTTTCATCCGAAGCACTTTCCAAAGTTCTTACACTTGTAGTTCCAACAGCAAGAACCGGTCTGCCTTCTTTCTTTGCTGAATTGATTTTTTCTGCAACATCATAAGGAACTGTATAAAATTCCTCATGCATTTTATGCTCTTCAATATTATCCGCGCGCACAGGAAGAAAAGTTCCAAGTCCCACATGAAGCGTTATCCATTCAAGGTCAACATTCTTTTCCTTTAGCTTTTCCAAAACAAATTCTGTAAAATGAAGCCCCGCCGTAGGACAAGCCGCGCTTCCAGTTTCTTTTGCGTAAATAGTCTGATAACGTTCGCTGTCTGTATCATCATCTTCGCGCCGGATATAAGGCGGAAGCGGAATGTGTCCGTTTTTTTCAAACCAAACTTCTGTAAGCCTGAACGGAAATTCTATAAATCTAAATTCAGTTCCATCATTTTTTGAATCAGAAACAATTTTGCCTTCGCTTCCATCTGGAAACTTATAGACATTTCCCGGCTTCACTTTTTTCGCGCCCTTGACCATCGTATTCCAGATATTTCCTTCGGGTGAAGTTTGATTTAAAAACATAAATTCCTGCTCGCGCCCTGTGTCTGTTTTTATTCCGTAGCATCGGCTTCGGCGGACTTTGCTATTGTTGAAAACCATTAAAGTTCCGGGCTCAACCAAATCAACTAAATCCTTCATGGCATAATGAAAAACTTTTCCCGTCGATTTATCCAAAAACATAAGCTTGTCATTTCCGCGGATTCCAGAAGGTTTCTGCGCAATAAGCTCTTCCGGCAAATCAAAATTAAAGTCACTGGTCTTCATATATTTTTCCTAAAAAAAAGTTGTTTATTTTAAAAATCAAAAACTGGCTCTGACTTTGCATTTTCTTCAAAAGAAATTCCAAGATGATTGTAAGCTTTTTCTGTGGCGACTCTTCCGCGGGGAGTTCTCTGTAAAAGTCCGCACTGAATCAAATAAGGCTCATAATAATCTTCAAGAGTGTCCATCGATTCCCCAATTGAAATGGCAAGAGTTTCCGCACCAACTGGTCCTCCACCGAATTTTTTTATAATCGCAAGAAGAATTTCCCTGTCATAATTTTCAAGTCCCAAAGAATCAACTCCAAGACGCTCAAGCCCTTTTTTCACAATTGATTTTGTAATAACGCCGCTTCCTTCAACTTGCGCAAAATCTCTCATGCGCCGAAGAATTCTGTTTGTAACACGCGGAGTTCCTCTAGAGCATCCTGCCATAAGCAAAGCCGCATCGTCTTCAACTTGAACATTTAAAATTTTTGCAGAACGCCGGATTATCGAAGCAAGTTCTTCTTTCGTGTAAAAACTGAAACGCTGTATAATTCCAAAGCGGCTTATAAGCGGACTTGAAACCATGCCGGCTTTTGTTGTCGCGCCTACAAGAGTGAATTTCGGAATCGGAATCCTGACAGTTCTTGCAGCGGCTCCTTGACCGATAACCCAGTCAAGCTCATAATCCTCCATCGCAATATAAAGCATTTCTTCAATTGCAGGTTTCAATCTGTGAATTTCATCAATAAAAAAAACGGTCCTCGGAGAAATTGTTGAAAGAATTCCCGCAAGATCCTTTGGCTTTTCCAATGCAGGCGCACTAGTAACTTTAAAGTCCGCACCAAGCTCGTTTGCGGTAATTTGCGCCAAAGTTGTTTTCCCAAGTCCAGGCGGTCCAATCAAAAACAAGTGATCCAAAGCTTCGTGTCGTTTTCTTGCCGCATCTATAAAAACACTAAGATTTTCTTTTACCGTTTGCTGCCCAAGAAATTCACCTAAAAGTGCAGGCCGCAAAGAATTTTCCTGAACATCATCTGAAGAAGCAATATCGGCGCGAACAATATTCACAGAAGATTCCGCCGATTTTCCCTGAGCAGCCTGAAGCGCAAGCTGCGTAACAATATTCATTTCGTCTTCTTCGGAAGGCTTTTTCATATAAGAACTTCTGGCATTTACACTTTTATTCATCTTGCAAGCTCCAGAATTGATTTTTTAAATACTGAATCTTCTTTTGCATTTTGGCTAAGCAAAGAGAATTTTTCATCAGACTGAAGCTCTGAAGAAATTTTTGAAACAGCATCCTCTGCCTTTGCGCGGTCATAGCCCATGCTCACAAGCGCGTCAATCACATCTGAGTAGGCATTATTTTTTCTAACTGCACTAGATATTTTTTCATTTGAAACAAACGAAAGCTTTCCTTTTAAACTCAAAATAATTTTTCCAGCAGTTTTTGGTCCGACTCCTGGAACTTTTTTCAACGCATCAACATCGCCGCTGTCAAGAATTTCAGCCAGAGCCGCAACGGAAATATTGCTCATAATTTTTACCGCGCCTTTCGGTCCGATTCCATCAACTTTTAAAAGATCAAAAAATAAAGCCCTTTCATTTTCCGTAGCAAATCCAAAAAGCGACATTAAATTTTCAGTGTGCTGCATCCAGACAAAAACGCGTCCTTTGATTCCCACCGACGGAATTTTTTCAAGCGAAGTGTCGGGAACGGTAACATCCCACTCAATTCCATTTGTTTCTATAAAAAGTTTCTGCGGAAATTTTCCGGTAACAACTCCAGTCAGACTGTTAAACATGGCAAGATTATATATAAATTCCCAAAAAGAAACAATCAAAGAGTTACGGCATACGGACTTTCATACATTTTTAGAAGCGACTCTTTCGTATTGTATTTTTCGCCGATGCAAAATTCTTTTGACCAAGTCATATAATAAGCCCAAGGAATATGCGTTTTTTCCAGAATTGAAACATCCGGAATGTAGCCGACTTCCGCAAGAGCGCAAACTTTATTTTTTGAAGAGCCTTCGCAAAGCTTAAAATATTCAGCTGAATAATCTGTCGGCTCGTATTCAGGACGGTAAACATCAATTGAAACCACATCAACTTTGTCATCTCCCGGATATGCTTCTTTTACATCGCTGTTCCAAACCCAAAGCAAATTATTCAGCTTATGAACATTCGTATAATAATCAAACATAAGCTCGTAAAGCTTTCCAGCAACAACAGGACCTTTTGCACCCCACCAAAACCAATCGCCGTAACTTTCATGAAAAGGCCGCCAAAGAATAGGAACATTACTGAACTTTTTCAGAATTTCCGCAATTGAATCCATGTCGCTAAAGAATTTTTTACGTTCTTCTGTTCCTTTTACAAGAATTCTTTCCGCATCAAAATCAGTATTCTTTGAATAAAAGCTTTTTCCTTTTCCCCCAAGCGGCGAAAACCAATGGAAAGTAAAAGTTAAAATATCAGAAGATTCACTAGCCCACTTCAACGCTTGCTCAACTGTATTTTTATTTTCTTCAACTTCGATAAGGCACTCGGAATCAGATTCAGCATAATTTATATTTGGAGAATAAGACAAAAGTTCAAAGCCTCTAAGCTTAGGTTCTTTTCCTGTAATGGATTTTATGAAGTTTATTTCTTCCATTGGTACAGTCTGAGTATGCTGACCTGTTATGATTTTTTTTCCAGAAATTTCATAAAGACACTCAAGAAGTTTTTTTGCAACAGGAATCGCATTTTTATTTGCAGTTTGAACCATAAATATTCCTTGTAAATTTTGCATAAAAAAAAGGCTGCCCCCTTATGAAGTCAACAACTTCTAGGACAGCCTGTCGAACAACTGGAAAAAGACTACCAGTTATCCATCATATCATCTTCATCTTTATTTTCAAGGTCATAAAGATCTGTTACAGCTCTCATGTCATCAAGATACATATAGAAAGCGCCTCTTGCTTCCATAGGATTGCAGTCTACACGGAATCCAACAACGCGAAGTCCAGGTCTATCTCCATGATATACACTCTGCTGAACAATTCCATGCTCGCTATCTGGAGAAGGAGGAATGGCGGTTGTAAGTTTTTTCCATCCGCTGAATTCCAATGAACCCATCCAAATTTCAAAGTTGTTTCCATTGTAATCCTGAACCAAAAGCCAAAGCTGATGTCCCATATTGCGTCCGCAAGCCCAAATAGAAACTGTCTTTGTAACGCCTTCAATAGGAATCGGCCGGGCAGCTGTGATATAGAATGAATTTACACCACGGCGGAAAAATTCAACTTTAACACCAAGAACTTTTGTATCTTCAATCTGCTGATTTCCAGAATCATTTAATTCCTCTTTTGCAGCAGGACTTCCTTCAAACAAACGTCCTGTAATAACTCCGTTGTCAGAAGAAATATGAACATTCCAGGAACCTTCTCTTTCAAAACGGTCTACACTCACCTCGCGAAGAGCCTGGCGAGCACTGTCATTTCCGATATTTGATGCATCCGGCTCAGAAAGACTGTCTGTCTGAGAAAAAGCAGTTCCAGCAAAAACAGCAGCCAACGCTAAAACAGCAAAACTTATTTTTTTCATTTGTCTTCCACCTTTATTCTTTATTGAACTGTTGTTTCTGTATTATCAGAAGATGATGTCTCTGACTCGCCGAAATCCGCATCTTTCAAAGCATATCCATCATATACGTTTGCAAGAGTGTTTGTTGTATATTTCAACTGATCAAAATAGATAACGTAATCGTCAACAGCTTCATTCGCATCCGAGCGGATCCTAAATCCAACAAAACTCATGTTCGTTCTTCCCGAGCGGATTCTTGAATGCTGGCGGATATATCCAGGAATATTCACAACAACATTCCTCCAGCCATTGAACATAAGGTTTCCGGCTTTAAGAGAATGAACACGACCGTCCGCATCACGAACAAGAATCTCAAGCCTATAGTTATAGTTTGCGCCCCAAACCCAAAAGTCAACCTGTGTAACAGTTCCTACAAAAGGAATTTCATAGGCAGCGTCATCTTTAGAAGGATAAACTTCAAACCAGTTATCGCCTTTGCGATCATATTTTGCCTTCACACCCAAGACCATCGCGGCAGGATCTGAATCTTTGTGGTAAGGAATCAATGAATTTGGAATTCCTTCAAACTTTTTCAAAATCGGATAGCCTTCAGCAATGAAACGGCTAGACTGAACAGCCCAAGACCATTCCATATCTGTATCGAAGTTGTCGATAACAATTGTTTCAACAGCCTTAGAGCTTGGCTGAGCTACTGCCGGCACGCAGAATGCAAGTCCAAGAATCAGGCTACCTAAAATGACTACGCCCTTTTTCATTAAAAATCTCCTTGAGTACGATTGTTTTTCATGTATCGCCAAGTTTTTATTTTATTTAACTGATTAAAAAAAAATCAACTAAATTATCAACATTTATTATATTTACACAATCATTTTTTGTCAAATGATTTATAAAGTATTTTGCAATTCGGTTTCAGTCTTGAATTTTGCATTTAAATGTTTTATCTTATTAAAAGTCCGAACATTCCGGATACAAGGAGCTAATATGTACAGTTACAAAGATCTTGGACTTGTAAACACAAAAGATTTGTTTGCAAAGGCAATGAAAGGCAAATATGCGATTCCAGCATACAACTTCAACAACATGGAACAGATGCAGGCAATTATTCAGGCTTGCGTTGAAACAAAATCACCTGTAATCCTTCAGGTTTCAAAGGGCGCAAGAGCTTATGCAGACAAGTACATTCTGCGCAACATGGCCCGCGGAGCTGTTGAATACGCACATGAGCTTGGATGCGACATTCCGATCGTTCTTCACCTTGACCACGGTCCTAACTTTGAAGTTGCAAAAGACTGCATTGACAATGGATTCTCTTCTGTAATGATTGACGGCTCTTCACTTCCTTATGAAGAGAACATCGCTGTTACAAAGAAAGTTGTTGAATACGCGCACTCACAGAAAGACTACGTTACAGTAGAAGCTGAGCTTGGTGTTCTCGCAGGTGTTGAAGATGAAGTTGCCTCAGCTGAAAGCCACTACACAAAACCGGAAGAAGTTGTTGATTTCACAAGCAAGACAGGATGCGATTCTCTCGCAATCTCAATCGGAACTTCACACGGAAGATGCAAATTCACACCAGAGCAGTGCACACGCAGCCCGGACGGAGTTCTTATTCCACCGCCACTCGCATTCGATGTTCTTGAAGCGATTGAAAAACAGCTTCCAGGATTCCCAATCGTACTCCACGGCTCATCTTCTGTTCCAATGGAATATGTAAGAATCATCGAGCAGTTCGGCGGAAAAATTCCAGATTCAGTTGGAATTCCGGAAGAGCAGCTCCGCAAGGCTTCAAAGTCAGCAGTTTGCAAAATCAACATCGACTCAGACGGACGCCTCGCAATGACAGCGGCGGTCCGCAGATTCCTCGCCGAGCACCCGGATAAATTCGATCCACGCGAATATCTCGGACCTGCACGCGAAGAACTCAAGAAAATGTACATGCACAAAAACATTGACGTTCTTGGTTCAGCAGGACACGCATTGGACTAGTCCATTAAAGAAATAAATTCTTTATACGGGGGAATTTCATTTTATATGAAGTTTCTCCGTTTTTTTTATGCGAAAAATATCTTTATAATGAAACTGTTGAAAAAAAACTTTTTTGCCGCTAAACTAATCAAATATGTACTCATTTTTAATTTTATCGATTCCGGCTACAGTTATTTTTTATTGCTGCATTCACACTGAGTACAGCTTCAAAAGTTTCTTTGGTCCTATCGCAATCGGACTTACAGCAGGAATTGTCTCAGCAATCTTCAAGGAATATTTTATTTTTTCAGCCTATGTCGCCACATCGGGATTTTTCGAGCATTTTCTGCACATACTGAAAACAACATTTTTTCCGCCGGTAATTTTATTTGCGTTCTGGGATTTATTTTCAAAAGACGGAACAAGATACAAAACAACATCGGCATTTCCGCTGCTAGCATCATTTTACGCAATTTTTCTTCCATATATATCAATTTCAAGTCCTGAAAAACACTCATTTTTCTTTTTATTTGAAAATCCGATTCTCTTTATCTGCACAGCATTTTTTTCTCAGGCTTTTTATTTGAAAATAAAACTCAGCATAGAGTCCAAGAAAAAAAACAAAACCGCAGTTTTTGCAATTGCATTCGTTGTAATTTCATCCATACTGCCGGCAATTCAAACCTTGTGGTATTTTAAAATATTCGGATTTGCACACGCCGTGCTCGCAGTTATTTTTGCCATGGCAACATTTATTTTCTATAAAATTACGTTCATCAAAGAAAATTCACTAGACACAGTTCTATAATTTCTGATAAAATACTTGTTATGCTATGCGAGTATTTTATACTCTAGGAGGATAATTGGCAGACAACAAAGGTATGCGCGTAAATGAACAGATACGCGTAAGGGAGATCAGACTCATTGATGATGAAGGTGAACAGAAGGGAATTGTCCCTACAATTGAAGCCCTCAGAATGGCAAAGGATCGAGACCTCGACCTTGTAGAAGTTTCGCCAAACGCAAATCCGCCGGTTTGTAAAATACTGGATTTCGGAAAGTACAAGTTCGAACAGGAGAAAAAGCTTCGTGACTCCAAAAAGAACCAGAAAGTACTCAAGCTCAAGGAGATTCGTATGCAGCCTAAAATCGGCGCAGGCGACCTTGACACGAAAGCAAAGCATGTTCAGGAATTTCTAAACGAGGGCGACAAAGTGAAAGTTACAATCCGTTTCCGCGGACGTGAGCTTGCACACACAGAACTTGGTTATGATGTACTGAAAGAAGTTGAAAAAAGACTTGTCGAAGGTTCTTATGCAATCGAAAAGCCAGCCGCAATGGAAGGCAGATTCATGTCTATGACCTTGAACTCAAAAGTCAAAAAGCAGGGGTAAAACTATGCCTAAGATGAAAACAAAGAAATCCGCATCAAAGCGCTTTTCTTTAACCGGTACTGGAAAAGTTAAGTACAAGAAAATGAATCTTCGTCATATTTTGACAAAGAGATCACCAAAAAGAAAGATGCACTTGCGCCATGCAGGAATTCTTTCTGAAGATTCAGCAGCAAGAATCCGCAAACAGCAGCTTCCATACGGCTGATTTTAGGAGTAAAAGATGTCTAGAGCGATAGATGGAACAAAACGTAAAAACCGCCGTGTAAAACTCTTAAAGCTTGCAAAAGGCTTTAAAGGCGACAGAAAATCAAATTACAAAGCTGCAAAAGACGCTGTTGTAAAAGCACTTGACCATTCTTATGTTGGACGCAAACTTAAAAAGCGTGACTACAGAAGCCTTTGGATTGCCCGTATCAATGCGGCAGTTCGCGCTGAAGGAATGTCATACAGCCGTTTTATTGACGGTCTTGTAAAAGCTGGTGTTACACTCAACCGCAAAGCATTGAGCAATATGGCTATCGAAGATCCAGTTGCATTCAAGGCTGTTGTTGAAGTTGCAAAAAACGCAGTAAAGGCATAAAAAATGATTAAACTCGATCAAGTTTTGTTGTTGCAGGAAAAAGTAGAAGCCGCTGTTGAAAAAATCAGTTCACTGACTGATAAAGTTTCGCAGCTTGAATCTGAAAACGATGCTTTGCGTAGTAAATGCGCCGAGCTTACAAAAGCGTTTTCTGAAAAAACGGAGCTGGTTTCTACAATTGAATCAACACAGGCCAAGATCGAGGAGAGCATTTTGAAAACATTAAATCGTCTTGACTCTGTTGAAGATGCAATTCTTAGCGGTCAAGGCGTACAAACTGGCAACGAAAACTCTTCGGAATCACAGCCAGTTCAAAATGAAATTCCACAGGAAGAAAACACAGATTCTGAGCAGCAGGCATCAGAGCAGACAGTTGTTTCAGAACCTCAGATTTTCCAGCAGGAAGAACCAAAACAAATGCAAGAAAATCCGGCTGAGCCGCAGACAGATTTAAACGGACAGTTTGATATTTTCTAATACGCAGGAGAAAAACTGCATTGGGAAAACTTCAAATTGAATTGCTCGGAGCATCATTTTCCGCACAGGCTTCAGAAGACGATGCCTATCTTGCAAAACTTCTATCCTATTATAAAGAAATCACTGAATCCATAAAAAATTCTTCCGGTGTAAAAGACTCATTAAAAATAAGCATTTTATCTGGAATTGCGCTCGTAGATGAGCTTTACAAGGAAAAACAAAAATCTATTTCACTTTCAAAAGCAGTTCCAACCGAAGATGATGAAAAAGCAGAAAGAATCGCGCAGAATATAATAGAAAAAATCAGCGGAGCATTGGAATGATTTTTGTTGACGCAGATTCATGCGAAAAAAATGCAAGAGAATTTATTTTAAATACGGCGGTCAAAAAAAATCTAAAAGTAATATTTGCCGCAAACAAAAATATTCCGTTTTCATTTAGCAATCCACTTTTCAAAATGGAAATATGTTCCAAAGAAAAAAATTCCGCAGACGATTTTATTGTGGAAAATTCCAAGCCGGGCGATATAGTTATAACAAGAGACTTAATTTTGGCGCAAAGAATTTTTAACAAAAAAATATCAGTAATGAATGACAAGGGAACTGTTTTCAATAAAGAAAATCTCGAATATTTTATAGAAGAACGTATGCTAAGTATTCAAATGAAAAGCCTTGGAGTTTCAACTGGCGGAAAATGGAAAAACTACAGCAGAAAAGATTTTGAAAAATTCAAAAGCGTCTTCTCCGCCCTTCTTGAAAATTCGTTCAGCTGATTGCGTTGTTAATATCTTCCAGACGGTCTTTTATCTGCATAAAGGCATCCACAAGTTCCGGATCAAACTGATGTCCGCGCTGCTCACAGATTTCATTAAATGTATCTTCAACACTCCATTCAGCCTTGTAGCATCTTTTGTGGCGAAGCGCGTCATAAACATCTGCAAGCGAAACAATTCTTGCCGCAAGTGGAATTTTATCCTCTTTTAAAGCCTGTTCAATTTCGTGCGGCATTTTTGTTGCAGGAATATAATCCATATAGTCAAAGTTTCCAGGGTAACCCTTGTTTCCTCCGTCCCAGCGGTCATGGTGATGAAGACAGACATCGCGCGCCATTATATCCAAATCATTTTCAACTGGAGTAAAAATCTGCGCGCCAACACAAGTGTGCCCTTTCATAATATCGCGCTCATCTTCATCAAGAATTCCCTGCTTCTTTAAAATTTCATCAGGAATTGCAACCTTTCCTACATCGTGGCATCTCGCGGCAAGACGAAGATTATCACGGAATTTATTTCGTTCTTTTTCTGGAATCCTTTTGTTAGAAGCATAGCGGTCATATATTTCAAGAGAAAAGCGGGAAACTCTTTCAACGTGCGCGCCCGTTTCCTTTGGATCGCGGAAACCGGCAGTTTTTACAAGACGGTCAACATTAAGCCTTGTAAGATAAGCATATTCGTAAATCGAACCGACTTTTGCGGCAAACTGGGAAATATAAAATTCAGAATCCTTGTCAAAAGGAATAACGTTTCCGTCCTCGTCCTTGGCATTTATAATCTGAAGAATTCCAAGAACTTTTCCGTTTGTCATTATGAGCGGAATCGTAAGCATTGATTTTGTGTGATAGCCGTTTTTTTCATCATTCGCCGAATTAAATTCAAAAAGCCTTACTTCTTTTTTTTCATCATCGACAAAATCAGGCAAGTTATAGACATCTGGAATATTTATAAGTTTTTTGGAAAGAACGCAGTAGCCGGAAATCGACTGGTTTGTAGGAACAAGATAAAAAGAAGTGTACGAAAGCTTTTCTCCGGGAGCAAGCTGATTCTGCATCGTATCGTTCTGACTATAACGAATCCAAAGTTTGTTTTCCTTGCTGTCGTACTCATAAATTGAACCAGCGTCGGCATTGACAATTTTACGCGCACCAGTCAAAATATTTTCCAAAAGAATATCAACGTCTCTTATTTCTTTAAGCTGCTCTTCTATTTCCGTTATAAGACTCTGTTTCCTTTCTTGTTTAGACATAGTTCAACGTCCTTTACTTTTTTCAATTTACAAAATTATAAATCAATTCAAAACAAAATTCAATTAATTCAGGCGACTTGAATAAAATTAGCGCGCTATGATTTTTTTATCAAGGAAAAGTAAAGCGGACCTGCACCAAAAGACTTATCGGGCAAAATGTGAAATCCAAATTCTGTTTTTTCTGCAAATGAAAAATAATCTTCAAGAGAAAAATCTTGCGGACAGAAAATATCAGCTTTTATAGATTTCCTATTTAAATCAAAAATTTCTTTCATAAAATCTTTTGAAGCAATATTCACATCTGGAAATTTTTTCAACAGCTTTGAAACAACTCCGTCATTTTCCTGCGGACACAAAGCGCAAGTCGCATATAAGAGAAAACCGTTTTTTTTCAGCAGTCTGAATGCACAGGAAAGAAGCGCCCACTGCTCCATTGAAACAGTTTTTATTCGTGAAGGAGTCCATTGCTCAAGATATTTTTTATCATTCAAAACATGACGTTCGCTCGAACACGGCGCATCCAAAAGAATGCTTTCATAACATTCAGATACACGCCTGCACCAAGAAGCTCCGTCACTCAAACATACTTTTACATTGCAAGAAATTTCAGGCGGAAGTGAAGATTCTACAACTTTTGAAAGGCGTTTTTTTCTTGAAGGAGAACGTTCATTTGAAAAAAGCACAGCATCGTCATTTTTGTTTCCTGCCAGAACTAAAGTTTTTCCACCAGGAGCCGCGCACAAGTCAAGAATTTTTTCAGAATCTTTTACAGGCAGACAAAGAGCTGCGACAATGCTTGCAGGATCTAAAAAATAACTTTCACAATTTTTATAAGACAGCTCTGCGTGCAAAGTCTCCGAGGCAAGAGAAGACTTTATTTTTTCCCAACGTTCGGTAAAAATTTCAGAATAAAACTTTTCAAATGCCATTTGCCCAAAAACTTTTTGCGTTTTAGTTTTCTTCAATTTTTATAATCCTCTTTTTTAATTTAAAGTCCAGCACTTTTTTTTCTGCCTCGCAAAGACGAGTTGCAAAAAATTTATCGTCTGCAGCAAGATTTAAAAGCGATTTTGCAACTGAAAGAAATTTTTTTTCACTAAGCATAATCACGTCCACGCCAGAAATTATAGCATTTGCAGCAACTTGTTCTGGAGGCGAATCTGAAATCGCTCCCATAAAAATATCATCGCTCATAACAAGACCTTCAAAGCCAAGCCTCGACTGAAGAATTTCTTTTATCCAAAAACTGCTCATGCAAGCCGGATTTTCATCAAGAGAATTTATTTTTGCATGGCTTACCAAAACACAAGATGGATTCGATTTTAAAATCAATGCAAATGGAAAAATAAAATTTTTGAAAACTTCAGAAGACGAAAGCGTTATTTCTACAGAGCCAGTATGAGGATCTGAATTCGCATTTCCCGGAAAATGTTTTGCAACCGAAGCAATTCCGTTTTCCTCGTAAGCTCTTACACAAACCATGCTGTATGCAACTGACTTTGGGACACTGCCAAAAGTTCTTGTTCCTAAAAATAATTTATTTGATTCAATTTCAGCTTCGGCAACTGGCGCAAGATTCATCGTGAGTCCAAGTTCTTTCATTTGCACTGCCTGATTTGAATAAATCGACTTCGCTTCTTGCAATGTATAATTTACGCTGATTATTTTTTCCGAAGGAAGATGTGATGTGATTTTTTTTAAGCGGTTAACTTCTCCGCCTTCCTGATCAACCGCAATAAAAGGAAGCGGACTTTTGTTTTTTTTGTAAAAAGCATTTATTGAAGAAATATAATTTTTCAGCTGCTCTTTTGAATCTCCAATATTATAAGAAAACAAAATAATTCCGCCAGGGACAACTGCTGCTCCGTCTTCAAGAAATTCAACTGGATAAAAAGTTTCATTGCCTTCAACATTGACTAAAAAAATCTGCGAAATTTTTTCTATTTCAGAAAGTCTGCCCCAAATTTTTTCAGCAGGAGTTGTTGAATACAAAGGAAAAAAAACAAGTGGCAATGCAAGAAATTTCAGCGCAACATTTTTCATGGCAGAAATTATAATTTAGCTTTTAATTTAAGTCTATCGTTTCATCTTGGAGTTGTAAAAAAAAACTGCTACAATCAGAATATGAAAAAAATCATTATTGTAACAGGAGCTTCAAGCGGAATGGGATTTTGGTTTGCAAAACTGCTTGCCCATGAAAGCTCTGAGTTTGAAAAACTTTCCAGCGATGAGCTTTGGATTATAGCCAGAAGAAAAGAGCGGCTTGAAGAATTAAGAACCCAAATTGAAAATGAATCATTCCAAGAAAAAATAAAATTTCCAAAAGTAAAAATTTTTCCAATCGACATTTCAGGAATTCAAGGAGCTTTAAAAATAAAAGAGCTTTTTGAAAACGAAAAGTCAAAGGGAGATTTTAAAATAAACGTTCTTGTAAACAACGCAGGCTTTGGAACTTACGGAGAATTCGCGAGAACTGACATAATGCGCGAAATGAAAATGATCGATCTTGACTGCACTTCCCTAACTGGAATAACAGGCTTCGCGATTCCTTATATGCAAAAAGGCTCGCGGATTATAAACGTTGCAAGCTTGGCATCTTTTTTGCCGCTCGGAAACTTTGCAGTCTATGGAGCTTGCAAAAGCTATGTGTTAAGTTTTTCTGTTGCACTTGCTGCTGAACTCAAGCACAAAGGAATAAAAGTTACCGCATTGTGTCCAGGACCTGTAAATACTGAATTTGCAGACGTTGCTTCAAGGGGCGCAAGAAAAAAAGTTCGGCATGGACTTTCAGCTGAAAAAACTGTACTGGATGCAATAAAATGTTCACGCAAGGGAAAACTTTATTCCATGAAATTTTTCAAATGGAAATTCAAGGCGGCGGCAAGCAGATTTGTAGGACGATATTTTGGTGCCTGGGCAACTTACAAATTTTGCAAACGTCCTAGCAATTGAATTTTAAATCGTAAAATGCTATTCTAAAAAAAGGACGCCGGTTGTGTTCAGCAGATGCTGTCTGTGCACTCTAAAGAAAACCGTCCAAAAGCAAAATATTTTTGGAGGACGATTATGCACTCAACATTCAGCAAAAGCGCGCTCTTCACAGATTTCTATGAACTTACAATGGCGCAGGGATATTGGAAACAGAACATGAACCATCCGGTTGTGTTCGATATGTTTTTCAGAAGACAGCCTTTTAACGGCGGATTCAGTGTTTTTGCAGGAATCGAGCCGCTTCTGGATTCTCTTGAAGATTTTTCTTTTGATGAAGATGAAATTTCCTATTTGAGAGAACAAGATATTTTTGAAGAAAGCTTTCTTGAATATCTAAAAGGCTTTAAATTTTCCGGTGACTTATATTCATTTGAAGAAGGCTCGGTCATTTTTCCGCAGGAACCGCTTGTAAGAATCCACGCAAATTTAATTGAAGCCCAGATAATTGAAGGACTTGTCTTGAATCTTTGCAACTTCCAAAGCCTGATTGCAACAAAAACCGCAAGAGTCTGGCTTTCAAGCAAAAAAGGAAATGTAATGGAATTCGGACTCAGAAGAGCACAAGGCCCAGACGGCGGAATGAGCGCAACCAGAGCCTCGTATATCGGAGGAGCGGCAGGAACAAGCAACACTCTTGCAGGAAAAATATATGGAATTCCTGTAATGGGGACAATGGCGCATTCCTGGGTAATGTCGTTTCCAAGCGAACTTGAAGCCTTTGAAGCTTACGCAAGACTTTATCCAAACAAGACAATTTTCCTGATTGACACTTACGACACTTTAAAGAGCGGAATAAAAAACGCAATAAAGGCAGGAACAAAACTTGTTGAGCAAGGGTACAACTTTGGAGTACGTCTTGACTCCGGAGACATTTCATATTTAACAGCCGAAGTACGAAAGGAACTTGATAAGGCAGGATTTCCACAGGCCTTCATTTGCGTTTCCAATGACTTGACAGAAGAAATAATTGAAACTCTCGTTCAGCAAAATGCGCCGATTGCAAGCTGGGGCGTCGGAACTCACATGGTAACAGGCGGAACAGAATCCAGTTTTACAGGAGTTTACAAGCTTGCCGCAAAGAAAAGCGGAAATGAATTTATTCCCACAATGAAATTCAGCGACAATCCTTCAAAGAACACAAACCCTGGAATAAAAAATGTGTTCAGGCTTTACGATGAAAAAGGAATGGCGCGCGCTGACATTTTGGCACTTGACGAAGAAACTTTAGAAGCCGGAAAAGAATACCGATACTTTCATCCGATGGTTGACTACAGGCAATTTTCGTTTACAGCTTCACAGATAAAACCAATGCTAAAAAAACGGCTTGAAAACGGCAAAAGAACAGAGTCTCGCCTTTCTGATTCCGAACAACTGAAAATAAGCAGACGAAGAATGATGGAAGAAATTGAAACTCTAGATCCTTCGTTCAAGAGAATTTTAAATCCGCATATTTACAAAGTTTCCATGACAGAAAAGCTGAAAGATTTAAAACTCGCTTTTATAAAAGCCAATATCCGCTGATTTTTTTCTTGTCATCCAGCGACTTTATTTTTTCCGCAGGCAGAGTAATTCTCATTGAATAATGACCTTTGTATTCTCTGTCTATGCGGATTTTTACAGACTTTTCATTTCGGCAGGCTTTGCGCAGCTCACAAATATACGAAAACAAAACTGCTCTCTTTTCCGGCAGATAGCTCCCGAACAAAAGCGATATAAGTTCCTTTTCCGAAACTTCTTTTTCAAGCCGCTCATGCAGATACTTAAAGACCTTGAATCTTGACGGTGAAATTTTATGAACTGCCTGAAATTTCTCCAAGTCTAGCTGCAAAAGTTTTTCTTCCTCAGTCAAAAAAGTTTCAGGACGGTTTATTACATTTATATATTTATTGAACCGTTCACTTTTCAAAAACACTTCAATCAAAAAAAATGTGTCTTCAAGTTTATCTATGCGCTCAGGAGCAATCCGCGGAACAAGATAGGTTTTATTTTTTGAAATCCAAAATGCAGTCATCTTGTCAAGCTCAGGAAAAGGATCATTGAAAACAACAACTGGCGCAGGATTCGGCATCATGGACATTTCAATATAAGGATTAAAAACATCGCTTTGAAACGTTCGGACATCAATCAAAACGTAGTCAAGAGCACCATGCTCAACAAGTTTCAACGCCACATAAAACTCATGCGGCTTTAAGAAAATTTTTACGTCACTGCCAAAAGTTTCTATTCGAAGCGCAAGATATTTGCAAACTTTTAAAAGATCTGGCTTTATAAGCAGATAAACCTTTCCCATGAAACCTCCCATAAGTAATTAAAAAATACAAAACTTTAACAAGCAGAAATTCTTGCCAAGCAATTTTTCCAGCTATCATTTTTTCCTCATGTTTCCAGTTATAAAAAGCTCATCTTGATACCAGTCAATAAGCAGGCTGAAATATTCATCATAATAGCCTTCATGAATCATAAGGAATTTATAAACGTTTCCTGTTTTTAACTTGGAGAAATCAACTTTGGAAGCATCAACCCATTTTGAGCCGACTTGAATTCTAAACAGGGAGCTTTGCGTTAAATCTTTTCCAGTTTCACAGTCCATGGCAGAAAAATGTACGGTAATATTCCGGCTTGCGTTTTTTAAGAAATCAAGATTCATAATAACTTTTTCTTTTCCAACATAAATGCTTTTCCACCAGACATAAGGTCCTTCAGCAATTTTTATTCTGTATTCTCCAGGACGCAGAAAAACATCCTTGGTTATGTACTCAAGATTTTTTCCTTTTGAAGAATTTTTTGCAACTGAAAAAACTCTCCGTGTGTTTGGAACTTCTGGGATTCCGTCATTATCGTTCACAAAGAAAAATGCGCGCGCAGGAAGGTCGGCATTTACACTGGCAGTTGAAGGCATGAGCATAGACAAAGAAACAGGAGTAAACCAATTTCTAAGAACAGTTCTATGAATCATTCCAGAATTCCAAGCCTCACAAAAAAGAAGCGCAACCGCACAAACTGCACAAGCCCCAAGCGCAATCCGTTTGGCTTTATAATTTTTGGGAATATACAAAGGAAACTTTATTGTCTTAGTAGAAATTATAGACTGAGCAAGCGAAACTCTTATTGCATGCGTATCGTAATTTTTTAAGTACCGTCTTACTTTTGCAATTACAGGCTCCAAGCTTTTGTATCGCTTTTCTGGCTCAGGCTTCATCATTTTTCTAATAAGAGTTTTTACAACAGGCGGAAGATTTTTTACAATTTTCTGCGGCGGAATATATTTTCCTTTTTTTATTTTTGCAATTGTTTCTGGAGCCATGTCTCCCGCATAAGGCTTAGAGCCAGTAACCATTTCATAAAGCATTACACCCATTGAATAAATATCAGCGCGAACATCCACAGAACTTGAATCCATGAGTTGCTCTGGAGACATATAGGCAGGAGTTCCAAGCGTAGAGCCGGCTTGCGTTATAGAACTGTTTTTTGTAGAAACAACAGTTTTATCAGAGTCCACAGTTTTCTTTGGCTCTTCAAATTCGTCTTTTTCATCACTGGCAATTCCAAAGTCCGCAAGTTTTACTTCGGCTCTTTTTGAAATAAGAATGTTTCCCGGCTTTATGTCGCGGTGAACAATATCCTTTGAATGCGCATTTTTCAAACCAAGGCAGGCATCAAGAAAAATCAAAAGCGCAAGCTCAGGCGGAAGAGAAACCTGCTTTTCAATAAGCTTGTCCAAAGACATTCCGTCAACAAACTCAAGCACAATATAGTTTGCTCTGCCTTCAGTAAAATAATCGAACATCCTAACAACATAAGGACTGGACAGCTCGCTTAAAATCCGTGCTTCCCTTTTGAACCTTTCACGGATTGCAGCCCCGCCGCTTTTTAAAATAAGTTTTTTTATGACGACTTTCCGCTTTAATTCAGGATGAGTCGCAAGATACACAGCACCCATTCCGCCAGTCGCAATTTTTGTGCAGTTTTTGTATTTTCCAATCGTCTCGCTTTCCATTAGATACTCCGATTTTATTTTATAAAACACTTTTTATGTCAATTTCAGGATTGAATTTTTTTTCAGGAACAACAATAGCAACATTCATTTCATTTGGATTATGAAGCTGCAGATAAGTTCCGTCTTGGCGCAGCAAATATTTTCCATCTTTTACAGGACGATGACCGCCAAACCACAAAACGCCGCTTCTTTTCGCGGAAGGATTCAAATTTTTAAAAAGCTTTTTCACGCTCCCCTTTTCAGCCGCATCATTCGCAGTCCAAGTAAGACCTAGAACAACATCGTCATTTTTGTGATAGTCAACAATTTGCTTTCTTGAAAAACAGCAGGCAGGCTCGGCATGGCTCACAGCAAAATCATAGAACAAAGCGCAAACCGGCAAAGCCTTTTCCCACAGACTTATCAAATGAAGAATCACATCGCCGTAAACTTGCCGGATAAAATCGCAGCACATGCTTCCTTCCTGCACAAATTTTCTAAAAGCAAGATTTCCGTGGCTGCTTTCATTAAAAATGTTCTCGTGGTTTCCTTTTAAAAAGTGAAAATTCTCAGTGAAATTATTTTTTAGCTCCATGATAATCATAAGAGTTGAAATATTTTCCTTCATTTCTTCCTGCATAGGCTGACCGGCGTAAACATCCATCGACCAGTCTTTATAAGCCGCAATCCACCTTTCATAACCACGCATCTCCGAATGAAACGCATCTCCAACGCAAATAACAAAAATTTTTTTCTCATTCAAAAGAGACAAAACTGATTCATCTTCAATTTTAAAATCAAGCAGCTTTAAAAGAAAATCTGCGCGTGCATGAATATCAGGAACTATTATAGAAGGAATTTTTTCAGACGAAAAATCAAGAAGACCGCCTGGCTTGCAATCTGAACCAACAGGTCTATAAGACGGACTTTCATTTTCAAGAGTAGACAAAGATTTATCCAAAAAGAGCTGAAATTCGCATTCTTCTGGAAAAGAATTTGAGTCGTTTATTTCATGCAGATGATTTCTAAAACAATCCAGCTCTTCTTTTGAAAACATTCTAGCCCATTATAAGATTTGAAGAGCCAATTGTAAGCTTGTCTCCGGCATTAAGCTTAACATATTTATCCGGCGGAATCCTGCGACCGTTTAAAAATGTTCCGTTTGTGCTTCCTTCATCTTTCAAGAAATAGGCATCACGGATTTTTTGAATGATGCAGTGATGACGGCTTGCCAGTTTTGAGTCAATCACAATATCATTATCGGATTCACGACCCATTGTGATTTTTGCGGCAATCTGAATTTTTTTCTTATTGAAAACAAGATACGAAACCTGCTGAGATTCCGCAATTTTGTCCAAATGTTGCCCCAAAGGACTTGAATTTATAATAGTTGTATCAGCCATGAAATATATTATAAAACAGTTTTTCAAATTTTCAAGTTTTATTTCAAGTTATATGAAAAAAAATTTTTCATTACAAAAGAAAAACACTATTGACACAGATAAGATTTTAATGCTATATTCAGTAGCACATGGGGTGTTAGCGAAGCTGGTTATCGCGCTGGCCTGTCACGCCGGAGACCACGGGTTCGAGTCCCGTACATCCCGTTGTACCGTTCGTTATGAGCGGTATTTTTTTTATTCGGGCAATAGCGCAGCTGGTAGCGCGCTAGCTTCGGGAGTTAGAGGTCCCGGGTTCGAATCCCGGTTGCCCGACACTTTTTCCTTTCAAAAAAAAATCAAATAATGTGTTTACCGCAACTAAAATAGAAACTGAAGTATTAAAAATTCTCAATCAAATAGAGTTTCTTGAAAAAGAGCAAACAATAGAAGAAATCTTCCAAAACAGAGAAAAAAATTCCGCTGCAACGCCACAGATGATAAAAAATGCGCTGAATGGCTGCATTGCAAAAGGATTTGCAGCTCCAACTGGCGACGGAAACTTCAAAATTACAGAAGAAGGAAAAAAGCAGATTTAAATTTACTGATACAAAGCGTTGTTCTGCCTTGCAATCCGCTCCCAGCTGTAAAGATGTTTTCCAGCCTCGCCCATTTCGTGCGCGATTTCCGCAAATTTTCCGCTTTTATTTTTCATCAGATTCTGCAAATCTTCCGCAATTTTCCAGTAAAGGCATTTTTCTTCTGTTGTGGCGCGATTGTAAACGCAGTCAAACGCAAGAATCGGAAGAGAAAGATTCATCGCCTCAACAAGAGATGGATTTGTTCCGCCTGCGCTGTGTCCATGAATATAAACATGGGCATTTGAGCGAAGCCAGTTCACGATATGCGGCTCGTAAATCGGTGCAAGCAAGTGAATATTTTTGCATACGCTGAATTTTTCTTTTAAGCTACGACCATACTCCGATTTTTCCCAATTGCCTACAAAAACAAGAGTCTCGTCCAGCATTTCGGAGAATGCCTCAAGAATCACATGGACATTATTTTCAGGCTCAATCCGGCAGACAGTAACCGAATAAGGCTCGCGGCAGAACGGATATCTTTCAAACAAAGAATTGTCCTGAACACTCGAAACCTGGTCGCCGCCATACGCAATCAGCTCAACTCTCTTGTTTTTTACGGTTTTTGAATATTCAGATTTTATGTAGTCAATAATCCCTTTGTTGTCGCCAATCACAATGTCAGAATATTTTACCGCCATTTTCTCGCTGAGCTTCAAAAGCTTTTTTGCGTACCACTTCCATTTGTCGCGCCGCCATTCAAGCCCGTCAACTGCTTTCCGTTGTCGTGGATGATTCGTGCTTTTGCTTCCGGATACTTTTCCTTTACTCTTGCAACCAGAAGCTCAATTTTTATTCCCTCCATATTTTCGCATAATGCCCAGTCCAGAATTTTTCCGCTCATGCTGAGCCTCGGGCTGGTCAAAGCCTTTTTTCTTTGCCTCTCCTTCATTTTTAGCCCATTTATGGAATAAATCGTACTCTTTCATGATGTTGTAGACGCTTGCAGGGCGGACAAAGGCTACATTTTCGTCAATCATCTGCCAGGCAAGGTAGCGGTAGCCGTACAGGAAGTTCTTGTGGGTGAGGACATATTTTATAACAGCCGTTCTTTCTTCCAATGTGTACCAGTTGAATTTCGGCGTTTCGTGATTATGCCTTGTCTCAATTCCTTTCCGACTCTTCCATTCATGCCAGGTACTTTTAGAAACTCCTGCAAAAGCTACAAGATCTGAAACTTTGATTTCGGTTTTCTCATGAATCTTCTGCACTTCAGTTTCTATCAGGGTCCGCGTTTTAAGGCCGACCTTTTAAAACTGCTAAAATCATTGAAGATTTTTCAGACTTGGAGCTTCATTCGTTTGACTGGGCAGAAAAACATGGCTTTCAACGAGTATATTTTAAAAGCGAATCGGCAGAACTGTATGAGAAAAATGGACGCTACACAGTCTTTTACAATGAAACAAAGCCGCCCGCACATTCAAAGTTTTCAATACTTCATGAGCTTTTTCATTATGAAAGCAATCATGATTTAAACGCAGGCGAAAAAAATACAGAACTTTATAATGTAATGCCTAATCTAAAAAAGATGTTGCAAAAGAACAAAATGCTTTTACTCGAGAAATAAAGGCAACTTCAATTCTGTGCGTCAAAAATTTTATTTTGGGTGCTTTTGCCGCTCCAATTCCATAGATAATCCAATATTCGTTATATTTAAAAGCAGTAACAACAGACCTAAGATTATTTTCTTTTACACGCACAAAAGAAATACAAGCCATGTCATTTAAGTTTTTTGACTTATAAAGCAGAAAATTTTCATAATCTGTTTTTATCGAAATTTCCGCAGTGTAAACTTCAAAAGGCGGCATTTCCATATCAACAGTAAAACTGTGAATTCCATCAACCTGCGAATCAGAAAGAATTTTGCAGTATGAATAAAGCGGAGCTGTCGTCTTGTGCCGTTCAGAATAATAAGGAATTTCTGTATAAGACTCAACATTTGAAAGAAGCTCAGAAAGTTTTTTTATAACTTCATCTCCATCATTTGCTTTCCTAATCTGAAGAACTTCAACAAAATAACGCGGATTCAACTCTTTCAATTCATCAAGGCAAGAATTTATTTCCGCATTTTCCACATCAAGGCAAATATTTTTGTACGAGCTGATATTCCGAATAAGAATTTCACCATTTAAAGCCGAATCGAGTTCCTGCTCCGAAAGTCTCAAATTAAACGGAAAAGCAAAAGAAGCAGAAACAAGAATAAAAAATTCAGAAAAAAAAGCAAAGGCAAATTTCATACTCTAAAAGACAATGTCAATCACTTCCTGAACATTTGACACTGGAATAAATTTTATTCCGCTTTTTACGTGCTCTGGAATTTCGTCAAGGTCTCGGACATTCGCCTTTGGAATTATAATCGTTTTTATTTTGTTGCGCTTTGCGGCGACAGTTTTTTCCCTAAGTCCGCCAATCGGAAGCACCTGACCAGTAAGGCTAAGTTCACCTGTCATTGCAAGATTCGTCTTTATTTTCTTTCCTTTAAAAAGCGAAGTAAAAGTTACCGCCATCGTAATTCCCGCGCTAGGCCCGTCCTTGGGAGTTGCGCCTTCTGGAATATGCAGATGAACTGTATTTTCCTCAAACCATTTGCTGTCCTTGATTTTATTTTCTATTGCAAACTGACGGCTCCAGTTCATGGCAATCTGTGCGCTTTCCTTCATAACATCGCCCATTTGTCCTGTAAGCTGAAGCCCGCCTTTAGAAGACTTTATCGCAATCGATTCCAAAAGCAAAGTGTCGCCGCCCATGCTTGTCCAGGCAAGACCAATTGCAGTCCCTGGCACAGAAGCTGTTTTTATCTGGCTTTCATCAAAAATAGCCTTGCCAAGATATTTTCTGACTTCTGGAATATCGATGCTGAAAATTTTCTTTGCAACAGCCTCGCCAATCTTTGCAGAATCAGTCGCTCCGTTTTTCTCAAGCTGGCTTACTTCCACGGCGGCAAGTTTTCTGTTTATCTTATCAATGCACTTTTCAAAATTGCGGACTCCGGCTTCCCTTGCATATTCCGTTGCAATTAAAGCAAAAGCCTGCTTTGAATATTTCACCTGATTTTTTTTGAATCCGTTTTTAACAAGATTTTTCGGAAGCAAATATTTCCGCGCAATTTCAATTTTTTCCTGATCTATGTAGCCGGAAAGTTCAATTATTTCAGCGCGGTCAAGCAATGGCCGAGGAATTGTGTCCAAAGTGTTCGCAGTAAGGATAAAGAAAACCTTGCTCAAATCGAACGGCAAATTCAAATAGTTGTCGCGGAAAGTTGAATTCTGCTCAGGATCAAGAACCTCAAGCAATGCAGCAGCAGGATCTCCCTGTGCGCTTGCATTCATCTTGTCAACTTCATCAATCATAAAAACAGGAGCTTTTGACTTTGTAATTTTCAAGCCTTCGATAATTTGTCCCGGCATAGAACCGATATAAGTCCGCCTGAAGCCTTTTATCTTGGACTCATCATGCTCACCGCCCACGCTGAATCTAAAAAATTTTTTGTTCATCGCATTTGCAATCGAACGTCCAACGCTGGTTTTTCCAACTCCCGGAGGTCCGACAAGAATAAGCACAGACCCCTTTCCGTCGTTTTTTAGCATCCGCACAGCAAGATATTCAATGATGCGTTTTTTTACATCTTCAAGACCGTAATGGTCATTTTCAAGAATTTTTGAAGCTTTTTCAATATTGTAGTTTTCAAGCGGCTCGTCATTCCACGGAAGAGAACAAACCGTTTCAAGATAATTTCGGCTCATGTTGTAATCAGGATCATGCGGATCAAGCAAATGAAATTTCTCAAGCTCGCTGTCCAACGCTTCTTTCACTTCGCCTTTAAAATTAAATGATTCTATTTTTGACTTAAACTTCTGATAGTCGCTTGTCTTTGAATCCCCTGCAATTCCAAGTTCTTCCTGAATGCTTTTCATTTCCTCGCGCAAAAAATATTCACGCTGATTTTTTTCAACTTTTTCATTAAGCTCAGTCTGAATTTTTTTCTGAACACGGAAAATTTCCTGCTCTTTTTTTATAAAGACAAGAACCTGCTCCATTCTTTTGTGAACATTTGTCATTTCAAGAACTTTCTGCTGTTCTTCTTTGTCAATATTCAAAATAGAAACAATGAAGTCCGCGATTTTTCCGGGATGATCAATATTCACCATGTTAAGGCGCATTTCCTCGCTGAACATCGGATTATTTTCGCTGATTTCCTTCATTTCACTTATAAGAGCGCGTGTAAGAGCCTTTACTTCAAAAGTATTATCCTCTTCGTCCTCAAGATATTCAACAGCCGCGGCAATAGGATTTGAACTGTTCAAGACCTTGCGGATTTTAAAACGCTGCAAGGTAGAAACAAAAACATTCACACCGCCATCAGGCAAATTTATTTTTTTTATAATGCGGGCAACAGTTCCAACTTTATGAAGATCAACAACAGTCGGATTTTCCTTGTCTTCTTTTAACATGACGATTCCAATAAAACCGTCGCCTGCCAAAGAATTTTCAATAACTTTTATATCCTCGGAATTATTTATCATAAGCGGCGTAAAAATTCCCGGAAAAATCGGACGGCCGCCAATAGGAAGAATATTAAGTTTTAAAGGAAGCTGAGTTTCAGCTGGAAGTCCTAAAATTTCTTTTTCGTTTGGTTGTTTTTTCATAGACTATAATATAATCAAAAATTTAGAAAAATACAAATGACAAAAAAGAACATCAGTCAGCTTCAATCGGCGTGAATTCAAACTTATTGACATCGAAAAGTCCGCGCGGAGTAAGCTTTATTTCAGGAATCACAGGCAGGCTTAAAAATGAAAGCGTCATAAAAGGCTCAATTTCACGGCTGATTCCAAGCTCGTTCCAGGCAAGTTCCAAAAGACTTTTCAAAGTCTGGCTTACTTCCACAAAATTCCTGTCGGACATCAAGCCCGCAATCGGAAGAGACAAAGAACCAATGACAGTTCCGTCTTTTACAAGAATAATTCCGCCGCCCATTTTGTTAAGCTCATTTATCGCAACAAAAATGTCATTGTCGTTGTCGCCTGCAGAAATAATATTGTGGGAATCGTGGGCAATTGTAGTGGCAATCGCTCCGCCGTGGATTCCGTAGTTTTCTATAAGACCTTTTCCGATTTTTCCAGTTTTCTTGTGCCGCTCCATTACAATAAGTTTTTGAATCTGAGGATTTTCCTTGCAGTCAAAAATTCCGTTAGTCAAATTCACTTTCCGGATTTCGCACTTTGTTACAAGCTCATGATTTTTTAAACTTATGACTTTTGCATTTTCAGAAGTTAATTTTATTGATAAATCTTCTATTATAAGTGGCTTGATATGAACTGAATGAGTTACAGCCTTGTCTACCCTGTTTCGGATTTCAAAAACAGCCTTTCCATTTTCCGCAGCGAGTTTTCCGTCTATAAAAACTTTTTCAGCTTCAAAATTCTCAAGATTATTAAAGAGAACAATGTCCGCGGAATATCCTGGCGCAATCAGTCCGACATCATTCAAGCCGTAGCATTCCGCAGCGTTTATGGTCGCCATTGCAATCGCCGTAAAGCAGTCAAGTCCGTTTTTTACAGCAAGCTTAAGATTTGCGTTTATATGACCGGATTCAATTATATCCTGAGGATGCTTGTCGTCAGTGCACATCGCGCATCTTCTGGAATTTTCTTTTGTTACGGAAGGAAGAATTTCAGCCAGATTTTGGGCAGCAGAACCTTGACGCAAAAGAACATACATTCCGTTTTCAAGCCGTTCCAAAACTTCCTGTGGAGAACTGCATTCATGGTCAGTTTTTATTCCCGCCGCAGAATAAGCATTAAGAGCAAAACCGTTCAAGCCAGGCGCGTGTCCATCTATAATTTTCTGGGCATTTTTTGCCGCGCATATTTTTTCCAGAACTTCAGAATTGCAGGAAGAAACTCCGGGCGCATTCATCAATTCACCAAGTCCCAAAATTTCAGGCTCTTTTAAAAGCTCTTCAACTGATTCTGAATCAAGAATAGCTCCGGAATCTTCAAAGCTAGTAGCGGGAACACAGGACGGAATCATAAAATGAACTTTTAGCGGAACACGGCGCGCGGAATTAATCATAAAGTGAATTCCTTCAGAACCGCTGACATTCGCAATTTCGTGAGGGTCGGCAATTACCGTTGTTGTGCCTTTTGGAACTACAAGCTGCGCAAAAGATTCCGGCGTGCACATTGAAGACTCTATATGAACATGGGCGTCAATAAGCCCTGCAACCGCAAAAAGCCCATGCGCATCAATTTCTGTTTTTCCGCGGTACGAGCCAACGCCGGCAATCAATCCCTGCTCCACAGCAATGTCCGCATTTTTTACAGTCCGCGTTATAGGATTTACAACACGGCAATTTTTTATCACAAGCTCCGCCTCGCATTTTCCAGAAGCAGCGTTTATAAGGAGCGAAAGTTTTTTTGCATTCATGCTGAAATTGTAAAACCCGGCAAAAAAAATAGCAAGAAGTTTTCTCTAGCTGAAACAGCAATTCAAGGCATAAAAAAGGACTGCATTGCAAGCTCACTTTTCCTATTGAAAATCAGGATTTAATCTTCTTGGATCTAGTTTTTTAAACATAAATATACAGCCGTTTTCTTCCTGCTTACGAATTTTCTTGTTTACTAAATTTAAATCTTCGGTTCTTTTTAATTCTGTAAATCCCCAATTTTCATATATCTTTTTTACAATAGAATTTATTGCATACAAATACACAATATCAGTATTTCCGATAAGATCAGCAATATGATACAAAAGAGGCTCTATAACTGTAGAATAAATATAAGTTCCTATAGAAGTTGTTAAGTTAACAGAATTTTTTATCATATTGACTATGGTTTCATTTGTTGCTAAATAAGTTATCTGCAAAGCTGATATAAAATCGCTATGTTCTTTTCTTCCACTTTCAGAAACATAAGGAATTGGATTCAATTTTATAGTAAATGCCATCACAAGAAAATTTAAATCTTCATTACCACTGTTTACTTTCACAACAAAAGTTCTAGCAGAACCTTCAGCTTCTTCTTTCTTTGCCAGCTTTTTGAAATGCTTTGTAATTTTTATCTGCTCATGCGATGCTCTAAAACTATTTAAAAGATTCGCATTTTTCTTTTCTTGAATAGACTCTAGGAGAAATTTATCAGTATTTAAAACTAATTCTTTCATTTTTTACAAGAAGAAAGAAACTTTGAAAACTCTCTCTCAAAATTTTCTTTTTCTAAAGAGGTCATAATAGGAGTTGTTACAGGTCTTGCTTTTTTTATAAAATCAAAAACTTTCTTTCCTGATTTTCCACGAAGAACAAGAATGTTTGAAAAAATTGGCTTAAACATAACATCCTCCTTAATTTAGTAAAATTACCTAACATAAGTATATTATAAACTTTTATTAAAATTGTCTAGTTTTTTTCTATAAAGGCATAAAAAAAAAGGACTGCAATTTAGCAGCCCTTAAGTGCGGAGAACCTGACTTGAACAGGCACAGCTTGCGCCACCAGCACCTCAAGCTGGCGTGTCTACCAATTCCACCATCCCCGCATTGCTTTTTGCAAAGCGTGATAATACTATATCAAGCTGAATAAATTATGTCAATAGAAAAACTTCAATTTTTTAAGTTTGTAAGAAAATTTACAGTTGATTCTATCAGTCCAAAAAAGCTATAATATGCACATGAAAAAAATCAACTTTATAATGCCAATTGTGCTTTCTGTTTTTTCATCCATTTTCGCCCAGGAAACCTTAAAATCAACAGAAGAAGAATACTACGACTTTTTAAGCCTTACAGGGGCTGCAGAACGCCCTACACTAAACTACCGCACACTCAGCGACAGTGAATGGCAGGTTACGGACGAAAAACATCTTTGGAAAGACAACAATCTCGGAACAAAACGCACTTTATACGAATCTGACTCAACAGAAACAAACTGGTTTACAGCAGGAATCGACCGCAGCGTAAAACTCAAGCTCTACGACCCGGAATGGTTCAATTCATACAACACAAAAGCCCCTTACGGCCAAAACGACGGCGCGCTCTGGCAAGGAAAAGGCTACAACACAAGCCTTACAGCCGGCGCAAGACTTGAAGCGTTCGGATTTGAGGCAACTTTTAAGCCGCAGGTGAGCTGGAGCCAGAACAGGGAATTTAAGTTAGTCGACAATAGCGCATATTATACAAATAAGTACGCATACACCTGGGGCTACGGAAACAACATTGGTGTTGATGCACCTCAAAGATTTGGAGACTCTTCATTCTGGACATTTGACTGGGGCGACACAGAACTCCGCTATTCATGGAAAAAACTTACGGCAGGATTTGGAACACAGGCAATTTGGCTAGGACCTGCATTTTTAAATCCAATGCTTCATTCCAATAATGCCGCAACTTATCCAAAATTTGATGTAGGTCTAAGAAAAACAGAAATCTATATACCGCATATTGATTGGAATATTGGCTATGTCGAAGGAAGAATTTGGACAGGCTATCTCACAGAATCAAAATATTTTGACAATGATTCTAGCAATGACCATAACTTGATTCATGGATTTACATTCAGTTATGCTCCTTCTTTTTTACCTGGATTTACTGTCGGGCTAAACAGAACTTGTCTTGTAAAATCCTCAAAAGAAAACCTTAAATATGTAATACCAGTGGGGAACAATACCCATATAGGAGAACAAGGTGCTGGTGAAGATCAGAAATTTTCTTTTACAGCAGATTATTTGTTTCCTTCTGTAGGATTTGAAATATATGGAGAAATCGGAACTGACGATTATGCGCCAGGAGGTGGATTTAAAGGCTATCAGCGTTATCTTACTCATACAATGACATACACTGTAGGTGCAAAAAAATCAATTACAATTTCAGAAGAGAAAAAAATATACAGCGAGCTTGTCTTTGAATGGAACAATACAGAAATGTCGCAGAACTACCAGCTTGTCGGTGGTTACAGTTTTGGATTTCATTATCAAATCACACAGGGATACACAAACAGAGGTCAGTGGCTAGGCTCAGGAATTGGATATGGAGGAAATTCCCAGCACCTCGAATATAGGATCTATTATCCAAAAGGTTCTACATTTTTGTGTATAGGCAGAAATAATCCAGACAATAACTATATCTATGCAAAGGCAATAAATTCAAATACAAATGAAACAGAGATAAAATATAGTCATGCATTCAAAGCAAATTACTATTTTGGAGCAACAACCACATATTTCATTACCAAAAGCCTTTCCGCAACAGCTGGAGCTGCATTCGACTTAATAATAAATCCACTTTACAACATAAGAAATGAAGACAAAGAAACTGTAGGAAATGATCAGATTAACAACTGGCATTTTGAGCTTGCTTTAAAATACAGGCTATAGGAATTATTTAATTGTCAGAACAAGAAATATTAAAACCCAAAATAAAACTCTCTCGTACAAAAAATGCTGTTAGAAACATATACAGCGGAATGTTCAACAAAATTTTTACTATATTTTTTCCATTTTTAATACGAACCGTTCTTATTAAGAAAATCGGAATTGAGTATGCTGGTCTGAACAGCCTTTTTTCATCGGTTCTGCAAGTGTTGAATCTTACAGAATTAGGTTTCGCAAGTGCTGTTGTCTACTCCATGTACAAACCTATTGCAGAAGATGACAAAGACACAATCTGCGCGCTTCTTAATTTTTACAAACGAGTTTATTTTATAATCGGGCTTGTCATTCTTGCGCTTGGATCTGCTGTAATGCCATTCCTGCCGCACCTTATAAAGGGAAATGTTCCACAGGATATAAACATATATGTGCTTTACAGTATTTATTTAGTAAACACATCTTTGAGCTATCTTTTATTTGGCTATAAAAATTCACTGTTAAATGCACACCAAAGACGGGATGTAATAAGCAACATACTTACAATAACCCAGGGACTGATGAATATCTGCCAGCTGTTTATTCTCGTTACAATAAAAAATTATTATTTATATGTCTTAATGATGCCGATTTTTACAGTTCTTAACAATGTTATGGTTGGAATTGAGACAAAAAGAATGTTCCCTGAATATTCATGCAAAGGAAAACTCGATATATCAGTAAAAAAAGACATAAGAAAAAAAGTTGCAGGATTGATGATAAGTAAACTTGCACAAACTTCAAGAAACAGTTTTGACAGCATTTTTATAAGCGCTTTTCTTGGTCTTGCAATGACAACAATTTATTCAAACTATCTTCTTGTTATTTCTGCAATTACAGGAATTTTAAATATAGTTATTAATTCCCTGCAAGCAGGAGTTGGTAACACTCTTCAAACAGAAACAAAAGAAAAAAATTATGAAAATCTAAAAAAATTCAATCTTCTTTATACGCTTTTCGTTGGCTGGTGTACAACTTGCATGTTATGTATGTATCAATCTTTTATGGAACTTTGGCTTGGTAAAGATTTTTTGCTTCCATTTGGAGCTGTTGTTTTATTATGCCTATATTTTTACATATTAAAGGCTGGTGATATAAATTCACTTTATTACAATGCTTCCGGAATGTGGTGGCATGGAAAATATAGAGCAATAACAGAAGCACTTTTAAACCTTTTGGGAAACTTTATTCTTGTAAAATATATTGGAATATACGGAATCGTTATTTCAACTGTAATAACGGCAATAATAGGACATTTTTGGAATGGGCAATTCTTGTTCAAACTTTACTATAAAAACAATAAAATGATTAGATATTTTTTATTTGAAGGAATGATTGCTGTTATGAGTTTTTCAATTTGTATACTAACATTTACAGCAACAACATTTATTCCAGAACTTGATGCAACAAGAACTTTCATTTTCACTCTGCTCATAACAGGAACTGTTGCAACCATCTTATTCAGTTTTTCGTATATTTTTGTTTCCAGAATTTTAAAATTAACAATTTATAAAATAAAAAAATAATGGAAACATTTTATTGCATTACAGTAAATAAAAAAAGGATTTTAATTATTTATGGAAGCAAGAATAAATAGAATAACACACATAGACATATTTAAAGGAATTGGTATTCTCTTTATGGTTATGGGACATATTGGGTTTTCAAGTATTTTTGATAAATGGATTCATGCATTTCATATGCCTATGTTTTTCTTTATTTCAGGATATTTATCAAAGAATATATCAGAACTTCATGGGGGGGGGGAGAGAATATATATTAAAGAAAACAAAAACATTAATAGTTCCATATTTTTCATTTGGAATCTTTCATTTTATATTTTGGTATATTGCAATCAATAAAATGCAATATCATTTTGGATTGTTAAAAAATTTACTTTGGACAAATACATATACTTTACCTATAGCAGGCGCATTATGGTTTTTAACAGCATTATTTTTTGTAGATATATTTTATTTACTTATTGAAAAATTTATAACCTATAATTCTTTGAAATTTTTTATAATTTTGTTAATTTCTACTTTTGGAACAATTGAAACAAAAGTTTTTTCATTTCGCTTGCCGTATGCAATTGACAGTGCTTTTGTAGGAATCGGATTATTTTACATAGGTCGTCTAATAAAAAATCACAAAGAAGAAAAAATCATTTGTTCTTTATTAAACATGAAAGTATTATCAATAATAATATCATCTTTTATTGTCGGGATACTTATATTTTTAAATGGATATATAAATATGAGAAGTTCTAAATATGCCTTTATTCCACTATTTTGGATAAATGCAGTACTTTCTTCTATAATAATTCTAAACATATCAAAATTTATAGAAAATTTATTTTCTCATGGCATTTTTAAACTTATAAAATCAGAATTAACATTTGTCGGCTCAAATTCAATAGTTTATGTTTGTTTGAATCAAATTGTAATTTTATTAATATCTCATTTTACAGAAACGGAATTATCCCCTCATACACTCTTAATATAACATAAAATTCGACAAATTTTCATATTTTTTTTTACATTTTTATTTGATTTTTATTGACATAATAATCAAGATGTATTATATTATAAACATCAGGAGGTAATAGAAATGTGAAACGAAAAAAGAAAAAACTGTGGTCAAGAGCAGACAAAATCGCCTTGCTGGTTTTTCTGCTAGAACTTCTAAAGTTCATACTTGACCTGGTTTCTAAGCTGTCTGCTTAGTTTTCCACCGTTCATAGATACCGCCAATATCTATGAACGGTTTAAAAATAATCAAATTATATAGGAGTGTCAATAATGAACAGAATGGAAAAAATACTGATAGCAATTTTAATTCTTCAAGTTTTGGATATTGCGTTAAGGTTTATAATGTAGGTGATTTTATGGAAAAAACAACACAGCACGGCGGAACAAGAGCCGGAGCAGGCAGAAAAAAAGGAAGCACAACAAATAATACAGGATATAAAAACGGACGGATTGTCATTTCCTGCCTTGAATCTGAGGAAATGGCAATAAAACAAAAAGCAAAAGAACAGAATAAAACAGTAAGCAGGTTGATTATTGATTCTGTTTTGAAAAACTAAAAAGCAGGAGGCATATATGACATTCTTTGATTTTATGATAAAGTTTCCGACTGAAAAAGCCGTTATAAAATACTTTCTCAAAATCAGATATAACGATGTTCTTATATGCCCTCACTGCGGTTCAAAAGTTCGTGTTCAGCACAGAAATGACAATCTAAAACTTTGTAACTGCCATAACTGCAATAATACATTCTCACCATTCAAAAACACAATCTTTGAAAAGTCATCAACAGACCTGCGTAAATGGTTCTATGCAATCCATTTATTTTTGAATTCTAAAAAAGGAATTTCCGGCTTGCAGTTACAGCGTGAAATCGGCGTAACATATAAAACAGCGTGGAGAATGCTCAAGCAGATACGCTCTGCAATGGGAAACACTGATATGTCAAAAGCATTTGAAGCAATGGTCGAAATTGACGAAACATATATCGGCGGTAAACCTAGAAAAATGAACGGCGAAACAGAGCCTTCAAAGCGTGGACGTGGAACTAAAAAAACTCCTGTTGTAGGTGTAAAAGAAAGAAGTTCAAGCCACGTATTCGCAAAGGTAGCACTTCCAAACGAAGAAGGCAAGAAACTTACAGGAAAGCAGCTTTTCAATATTCTTGACAGCGTATGCAAGAAAGACGCAACGGTTCTGACCGATGATTTTAGAGGCTACAATTTTATGAACCATAAAAACACAAATAAAAACAACTACTACAGAATCAGCGTAAATCATTTAGAAAGCATTTACAGCCTCGGCAACGGACTTCATACAAACGGAATTGAATCGTTCTGGGCACTGTTGAAGCGTGGAATTCTCGGAATTTATCATCACGTTTCTGTAGACTACTTGCAGGAATATGTAAACGAATTCTGTTTCCGGCAGAACAACGGAACAAGCTCATTTGATGTACTGTTAAAGCAGGGGATATTTGCGGCATAATTCAATATTGATTTAAATCCTTGAAATGTATAGTATAAAGATAAAGCCTTTCTTTTTGGCGAAAGAAAGGCTTTTGAAACGGATTATCAGATACTTTTGGGAAACGGCAATCTGATATTTATTAACAAAGGGAACAAATGTTCTCGCTTTTTGTATAATATTAAGCATTTATAAGTTATTTGTCAATATGATACAGAAAGCCTCTTAAAAGGATAAATTTAATGAGGTGTAAAAAAAATTACATTGATTTTTATGATGAACATTTTTTTGATTTAATATGGAAAGATTTTGAATTTTAGCATATAATAAAAAAACAAGAAATATAGTTTTGTCGTTTGTAATATTTCTTGTTTTTTTTAATAACTAAGAGTGTGTTAGGGGATAATTCCGTACAGAAATATTATATCCTATTAGAAATGAATATTTAACAAAATATTCTATAAATATACTTATCCTTATAATTACTATGATTCTTTTACACTTATTAACTTTTTTAATAAAACATACAAAACTAATAATTTTTATTGGAAAATTTTAAAAATGTAAAATATTAATATTAGAATAAAATTTAAGTTCAAATATCTTCTGAACTATGTTAAAATAATTCCATGAATAATAAAATTTTATTTCATGGAAGCAAGGAAGTTGTGAAAATTCCTGAAATAAGACCGGCAAAATATAATAAGGATTTTTATTATGGTTTTTACTGTACGCTGCTTGAAAATCAGGCTGCAAGGTGGGCAACTCCAGAACAAGGTATGTATGGTTTATGAAATCAACTTAAAAACAAAACAAAATCAACTTAAAAACAAAGTGAAATCAACTTAAAAACAAAGTGAAATCAACTTAAAAACAAAGTGAAATCAACTTAAAAACAAAGTGAAATCAACTTAAAAACAAAATGAAATCAACTTAAAAACAAAATGAAATTAACTTAAAAACAAAATGAAATTAAGTTAAAAACAAAATGAAATCAAGTTAAAAACAAAATGAAATCAACTTAAAAATAAAGTGAAATTAAGTTGATTTTTCAGATTCACAAGCAGTGGAGAGGTGCTGCCGAAACGGTAAAAAGCACTGTTATGATATTGTTGAAGGTCCGATGGCAGATGACACTATTTTTAATTATGTACAGAACTTCATTGACGGCAAAATCAGCAGGAAAAATTTTTGGAGCTTGGTAGAATTCAAATACCCGACACATCAAATAAGCTTCAATACGGAAGAAGCCTTGAAATGCTTAAAATTCATAGATTCATACGAGGTTACCGATGAAGAATGATAACGCGCTGTTTTATACTTGCAGCTTAATCGAATTTATTGGCCGCAGACAAAAACAAAAGAGAGCATATATTGTAAATACATTGGGCAAGAGTGTTGTGAAAAGAATATATACCCATTCAGATGTTCTGCATTGCGAGCTGATAGACAGCGTTGCGGAAGAATTTATAAATATGTGGTCCATAAAAACAGGCGATTTTGACAATGTTGCAAAATGCAAATATGAAGTTCCTGATTACTGGACAATAGGTGAAGTGTATGAGCGCCTTATTGAGGATGTCCAGCCGAATGAAAATGTTGACAGCATAATTGAAACCCTGTTCAAAGTTTACAATTCCTGGATCAGCGACAGCATAAGCTGATTCAGCACAGACTTTTACTATCAAAACCGAGAATATATAAAGGAATGTTTTTTGACCAATAAGCAAATCGCTTAGAAAATAAAAACTTATTCATCTGAGAGCCATATTATTGCATATTTTAAGCACATTTGAAATGAGTAATTTGCATATTTTAAGCACTAAGCAATGTTGTTGCATATTTATTGAAAATACTTTTTCATTGAAAAAAAAAATATTTAATAATATACTGAACTAATGAACATAGCATATATTTTAATAAGCACACCGAACGACACATTTTACGAACAGACAGCAATAAGCGTTATGACATTAAGAAAAGTAATGCCATATGCAAATGTATATATTTTGGTTGACGAGGACACAAAATCTACATTCAAAGACAAAAGAACAATTCTTGAAAAATACAATGTGAATATTATTACAGTTGATGTTCCAACTAAATTCAACAACCGTGATCGTTCAAGATTCATAAAAACTTCTATGAATAAATATTTGCCAAGAGATTTCGTTTATATAGATTGCGACACAATTATTTATGAATCACTTGAAGACTTGCCTAAAAAACCTGCTGTTGGCATGGTTTTAAACCGCCACATGAAAATTTCGGAAAGTCCAGTAAAAGACTTCTTTGAAAAAAATGCAAAGGAATTTGGCTGGCATGACGGCTATGATGACAAGCATTTTAACGGAGGTTTTATGAGTGTTAATGGCTCAGAAAAATCCGATGCCCTTTTTACTCTTTGGCATAAACTTTGGAATGAAAGCCGGGAAAAATCAAACGGAACTGTTTTTGACCAGACTTCTTTAAACGAAGCAAATTACAGGCTTAACGGAGCAATCACAGAAATTGACGGTATTTGGAACTGCCAGATAAATAGAAATTGTCGTTGCATGCCATATATCCACGATGCAAAAATTCTTCATTTATACACAAACAAGAAAATGTATGCGCATGACATGGCAAAAAATGAAATAATAAGATCTGTGCTTGAAGATGAACATCCAGAACTTGATAAGATTCTTGCAAATCCAAAAGCAGCCTTTCATGATGTTTATGACTTAAACACAGATTTCTATTCTGTAGAAATGTCAAAAACGCCAGCCTATGTTTTTCTCCGAGGAATTTACGAGACCAATAAAAAATTATTTAATTTTTGTAATTCAATTGCAAAATTGCTTATGAAGTTTTCAAAGTAAAAACAAAAAATTTACATACACAAATCTCCATTCTCCGCCAATTGAAAAAAAACTCTGTTATATAGTATAATTTAGAGTATTTTTGTTGATTTTTTGGAGGTTTCTATGAAGAAAATTGTAAAACTTAGTGTGCTGTTGATTTGCGCAGGGCTGCTTCTTTCAGGTTGCTCAAATGCTAAAAAAGACTACATTCTTGCGACTGGCGGAACTGGTGGAACATATTATCCGTTCGGCGGAGCAATTGCAAATATTTGGAATACAAAAATTGAAAATATGAACGTTACGGCACAGGCAACTGGAGCTTCCGCAGAAAATCTTCGTCTTATAAACAAGGGTGAAGCAGAATACGCAATTGTCCAGAACGATGTAATGGACTACGCTTACAACGGAACAGATCTTTTTGAAGGCGAAAAACTTGAAAACATCATGACAATCGGAACACTTTATCCTGAAGTTGTCCAGATTGCAGTTTCAAAAGACAGCGGAATAAAATCTGTCGCAGATTTCAAGGGAAAGCGCATTTCTGTTGGAGATGCCGGCTCTGGAGTTGAATTCAACGCAAAGCAGATTATGGAAGGCTACGGACTCACATTCGGCGACATCAAGAAAAGCAACCTTTCATTCAAGGAATCCGCAGAAGGAATTCAGAACGGAACTTTGGACGGCTGCTTTATAACTGCCGGTGTTCCAAACGCGGCATTGCAGGAACTTGCCTTCACAGCAGGACTTACACTTGTTCCAGTTGACGGAGATGCCGCAAAGAAAATCTGCGAAAAATACGGATATTACACTCAGACAATAATTCCAGGCGGAACATATAAAGGAACAGATTCCGACACTCAGGCTCTTGCAATCAAGGCGACACTTGCTGTAAGCGCAAAACTTGATGAGGAAATTGTCTATGAGATGACAAAGGCTCTGTTTGAAAATCTTTCAGACCTTGCGACTGCACACGCAAAAGGCAAAGAGGTTTCCGCGCACTCAGCTGTAACTGGCGTTTCTGTTCCGTTTCATCCGGGTGCAAAAAGATATTTCAGTGAGCTTGACTTGAACTAATACGGCGGAAATATTTGTCTAAAAGGCTTTTTACAGTTCTTATTTTACTTCTTTTGGCAGGGGGAATTTTTCTTTTCCCTGCGCTTCCCGTTCTTTCAGTCAGCAATAGAAAAAATATGTCGCAAAGGTTTTATTTTATGAATGGCTTTAAGGACGGATTTTCAATTTCATACACGCATTCAGTCAACAAAGGGCGAGTAAAAGATTTCTACAAGGAAAAAGGGCGCAAGCTTGTGTGCGGCAAAACTGTTTTTGTTTCTTACGGAGCCGGAATCCCGGAGCCGCAGGAAATGCCTGGCGCAGTTTTTAACTCAACTGATGAAGGCTACGAAATTTCAAATATAAACAGAACTGTTGAAAATCTTGTAATGGCTGTAGGAATTGTGGCAAACCACGCAATTTCCATTCAAGACAAAAATGGAAAATACACAGACTATTTTCTTGCTGATTTTTTTGAGCCACAGACAAGCATAGTCTTTCAGATAAAAAATGTTTCGATTGCAGATTATATTTTTCACCATATAAAATAAATTATTGGAGGTTTGAATGGCAAACAATAAAGGCACTAACGACTACATTGAACATATTCTTCCTACTTCAAACGAAGAAGAAATGAAGAGAATGATGAAGGAACTGGACCGCGAGCAGTCTTACCGTGAACACAAATGCTGGCGTCAGTATATTACAGTTTTTATTTCTGTTATTTTTGTGCTTTTTCAGTTGTATGCGACTTTGTCTGGAGCAATCACAGCGCAGGTTCTTCGCGCAACACATTTAGCTTTTGTGCAGCTTCTGGCATTTCTTCTTTTTCCTCCAACAAAACACAGTCCCCGGAACACGCTTCCCTGGTACGACATTGTGCTTGGACTGATTGGAGCAGCCTGCTGGCTTTACATTGTCGTTAACTTTGATTCGCTTGTAAGACGCTCTGGAAACAACACGCCGCTAGATGTTGCAATAGGAATTGTCGGAATCCTTGTTCTTTTTGAAAGCTGCCGAAGAATCGTAGGGCTTCCGATTATGATTATAGCAGGCTCTTTTATCGTGTTTGCGTTCGCGGGAAAATATCTTCCGGGATTTTTGCATCACAGAGGATATTCGCTTCAGCGTGTTGTATGCCATCTTTTTTACAACACAGAAGGAATCATGGGAACTCCAATCGGTGCTTGCTCTACATTTATTTTTCTTTTTATTTTGTTCGGCGCGCTTCTTGAAAAAACCGGAATCGGACATTTTTTTATTGACGTTTGCAATGCGGTTGCAGGAGGAGCAAGCGGCGGTCCTGCGAAAGTTGCCGTTTTGTCTTCCGCGCTTTTGGGAACTGTTTCAGGCTCGTCTGTTTCAAACACTGTAGGCTCAGGCTCGTTCACAATTCCGATGATGAAAAAACTTGGCTACAAAGGCGAATTTGCAGGCGCAGTTGAGGCAGCCGCTTCCACAGGAGGTCAGTTAATGCCGCCAATCATGGGAGCCGCAGCGTTTCTTATGGCGGAAAGCCTCGGTCTTCCGTACATAACGATTGTAAAGGCAGCGATTGTTCCGGCGATTCTTTACTTTACAGGAATTTTTATAACCGTTCATCTTGAAGCAAAAAAGCTCGGACTTAAAGGACTTCCAAAGGAACAGCTTCCGCGCTTTATGCCACTTCTTCTTAGAAAAGGCTATATGATTCTTCCGCTTGTTGTGATTATTTATTTCCTCTGCGCAGGAAAGACTGCGGTTTTTGCGGCGTTAATGGGAATCATTGCCTGCGTTCTAGTCGGGTTCGGAGTTTCTGTCTCTGATTTGGCGCATGGGCGTAAGCCTTCTTTCGGCGGAAAAGACATTGTTGAAATCATGTGCACTGCCGCAAGAAAAATAATAAGCGTGGCGATTGCCTGCGGAATGGCGGGAATCATAATCGGAATTGTAACGCTGACAGGTTTGGGACTAAGGCTTGGAAACGGACTTGTCATGCTGGCGCACGGAAAACTCTTGCTAACATTGGTATTCACAATGATTGCTTCAATAATTCTCGGAATGGGAGCTCCGACAACTGCAAACTATCTTATCACTTCCACAATTACAGCAGGAGCAATCATAAGCCTTGGAATAGAGCCGCTTGCAGCCCACATGTTCGCGTTCTACTTTGGAATCATTGCCGATGTTACGCCTCCAGTCGCACTTGCCGCAATTGCCGGTGCCGCAATAGCAAAAGCCAAGCCAATGAAAACCGCCCTGAATGCGACAAAACTTGCCATAGGCGCATTTATAATTCCTTATATGTTTGTCTACAACAGCAAAATGCTTATGATAAATGCATCCGCTCTTTCTGTCGTTATGATAATTGTAACCGCAATTCTCGGAATGTTCGGAATCAGCGTTGCTCTTGAAGGCTACGGATTCAACAACACTGGATTTTTCTACAATTCAGGAAAACGCAAGACAACAATAATTGCATTTGACGCAGCTGAAAGAATTCTCTTTGCCGTTGCCGGACTTCTCTGTGTAATTCCAGAGGCAAAAACCGACATCATAGGAGTAAGCCTGCTTGCAATCCTCATTGCATACCAGTTGATTCTAAAAAAAATACACAGCACAAAAGCAATAGCATAAAGCCATTGAAAGTTATCCGCCTCCCAGGTTTGTTAAAAAACGTGGGAGGTATTTTTTTGCTTAAATAGTCAGAATATCGAATTTTATAATTTAATGTCATTATCGGGATTGACCCGATAATCTCTAAAAAATCTCTTTAGTAAATGTGATTTTTTATTGTATAATAATTAATAGGAATGAACCTTACACCACCAGAACAATATAAATTATGCGCGAATTCAGCTTGCAAAAAGTCCGGGAATTGCCTAAGGCAAATTTGCTACAGGCAATTAACAAAAAATGATATTGGCATTTATGTTTTGAATCCGCTTCTTTTTCCAAAGAAAAATGAGGACTGTCCTTATTTTAGGACAGACAAGAAAATAAAGCTTGCCTGGGGAACAAAAAATATTCTTGACGATATTCCTAACAAAAAAGCCGCGGAAATAAAAAAGGAACTCCTTATAAAATACGGAAGAACAAAATACTATCAGTTTTACAGATGCGAGAAACCGCTTTTTCCATCCGACCAGCAGATATTCACAAAAATCTTCCAAAAAAACGGAATAGAAGCAGAAGTCAAATACGAAAAATTCACAGAAGACTATGACTGGAGCTATTGAAAATACAATTGCAAGAGTTTTTCCTAAGACAACAGACTGTTTTAGTTGGAAAAACAAAGTATTTTATTGGGAAAAACAGTATGTTTTAGTTGGTAAAACAGCAGAAGCAATAGAAAGATAGAATTTTTTTTATCATAGCAGCTTAGGTTTTCTTCTTACAGAATACACTCCTATTTTGATTTGCTATTGCAATTCTTATTCATTTTCTTTTTTTCTTGATTTCAAATAAAAACATAAAGCCACAAGAGCAATCAGTCCTATGAATGACGAAACAACCCCTGCAGCCAAGAACGGCGTGCTGTACTTCAGGACAACCGAATGGTTTCCTGCATCCACAAACGTTCCTATAAATGCAATGTCGCATCTATAAGATTTTGTTTCCTTTCCGTCTATAAAAATCTTCCAGCCTTTTGAGTATGGCATTGAAAATCTTACGAACTGTTTTTCATTTAATGAAGTCTCAAGTGAAATTTTATTTTCCGAAAATGCCAGACTGGAGATTTCATCAGTATCTCTCGAATTAAACTTTTCATCCCTTTCAGAAATATCCAGCGCGAAAACCGATATTTCATCAAATTCATACACGCCTTTGTTTTCAAGCGTAACAAAGAATTTTCCAGACTTGCACTCTTGCAGACCGAAGCACGGCATTCTGTTATGTCCCATGCTGTCATTCGCGTTTGTCATCCCGAATGAGAATGACTCTTCTTTGCCCGATGACGAGACAAATCTAATCTGCGGCTTAAACTGCTCATAACTGTCTGTAGTGTAGTAAAAATTCTTGAACAAGAGATAAAGCTCCTTTTTTGAATCAGAATTCTCATCGCCTGCAAAGTCAATCTCAAATGCCGCGTTTTTCCTTTTTGTAGTTATTTTGTTTTCTTCAATTTTTACATCATCGTTTCCGACAAAAGAAACATTTTTGCGTAGAATTTTTGAATTCAGTTTTAGCTCCGGCTCATCAGTATTGTCTTCAGATTTTTCATCATAAATGACTGCTGTGTCCAGGAACAGCTCCTGCTTTTCAATAGGATTCAGTTTTTCAAAATTCTTATCTGCATACAAAACATTTTTATACGGCACGGCAAACGGAGAAGGATTGTTCAGCTTGTACAGTTTTTTCTTGCCGCCGTAAGTATCAAATTCCTTTACAAAAGTCATGTATTCAGGCGCGTATTCTGTTTCCGCAAGAAGAACAAAATATTTTACTGCAAAAAGTTTTTGCAACGCGGAGCGACGGTTCAGGCTTGAACAAGACATTAAAGATGTCTTTGCAAGCGCAATATCCTCATAAAACTGCATGAGATGAATGTCTGAAATGCTGTAATTATAAGCCGTACTTTTAGTTCCAAAAACAACAGCGTTATTAGCTGTAAACTTGTTTTCTTCGTCATAACGGAAAAAATCTGCATCATTTAATTTTAAAATTTCAATATCAGTATTTTTTGCAACATTGCCTTCATAGATACCGAACTCTCTAAAATCATCTAAATAAGAAAGACCATAAGGAGAATAGCGAACAAATGCAATTACAACAATTCCTATAAAAATTGAAACAAGAGAAAAAATTCGAATATCTTTTCGTTTTTTAATCAGAAAATACAAAATCAGAAAAACCGCTAAAGAATATATATAACACAACGCATAATGCTGCCGTCTAGCCTGGCTTATTATACAAGAAAAAACAACAAGAAGATTTTGGACAACAGCAATAAGCAGCGGAATTTTTAATTCTTTAAAAGAACTTTTGCAAAATATGGGGAATGCATAAACAAAAGACACACAACCTAAAAAAGCAAAAGCAAAACACCAGCGGTTCGTTATATAATTAAAGCCATTGATAAAGTGTCCAAAAAAAGGACAAATAAAAAACAAAACACCCAATAAAATAAAAATTTTTAATTGCTTTGAAATTTTATCATTTAAAGTGAACAAAAATAGCAATGTAACAAACACAACTGGAGCAAAACCTATGCTGCCAAAAAATCCACCAACAGAAGCTGGAGATGATACTGATGAAAAAAGATTTGCATAATATGCAAGGCTATAAAAGAAATTAACTTCTATCTTTTCAGTTGTTCTTGATGCTGTTAAAAATCCGTATGCACTAGGAAGCAATATAAAGGCTGCCATCATAACAGCTATCATATAAAATCCAAATGCCCTAAAGAAGGTTTTAAAAAATTCTTTGCACAAAAATTTTCTTTCTATTTTCACTACGAAAAAGAATCTGACAGCCGCATATACAAAGACAAAGAAAGAAAGCATATAAAAGAAATAATAATTGCACACACAAGCCAAGAATGAAAAAATGATAAAAAACATCGGACTTTTTCTATCAAGAATTTTATCAATTCCAATACAAAGCAATGGCAAAAAAATAAGAGGATTCAAAAAATATGGATGCCTGATACCAACAAAAAGCGCATATCCACAAAAAGAATAAGAGATGGCACCAAATGGAATAATATTTTTTTGAAATTTATGAGTATTGCAATAAAATATAAAATAAATCCCGCTAAGATAAAAACGAAGAACCGCAAGAAACACAAAAAGAATATAAGTCCCATTTTTAGGAACAAATATCGAAAGCAAATTTAGAGGATCTCCAATGCAAAACCAAGTCAGGCTTGAAATAATATCCGCTCCAAATCCAAGTGAAAATGAAAAAGTTGGAACAATAAATTTTCCATGAATAAAATTATATGCTATAGTCCTAAGCCACTCTCCATAAAATGCAAGAAATGCCGTATGCTCTGTAATTCCATCACCAGAACAAAACGATTTTCCATATACAAAAAACTGAAAAAAGCATAAAGTAACTAACAAGCAGAAAAGCAAGGAATAGATTAAAAAAGTTTTTAGTTGAAAGCAATTAAAATTCCGCTTTGCCGGAAAGGTCAATAAATTATTTTTCTGTGCCATCGTTTTTCTCCAGCACAGAATTAATAAAACAAGGGGTTAGTTGTACCCCCCCCCCGACAAATGTCTTGAACTAAATATGAAAATATGCATAAACCGCATCTCCAAATAAAAAATTTTAACTATTATATATTTATTAAGTAAAATTGTATATAAACACTTTTAGATAACAAAACACTAAATCAATCTTAAAAACTTGAAACAAAAATTCCAGCTATAATAAAAATAAAACCGGCGACCTTTTGAACATTAAGCTTTTCATTGAAAAAAAATCTGCTTAAAACCGCTACAAAAATATAAGAGGCAGAATCAAGGACTGGAGCTTTTGATAAAGGTATGAATTTTAGGCACAACAACGAAAGCAATGTTGAGAATACAAAAAGGCTGTATGAAATTATAACAAGAGGATTCAAATAAGCTTTTATTCCGGAACTTCCATTCTGCCCTGCACTTTTTTTTAAAAGAATTTGTGAAAAACTTGAAATCAAAACTCCTAAAAGGAAAACTGCAGAAAAAATCATTTTTTCATCCATTGATCAAACCCCTTTTGTTTTTTCAGAACGTATAACAAGAATTATTCCTAAAAAGACAAGAATGACGCTGACTACTTTTGTGAAAGTAACTTTTTCCGCAAAAAACACTGCTCCTAAAATAATTCCCCAAAGCAAATCAGCCGCACGGTTTGCATAAGCAACAGAAAGATTAAAATTTGAAAGAATTTTTTGCCAAAAAAAAGCATAGACTCCAAGACATAAAAATAATAAAAATGTAAATATAATAAACTTTGACGAAAGAAATTCCTGCTGCCCTGCGAATTTTGAAAAAACTGTGCTTAAGGAATATACAATAACCAAAAGATGCAGTTTTAATAAAGATAATATTTTCTTATTCATTTTCTTTTTTTCTTGATTTTAAATAAAAACATAAAGCAACAAGAGCAATCAATCCTATAAATGACGTGACAAGCCCTGCAGCCAAGAACGGCGTGCTGTACTTCAGGACAACCGAATGATTTCCTGCATCCACAAACGTTCCTATAAATGCAATGTCGCATCTATAAGACTTTGTCTCTTTGCCGTCTATAAAAATCTTCCAGCCTTTTGAGTATGGCATTGAAAATCTTACGAACTGTTTTTCATTCAATGAAGTCTCAAGTGAAATTTTATTTTCCACAAATGCAAGATTGCTGATTTCCTCTCTATCTATCGAATTAAACTTTTCATCTCTATCGGAAATATCAAGTGCGAAAACTGATATTTCATCAAATTCATACACGCCTTTGTTTTCAAGCGTAACAAAGAATTTTCCAGACTTGCACTCTTGCAGACCGAAGCACGGCATTCTGTTATGCCCCATGCTGTCATTCGCGTTTGTCATCCCGAATGAGAACTTTTCTTCTTTGCCTGATGACGAGACAAATCTAATCTGCGGCTTAAACTGCTCATAACGGTCTGTCGTGTAATAGAAATTCTTGAACAAGAGATAAAGCTCTTTTTCTGAGTCGAAATCCTCATCGCCTGAAAAGTCAATCTCAAATGTCGCGTTTTTCTTCCTTGTGATTATCTTGCCCTCTTCAATTTTCACATCATCATTTCCGATAAAAGAAACATTTTTGCAAAAAACTTTTGAATTCAGTTTTAGCTCCTGCCCATCAGTATTGTCTTCAGATTTTTCATCATAAATGACTGCTGTGTCCAGGAACAGCTCCTGCTTTTCAATAGGATTCAGATTCTCAAAATTATTATCTGCATACAAAACATTTTTATACGGCACGGCAAACGGCGAAGGATTGTTCAGTTTGAACAGCTTTTTCCTGCCGCCGTAAGTATCAAACTCTTTTACAAAAGTCATGTATTCAGGTGCGTATTCTGTTTCCGTAGGAAGAACGAAATATTTTACTGCAAACAAATTCTGCAATGCAGAACGCCGGTTCAGGCTTGAACATCTCATATTGTTGGTTGTTGCAAGGCAAAGCTCTTCATAAAGCTGCATCAAGTGTATATCTGAAATGCTATAATAATAATTTGTTCCATGCGTTCCAAAGATAACTGAATTATTCGCAGTAAACTTTTGCTCTTCATCATATCTAAAAAAATCATCATCTGGAAGCTTTTTTATTTCAATATCAGTATTAGATTTTAGATTTTTCTCATAGCTTCCATAATTTGTATATTTTTCCAGATAATTAAGCCCGTAAGGAGAAAACCTAACGTTTGAATTTACAATAATTCCTAAAAACACAAAGAAATAGATAAATTTTTGCAAGAATGTATTTTTATTCTTTACAAAAAGCAAATAAGTTGAAATTAAAAATATCAATGAAAATGCATAGCAAACAAAATATTGTTGCCTTACATTTCTGTCTATACAGCAAACTGCCAATATAATTAACGAGTGTGCCATTACAAGAAATATAGGCAATTTTATATTTTCTTTTGAGGCAGAACAGAATTTTGGAAAAACATGGACAAATGCAATACAAACAGGAAATGCAAAAATAAAAGACCATCTGTTCGTTATATAATTAAATCCGTTTGTAACATGAGCTAAAAATGGAACAACAAAAAATGCAAGTCCAATCAAAAGATAAATTTTCAATTGTTTTGAAACTGAATCTTTCTGAGTAAATAAAAAAAGCAAGAACAATAAAACCGGCGCAGCAAATCCCAAATTTCCGTACGAGCCAAATGATGGTGGAGCTGAAGGTGAAAAAAACAAATTTGCATAATAATTAAAATCATAAAGCAACGAAACATTGATTTTTTCAGTTGTTCTTGACGCTGTAAAAAAACCGTAAATATTTGGAAAAAGAATAAATGCTGCTAAGGCGACACCTATAAAATAAAATCCGGCAGTTTTAAAAAAAACTTTAACAAAAGCATTTATTTTTTTATCTGAAGTGTCAACAAAGAAAAAACGCACGATTGCGTATATAAAGACGAAAATAGAAAGCATATAAAAAAAGTAATAATTACATGCACAAGAAATAAAGACTGTTATTATAAAAAGAAATGGACTCTTTTTTTCTAAAATAAAATCAATTCCAAGACAAAGCATTGGAAAGTAAATCATAGGATTTAAAAAATAAGGATGCCTAAGACCGACAAAAATCGCATACCCGCAAAAAGAGTATGCCAAAGCACCAAAAACAACAGATGTATTAAAGAATGTCTTCTTCCTGCAAAAAACAATAAAAGCAATGCCCATCAAATAAAGGCGAATAATAGCCAGTACAACAAAGAGAACATAAGAGCCTTCTTTTGGAACAAAAACAGAAACAAGATTTAAAGGATCTCCAACACAAAACCAATTCAAAGTCGATATAACATCTGCTCCAAATCCTAAAGAAAAAGAGAAAGTCGGAACAATAAATTTTCCATGAAAAATATTACATATTATATTTCTAAGCCATTCACCATAAAAAGCTAGGAATGCTGTATGCTCATTAAGACCATCATGAACAAGAAACGATTTTCCATATACAAAAAATTGGAAAAAACATAAAGGAACTAACAGGCAGAAAAGCAAGGAATATTTTGCATAAACATTTTTTAACAACGACTTTTTTTCAATAACATTTTCCATAATAAATAATCAGACTCCAAATGTTTCTTTTACAACCCACTGAGGTGTATTGTTTTGATCAAGATAGTTCTTTCCAATGTACTCGCCAATTATTCCAAGAAAAGTACTCTGCAGTCCGCCAAAGAAAAGAAGCAGAACGATTATAGTTGTCCAGCCAGGAACTGTCTGCGGATTTAAAATTTTTTCTACAATAAAAAACAACGCCATAACCACAGAAATAAACGAAATAGTCAAACCTGTAATTGTAATAAAACGCATTGGCTTTATTGAAAAATTTATAAACATACTAAGCCATAAATTCAGAAGTTTTCCTAACGTGTAATTAGATTTGCCTTGAGTTCTTGCCTTATGCTCAACAAACACAGAAGAAACATTGTTTGTTGCCCTAAGCAAAAGTCCGTCAATATAAGGAAACGGCCCTTTATATTTCTTCAACTCGTCAATCATCGCCCGGTTTATAATTTTAAAACTGCACAAATAAAGATTTTTCGGTTTACCGATAAGCCATGTTGCAAAAATATCATTCACTTTGCTTCCAAAATTTCTAAACCAATGATGTTTTTTCACATGATATTTTGAATAAACAACATCATAGCCTTTTTCGATTTCATTCAAAAGTTTAAAAATTTCTTCCGGAGGATTCTGCAAATCATCATCAATAATTACCGCATAGTCTCCTGTGCAATAATTCAAAGCGCACATCACGGCATTATGCTCACCGAAATTTCGCCTTAGATTTATAAACTTCACATAATCATATTTTTTACACAAATCCTTGCACACTTCTGCGCTGTTATCGCGGCTGCCATCATTCACAAGAACAACTTCTTTTTCAATATTAGAAAACGTTGAGTCCAAATTTTCCATAAGGGGGCAGATTGTATCAGCTCCGTTATAAACAGGAATGCAAATAGAAAGTTTCATAATTTTCCTTATTTATTGTTGAATTTTCTTAAAACATCGCAAACCTGCTCAATATCCTGTTCTGTGTGAAAATATGAAATCGGCAGGCTCAATGTTGTGTTATGGATTTCTTCTGCTATAGGAGTTTCAAAATTATCAAGAATTCCTTTCATGGCAAGCTGTCTGTTTGGAGCAACAGGATAATGAATTTCAGTTTTTACACCATTTTCAAGAAGAAACGATTTTAGTTCATCACGCCTTTTTGAGCGGATATTAAAGATATGATAAACGTGACGATACCCTTCTAGTTTTGCCGGAAGAATAAAGTCTGTGCCGCTTAACATTGAGTAATAAATGTCTGCAAGTTTTTCTTTATGGCATGTAATTTCTTCCAGTTTTTTCAGTTTTATTCTAAGAAAAGAAGCCTGAACTTCTGAAAGTCTTGAATTTTCACCAATATATTCATTATGATATTTTATATTTGAACCATAATTTCTAAGAGCTTTTACTTTATTATAAAGCTCCTCGTTGTCAGTTGTTATAGCTCCGGCATCTCCTAGCGCGCCAAGATTTTTTGTAGGATAAAAGCTGAATGCTGTGAATTCGCCCCAAGAGCCAACTTTCTTTCCGTTTATGGAAGCGTTGTGTGCCTGAGCAGCATCTTCAACAATCTTCAAATTGTATTTTTTAGCAATTTCAATGATTGCCGGCATATTAGCCATTCTTCCATAAAGATGAACTGGCATAATAGCTTTTGTTTTTGATGTTATCGCATTTTCAATTTTAGAAACATCAATGTTATACGTTGTAATTTCTGGCTCAACAAGCACGGGCTTTAAGTTAGCATTTACAATCGCAAGAATTGTCGCAATATAAGTGTTTGAAGGAACAATAACTTCTGAACCAGCCGGAAAATCGAAAGCTTTCAATGAAATTGTAAGAGCCTCAAGTCCGTTCGCAACACCAACACAATATTTTACGCCGCAGAAAGCAGCAAATTCCTTTTCAAATTCAGCAACCTGATTTCCTAAAATATACCATCCTGAATCAAGAACAGTTTCGAAAGATTTTTTATATTCGTCAAAGAAAGGTCTATTCAACTTTCCTAAATTTTCATACTCAATCACGTGGATACTCCTCTTCTATATAATCAGCTTTATCAAAAAATTCAGATGCCAAAACAAGAAGCACGCAGTCTGATGTAAATTTGTCCATTGAGTGCCAGTCTTCTGGTGAAAGGATAAGACATTTTTCTGGAGAATCAAGAAGAACAGTCTGTTCCGAATTTCCGTTATTTATAAAAATTTCGCATGAGCCTTTTGGACAAACGAGAGCCTGGGTTGTCTTTAAATGCCTGTGTCCACCGCGTTTTTCTTTTGCATTGTAGATGTAGTAAATGCGCTTGATTTCAAATGGAAGAAGTTTTTCTATAACAGTAAGAGAGCCGCGCTCATCTGAAAAGGTAGGAAGATTAATTATCTGCGCCATAATTTTCCTCTGGCACAGATAGAACAAAACGGAAGACTACTTGTCCCCCCCCCGTCAAAAATCTTGCATTAAATATGGAAACATACATGAATTGTATCTCCGAATAATAAATTTATATTATTATATAGTTTTAAGATTAATTTGTATATAGAGAAGTTTTTTATGAAAAGAAACACTTATACATTTTTTCTTTATAAAAGATAAAATATATGATATTATAATATCTGTATATTGAAATCCTTGAAGGTAAATTGCTTTCAAAACAACAAAATAGATATAAGTGCAGATTTACTGTATGTAGATAGCATTTTAAATAAAAATATTTAACAAGGACTATATGAAAATATTTGCCATAATGCTCGTGAAAAACGAGGCTGACATAGTAAAAAGTGTTATTCTTGACGCAAAAACCTGGGCTGACAGAATATTCATAATGGACAACGGTTCAACCGACGGAACATGGGAAATCATACAGTCCCTTGCAGATGACATAGTTGTGCCATGGAAGCAGGATTTCAGACCTTATTCAAACGGACTTAGAGCAGATGTATTCAATGAATTCAGACATGAAGCAAGCGACGGAGACTGGTGGTGCTTTAAACTTGATGCAGACGAATTTTATTATGACAATCCAAAAGAATTTCTTGCGAAGATTCCTAAAAAGTATTCATTAGTTGCAAAACAATCTCTTGACTACGTTTTAACAACAGAAGATGTGGAAGAGTATGATTTTTCCGGAGATTTTGAAAAAGATAAAGAACATATAATGCATTTAAAGAATAGCTGCTGGAGCGAACCAAGATTCTTCCGCTATAGAAAATCATTAAAATGGAATTTTGACGCCACATCACACTACCCTAAATTCGCAGGACTTTTAGCGCCAGAGTTAATACTTGTAAAGCATTATCAGTTCCGCTCTCCAAAGCAAATGCAAGCAAGGCTTGATTTACGCAATTCACTTGCAAACAAAAAAGACGGAATTTGCTTCAGACACGTAAAAGAGACAAATTACAAAGAACTTTTAGCAGACAAAAAAAATTGCCTGCTTGATAACAACGACATAAAATCTCATGGGGGGGGGTACAGAGAAATACCTGTCCGCAATTCTTTACAGCAGCCACTGCTTAAAAGAATTATTCTGCGGATTGGAATTGCCTTAAAACTTTTCTAAGCAAAAAAAACATATCCGCAGCAAATGGACAAACTAAAAGTGCCCCTAAAATGTGGATATGAAAATCTTTGCGATAATGCTTGTAAAAAATGAAGCCGATATTGTTGGCTATGTTTTAAAAGAAGCTGAAAAGTGGGCTGATAAAATCTTTATAATAGACAATGGTTCAACCGACGGAACCTGGGAAATTATAAAATCCATGAAGAATGAAATAATCACTCCATGGAAACAAGATTTTGGCTCATTCAGAAGAGGAATGAGAGCTGATGTTTTTAATGAATTCCGACATCTTTCTACAAAAGAAGACTGGTGGTGTTATGCGCTGGATGCAGATGAATTTTATATTGAGAATCCCAGAGATTTTTTGCAAAGAATACCAAAAAGATTCTAATGGGTTTCTAAAAAATCTATTGATTATGTTCTTACAAAAGAGGATTTAAAAGAATATGATTTTTCTGGAAACTTTGAAGAAGATAAAATGTATATAAAATATTTAAAACCGACATGCTGGTCAGAAGGCAGATTTTTTAGATATAGAAAAAATATACAATGGGACAATGGAGTTGCAAGCCAATATCCTATGAATATCGGTATTATGGCACCAGAAAAAATACTTGTAAAACATTATCAATATCGAAGTCCGCAGCAAATAGAAAAAAGAATAAAAGATCGCGCAGCAACAAAGAAAAGAACTGATGTAAGCGCTTGGAACAGGATGCCAGAAACGATTGAAGATTCTTTATTTACTAGAAATGAATGTATATTTGACGAAAATAATATTAAATTCTATAAAAAGCTAAAGGTTGTTGATAAAATGAAGAAAAATATAATAAAAGATTTTCTTAAATTAATTTTAATAAAGCTAAGATTATATTGAATTTCACTTAAAAAACAAAATGCTTTTTCACTTCAAACTTTACGAATATTTTCTAGAAAAATAGTTGTGTTATATAGCAGTTGTAAATTACAACTGACAAGAAAATAGTTTTGTGTTAGAATAAGCACAGTAAAAATATTTTCTATTGGAGGGCTTAAAATGAGTGATATTGCATTTTCAACACTTACACAACAGATAAAAGAATGTTCTTATGATGAAAAAATAACGCTTTTATCATTTATTGCAGATTTGTTAAAACATAATCCGAAAATAGAAAAGAAGCCCAAAAGAAAACTAGGTGGCTTGAAAGGCAAAATCTTTATGACAGAAGATTTTGATAAAACTCCAGAATGTTTCAAGGATTATATTTAGTGTATTTAATAGATACAAACATTTTACTATTTAGTTTTGATCAAACAGAAAAACTTACAATTCTGAAATATCCAATAAAATCTATTTGGAAATAAAAACCATGAAAAACGAACCATTAGTATCTGTAATTATTCCGACTTACAACAGAAAAAATACAATTCTAGCCTCGGTAAACTCTGTTTTGAATCAGACTTACAAGAATATCGAGTTGATTGTTGTTGACGACTGCTCAACTGATGATACAATCGACATTTTGGAAAAAATCAATGATAAAAGGCTAAAAGTTATCAGACATCCTAAAAACAAAGGGCAAAATGCGGCGAGAAACACTGGCATAAAAGAAAGTTCTGGTGAATATATCGCCCATCACGACAGTGATGATATATGGCATCTGAATAAACTAGAAGTCCAGATGAATAAATTTCAAGAAGTTGATGCGGACATTTTATGCTGTCAGACTGCCGTAAACGATGAAGATACTCACAAATATTTATATAATCATCCGAATGAAAAATTAGTAAAAGAAGGTTTTGTTTCATATAAGCAATTATTGAAATACAACTGTACTACATCCCAGACAATCATTGGAAAAGCAGAATGTTTTAAATATGTTCTATTTGATGAAAACCAACCTAGATTTACAGACTGGGCACTCTCCCTTGATTTAGTAAAAAAATATAAATTATATTATCAGCAAGCAGTTCTTGTTGATGTCTACCAGCAAAAAGATTCCATAACAAAAAATCCTCAAAAAGGTGTAAGAGGAATGGAAATGCTTTTTGAAAAACACAAAGAGGCAATTCTTTCTGACCCGGAAATTGTCGAAAGTTTTTTTAGGAAAAAAGCATCTTTTGTCTGCAAAACAAGGAAAAATCCAAAAGATGAGATGAAAATAATTTTCAAATATAATCCAAATGCTGCAAACTTTGCAAAATATTTGCTGGCTGTTTTTAACCTTTATAAATTACTTTTTAAAATTAAAAACAGCTTATAAGATTTTTATTGAAGTTTTTGAATCATAGCCCAAAGGCTTTCAGCTGAATTGAAATTTTCAGGAATAATATCAGCTGGCGTAATTTCAATATCAAACGCATCATTTAGCTGAGAAATCAATTGGACAATGTCAAATGAGTCAAGAACAGCATTGTCAATAAGATTTTTTTCCGTAGAGAAATCTACATCAGGTTTAAGCTCTGTAAGAATTTCAAGTAATTTTTCCATAAATCAACCATCCTTATTATTATGAATTTATTTTATATGTTTCAAAACTTTGTCTTAAAATTTTATATTCCATTTTATCATAGGAAATCACACACGGCAACGCATGGCTTAAAAACAAATAAATGCCTTCTGTAACAGAATACGCGCCAATGTTTTTAAAAACAAGGAAATCGCCTATAGCAGGAGAATCAAGCGACAAACATTTTGTAATCACATCAGCTGTTGTGCAAAGAGAACCGCAAATTTCAAAACTGGCACATTTATCAGATTTCGCGTCAGTATTATTTTTTACAAGAGAAACAGGCGGAATTTTCATTCCCATTATCTGGCCATAATAATTCAAATGATTTATGCCGCCATCTATCAAGCAATAATTTACATCATTTGTAGATTTTAGATCCATTATCCTTGAAACATAAAATCCGCACGAAGATGCAATAAAACGTCCTGCTTCAATTGTAAATTTATATTTTGATTTTTCCAACAAGCCTGCAACAGCGTCAAAGTCATTATAGTTTTCAGAAAAATCTGGCTGCGCAAAATAATCAAATGAAAATCCCGGACCATATTCTATTTCATTGAATTCAATTCCAGACATTTTTTGAAGATTGTCACAATAATCCTGAATATATTGAATTTCAGTTTCTATTTTTTTTAATTTTTTTTGAGTACCTGAAAAATAATGAACGCCTCTAAAATTTACATTTTTTAACTGCTTTAAAATTTTCAGAGCATCCAAAACATCATTTTCTGACATTCCAAACTGGTTTCCGCTTGAAAGCCTAATTAAAACATTTTGAATGTAATCGCCATTTTCTTCATTTGCAACTTCTTTTAAAAATCGGCAATGTTCAAGAGATTCCAGCGTTATTGTGTTAACGTGCATTTTCCACGCATTTTTTATATCTTCTTTTGTTTTTACTACGCCGGAAAAAACAATATGATTAGGATTTACATTGTATTTATGGCAAATAGAAAGTTCCCCATTAGAACAAACTTCAAAAAGAATTTTCAAATCTTTCAAAGCCTGAAGTAAAAAAGCGTTAGCCTTTATAGCATAGCAAAGCTCAGCATTTTTAGGAAGCTTATTATTTAACAGCTCAATTCGATTTTTTAATATCTCAAAATCAAAAAGATAAAAAGGCGTTCCATATTTTTCTGCAAGTTCCTTAAAATTATGACTTTTCATTCATTAGTCCTTTTAAAATATTCTTATCAATTTTTCCATTTTTTGTTACAGGAAATTCTTTTATAAAAAGAAAATCAGCTGGAATCATGTATGCAGGAAGAATTGATTTCAGTTGAAAAACTATTTCTTTTTTTTCAGTTTGAGAGCCTGTATAAAAAGCAGTTATTTTATTTTCAAAAAAAATACAGCAAGCCCTTGATATTGTGCATATTTTTTCTATTCCTTTTTCAATTTCAGACAACTCAATTCTGTGTCCCATGTGCTTTATCTGATTATCTTTGCGGCCAAGATAGTAAAGATTTCCATCTTTTCCATAGCGTCCAAGATCGCCAGTTTTGTAGATTCTTTCAAAATATTTTTTGTTCAATGGATTCTGAATAAAAACCTCATTCGTTTTGCTATTATTTATGTAGCCAAGCGAAACACAAGTTCCAGACACGCAAATTTCACCTTTTGATTCAGTGTCATTTTCTGCTATAAGATTTTCATTTTCATCAATAAGTAAAATTCTTTCATTAGGGAACGGCTTTCCAATTGGAATATCATAATCATCTGGAATTTCATCTGGAATTATAAAATATGAACAGTTGCAGGTTATTTCTGTAGGTCCGAAAAGATTTACATATTTTGCATCTGGAATATATTTTTTCCATATTTTCAGCTGCTTTATCGGCATAACTTCGCCTGAAAACATAATCTTTTTTATTGACGTTGGAATTTTATAAGAAAATCCATTCAATGTTGAAATTATGCACAAAGCAGAAACAGCCCAGATAAGAGTTGTAATCTGATTCTCACAAAGGAAATCCAAAAGTTTTACAGGAAATGAAAAATACATTTTTGGGATAAGATAAACGGAAGCGCCTGTAAAAACTGCAGAAAAAATATCTTTCACTGAAACATCAAAATCAAAAGGAGCTTGATTAGCAATTCTGTCATCTGAAGTTATTTCAAAAATTTCAGTAAAACAGCTTATAAAATCTATAACAGAACGATGAGAAACTACAACGGCTTTAGGAACACCTGTTGAGCCAGATGTAAAATTTGCATAAACGGGTTCTACATCTATTATATTATTACGTCTTTTTTCATTATAGCAAATATTTTCCGCCAGCAAGTCTTCTATAAAAAGCGGCTGTGCACAAAGGTTCTGAACTTTTTTCTCTCTTTTTTTATCTGTTAGAATGAATGGAGTTTCAAGAGTTTTTATCATTAAATTTAAACGTTCATCTGGAAATGAAAAATCGAAAAAAGAATAAAAACAGCCAGCATATAAAGCAGCAAAAAATAATTTCACTGTAACAACTGATTTTTCACACATGACAGGAACAGCTGTTCCTTTTGGAAAATATTTTGCAATTGCACCAGAAAGAGATTTTGATTCATCAACAAGAGATTTCCAAGTAATAGAATCATTAACATCTGCAAACGCAACTTTATCAGGATATATTTCAGCTGTTTTTTCAAGATAATCAAGAACTGTATATTTCATTTTACAAGCATCCTTATTTTATTAATTTTAGATTAATACTGGGCATACATAAACACAGGATTTGACGGAGAAAATGACATAGAAAGAATAACGAGTATTAACGGAACATAATATGCGCTCCACCTAAATGCAATGTTTTTCTTTTGTATCGCAGTATACAAATCGACTTTATTTTCCTTTAGAAAACTTGTTATAAAAACAATAATCGAAGCTGAAATTATTAAAACAAGTTCAGATTCTACATATCTAAAACTACCGAAAACACTTTTTAAATAAGCTTGTGATTTGTAAATTTCTAAAGTGCCAAAATTAAAAAATGTCCGCTTCAAATACAAAAAGCATTTTTTAACATCTGTTATCCTGTCAAAATATGCGCCTATGTTAACAACTATAAAAGTTCTGACTATTTGAAAAACAACAAAACTTTTACTTTTTACATTAATATGAAGAATAGAAGATAATTTTTCAAAAGCCGGCTTAAACAAATCACTAAAAGCAATTACAAGACCATTATACAAGCCCCATAAAACAAAATGAAGTTCCGGCCCATGCCAAATTCCAACAAGAAGAAAAACCACAATATTTGCAATTCCAGCAGGAACAGTGCGCGCTAAATGCTTGCCAATTTTTTTGCCGCCATGCGCAGAAAAAAACTTTCCAATGTTCTGCATAAAATGAGTTAATGCAAGCGGATAAAAAACATAGTCTTTCATCCATAATCCCAAACTTATATGCCACCTTCTCCAAAAGTCCGCCAGGTTTCTTGCAAAATACGGCTGCTTAAAGTTCGGTTGCATTTCAAGCCCAAACAATTTTGAAATTCCTAGAACCATATCTATTCCGCCAGAAAAATCAGCATATTGATAAATTGAAAAAGCTAAAATTCCAAAAGCAATCAAGCTGCCAGGAAGATTATCATAAGGATGATCAAGAACAGAAGAAATTCGAGTATAAAGCAAGTCAGCAATGCAATATTTTTTCATTGCACCAAACAAAATCAAAAGCACACCATGCTTAATATTTTCAAAATCAAATTCATGCTCTTCTTTCAGCTGAATTCCAAGCTTGTCAAACCGATTAATCGGTCCCATTATCAACTGCGGAAAAAAAGAAACAAACGTAAAATATTTCAGGAAATTCTTTTCATTTTCATATTTTCCATTATAGATATCCATGAAATATGCAGTTGTCTGGAATGTATAAAATGAAATTCCAAGAGGAAGAAGAATGCCTCTAAAGCCGGAAAATTTCAGGAAATCAAAATTAAGTAAAAAACAATTGCCCAAAAAAGAAACAAATGCGTTCCAATATTTTAAATATGCCAAAAGACCAATATTTAATATTAGAACTATCAAAAGAACAATTCTTTTTATATGTTTTATATTTTCTCTTTCAACTTTAAAATCTTCTTTTGTTAAAACAGATTTTTTTTCTCTAAGCAAAAGATTGTATGATGTTATTTTTTTAGCTCCATAAAAAGTTAAAAAAGAACTAAATAAAATAAAAATAAGATTTACAGCTCCACTAAAAGCATAAAAGACAACGCTGGAAATTAAAATACAAATCCATTGAAATTTCTTTGGAAGTTTATAATAACAAAAAAGTGAAATTACAAGAAAAAAACAAAATGACCAAGTTCTAAAATTCATAAAATTTCCAAATTAAAAAGCTGTGTAGTCTTCTATAATAGTGTTATTAAGGATTCCGTCATAAAAACTTAAAATTTTTATTTTTCCAGAAGTTGCGGCAGGATAAACTATAATATTGTTGCTAGAATTTTCAAAAAGAATCTCTTCTTTTCCATCGTACAAAGCATAAACTGTATAAGTCACAAGCCCTCCCTCATGATTTATAACTGGTTTTATTTCGATTGATTTTTTATCAGGAGATTCTTTCAGCATTAAACCATAAATTTTTGGAAGCTGATTTTCAATTTTTTCAGAATAAGTTTTATAAAAAAGTTTGTCAGTTTCTATTTTTCCATTAAAGAAATCGCAAAAAACAGATGTAAATTTTTCTATTCCTGTTTTGTTCAGGTGATTGTCATCGCTGAAATCACAGTCTTCAAGATTTAAAAATTCTGGATGGCAAAGATTAAAATCATAATAGTCGTAACCAAGTTCATTTAAAAAAGAGCGTAAAAAAGAAACATATTCATCGTAATTGCCTTTTTCCATAAGGTAAAAATCGCTGCTTGGATTTGAATAGAAATCAATGCTTATATTGTTTTCTTTGCACAATTTCACAATTTTTCTAATAGTATTTTTCCATTCATTTGAAATATTTTTAACAGGGATTGGTTTTTCAAATCCAGACGAAAAAGTTCCATTGGCAATAACTTTTCTATCAAAAATACAACCTTTTCCTGTATAAAAATCTTTTCCAGAATATTCATACCGATAATAAGAGCCGTCTACTTTTGACTTTACTGTTTTAAAAATAACTGAAGGATTTAAATCCAGCAGCTTGTCTTTTCCAATTGGCAAAAGTGAATTCAAATAATATTTAGGACTTGTTACAGTAAGAAGATATTCAAGTTTTACCCTTGAATCTTTCAAATATTCCGAAACTAAATAAGCGCTTGTAGAAGGTGTTTTCTGAAAAAACGGAGTTTCACCTCTGCCGGCCACAGCAAAATCCATTTCCAAGAAAACTTTTTTTATTTTATATTTTCTTACTGCCGCGGATAAAATGGCATAAGTTCCATCTATGCCTTGAGAAGGTGTTCCTGTACAAAATGTATTCAAATTGAATTTTTCATCAGCTAATTTTGGATAAATTCCGTGGCTTACATGAGATGCGCCGCAAAAAATCACATCAATATTTTCTTGATTATTAAATTCATACATGAGAATTCTAGTATAAGCATCAGAATCATTTTTAATAAAAAAAGCTATTATTGAAGACAAAACAAAGAAAATAATTCCGAACAAAACAATTTTTACTGAAAGGACAAAGCGTCTCTGCATAATAGAAGAAATTATAACACATTTTTCATTTATATAAAAGAGCAGAGCATTTTTAATTTTCTAATAATTATCCCACTTGAAATCGTCAAAATCTTTTATCTGAACTTCGTATTTGTTGCGGAAAAATTTTTCTATGCTGCGGATTGAAAGCGGCGTTTTGTTTTTGTAATTCGGATTCAGATAAATGTAGGCGGAATAAAGGCTTTTGTAATATTTTGATCGCACGCTGTTGTCATCAATAAAAACAATTCCGGCAATGCTTTTTGAAACATCGCAGACTTTTATTTTTTCAGTTTTATAGGCGGAAGAATAATCTTTTGCAGGAAAATCATTTTTGGCAAGCTCCATAAAAGTGCGGCGGCTCAACGAGCGGTAAAACATATTATTGAAATTTCCAAAGTCCACAGTTTCTTCATTGAACCAAGGATTTTTTACCATTGTTATAAGCGAATATTCGTTGTCCACAAGCTTGTTTCCGTAGTCAAGGAATTTGTATCTATAAGCCTGAGCCATTGCGAACGGAGAATAATCTTTTACAGTCAAAAGCTCGCCCGGCCAGCTGATTCTAAAATTAAACGCAAGTCCTGAATCAGAAAAATACGAAACAAAATTCTGATTCTTCTTCACTGCATTTTTCAAAAGCCGCTCAATCTCGTGCCGTTTTGAAACAAGGGAATTTTTCACATCAAGATAGTCAAGACTTGAAAGGTTGTCTACGCCGATTAAAATGTTTTTCTTAAATTCCTTTGCGGCATAATTTTCCACCGCTTCAAAAATCCGGTCAAAAATAATCTGATGCACACAGTTGAACGACTTTACATCAGTAAAAAGATTTTCATTTTTAAGTGAAAGGCACAAGTCAATGTCGATTTTTTCTTTCTGTCCGTTTTTAGCCGGAATGCTTTCCTTGTGCCGCTTTATTTCAAGAAGATTTATATAAGAAATTCCAAGGAACTCTGAAAACTGCGAATAAAAATCCAAAGCCACAAGCTCGCTGTAAGGTCCTGCCCAGCCTGAATCTTTCGCCTCGCCAAGATTTTTTACACGCTCGCAGATTGTGTTTAACGCATCTTTATTGTCCTTGAATTTTTCATTTAGCCGGGTAAGGCGGTTTATAAAATTGAAGGCAAACATATTCAGCGGATAAATGTTAAGAGGCTGAATGCATTTGTTTGTGTTCCGTCTTTTCTTGATGATTTTTCTTACACCAAAAATATCGCGGATTATTTTTTCAAGATTTTCAACATCTGTCATAATAAAATCCTGAACCCTAAAACGCATTTTGTCAAACAAATTATTTGAAATTCGCCAGCACAATAATACAAAAAAAACAAGCCCCGGAATTTTTCCAGGGCTCAATAATTATCTTGCGTATTCAATAATGCGGGTTTCGCGAATCATTGTAATTTTGATTCTTCCAGGATAACGCAAGTCAGTTTCAATCTGCTTTGCAATCTGCTTTGCAAGATCTTTTACCTGCTCATCTGGAATTTTATCATTGTTTACAAGAATGCGAAGTTCACGTCCAGCCTGAATTGCATAGGCCTGCTCTACTCCGTGGAATTTCTTTGCAGTTTCCTCAAGATTCTCAAGACGCTTAACATAGTTGTCTACAGTTTCTCGTCTTGCTCCCGGACGGGCTGCGCTTATCGCATCGGCAACTTGAACAATAACAGCTTCTATTGTCTGAGGCTCGCAATCGTTGTGGTGCGCTTCAATTGCATTGACTACTCGAGGATCTTCGCCCATCTTGCGTGCCATTTCCGCACCAACTTCTGCATGGTTCTGGTCGCTGTCATTTTCCGCGCCTTTTCCAATGTCATGAAGCAATGCCGCGCGTTTTGCAAGTTCCCTGTTTGCACCGACTTCTGCGGCAAGAATGCTTGCAAGCTCAGCAACTTCCTTTGAGTGCGTAAGAACATTCTGTCCGTAGCTTGTTCTAAAGTAAAGGCGGCCGATAGCTCTTATCGCTTCCTGGCTCATGCTGTGCAGACCAAGCTCAAACAAAGCCTTTTCGCCTTCCTCGTAAATCTTCTGCTGAATTTCGCGGGTAACCTTCTGAACAATTTCTTCTATACGAGCCGGATGAATTCTTCCGTCGATAATAAGACGCTCCAAAGCCACACGCGCAATTTCCTTTCTTACAGGATCAAAGCAACTGATAACAACGGCTTCCGGCGTATCATCAATAATAATGTCAACGCCAGTCAAAGTTTCCAAAGAACGGATGTTGCGGCCTTCGCGTCCAATAATGCGGCCCTTCATTTCGTCACTTGGAAGAGAAACTGTCGCGACTGTGATTTCGCTTGTAGTTTCTGTTGCAATGCGCTGAATGGCGGAAACAAGAATTTCCTGCGCTTTTTTTTCTGCATTAAGCTGAGCTTCCTGATCAATCTTGTTCAGCAAAGACTGAGCGTCATGGCGGGCGTCATTTTCAAGGTTCTTGATTATAAGAGCCTTTGCTTCTTCCGCAGTAAGCCCCGAAATTCTTTCAAGCTCCACCCGAAGCTTTCCTTCTTCTTCAGAAAGAACAGCCTCGCGCTTGTGAAGCTCCGCTACATTTAGAGCAAATTCCTTGTCGCGCTTTTCAAACTCCTGATTTCGTTGCTCCAGAAGCTCTTCTTTTTTGTTTACACGGCTTTCATAACGCTGTAGTTCTGTACGGCGTTCACGGTTCTCCCTTTCCTGCTGATTACGGTCCTGAATGAGTTGTTCTTTTGCCTGAAGAAGAATCTCTTTTTTCTGAGCTTCCGCTTCTTTTATTGCATCTTGTTTAACGCGCTCGGCTTTTTGCTCCGAGGCGGAAAGTTGAAATCTGGCATAAACCCAGCGAATTGTCCATCCAAGAAGTATTCCTGCTACAGGGAGAACAATGAACAATATCAAATTCATTGACATTTCATTTTCTCCTATCATTTAGTTAGAATAATTGATTTATTATAGTAATATATAAGAAAGAGAATGTCAAATACTATAGTTTATTATATAGAAGAAAATAACTTTTAAAAGCAAAATAAATCCTGAAAATCTCAAAAAGACGAATTCTGAATTTTATACTTTACTGTCATTATCTGGCTTGACCCGACAATCCCATAGAACTAAAGATTCCCGTGTCAACGTCCGCCTTGCGGCGCACTGCACGGGAATGACAGTCAAGTTAAACAATGGTTTTTAATAAAACTCAACTTTCAGACTAACTATTTTAGTTGAAGTGAGAAACTCCATCGCCGCTTTCGCAGTCAAAGAATGAAGCTTCGTATCCTACAACTTTCTTGTATTCAGTCTGGACATTTTCAACAAACTGCTCAACTTTGTCTTTATGAACAAGCGCAATTCCGCAGCCGCCAAATCCAGCTCCAGTCATTCTTGCTCCGATGCATCCGTCCTGTTTCTGGGCAGTTTCCGCAAGAGTATCAAGCTCAATTCCTGTAACTTCATAGTCATTTTTGAGGGACTCGTGGCTTTCGTTCAGGAGTTTGCCGAGTTTTTCAAGATTTCCGGCTTTTAATGCGCTAACGGCATCTTTTACACGCTGATTTTCATAGACACAATGCTTTGCGCGGCGGACAAGAAGTTCATCTTTTATCAAAGCTTTTAAATTTTCCAACTGCTCTGGAGAAAGCTCGCACAACGCGGAAATTTTCACGCCTCCGTCCTGAAGAATCTTCAAGGCCTCCTCGCACTGGCTTCTGCGCTCGTTGTACTTGCTGTCTGCAAGACGGCGCTGCTTGTTTGTGTTCATGACAACAAATCTGTAGTCTCCAAGCTCAAGCGGAACATATTCATATTCAAGCGTGTTGCAGTCAAGGACAATTGCTGTATTCTTTTTTCCTGTGGAAATTATAAACTGATCCATAATTCCGCAGTTTACGTTCATAAAATTATGCTCGCTCATCTGGCCAAGCTTGGCAATTTCAACACGGTCGATTCCAAAGCCAAAAGTTTCGCTTACAGCATAGGCAAAACCGCATTCAAGGGCAGAAGAAGATGAAATTCCGCCGGCCGCAGGAACATTGCTTACCATGAGAATTTCAAATCCGCAGTCAAATTTAAAGCCTTTTTCCTTCATCTGGGAAAGAATTCCGTTTAGATAGTTTGCATATCCGTTTTCCTTGGCATATTTAAAATCGTCATTTATGTCAAATTCATATTTTCCAGGAAATTTAAGGTCGTTGTAGACAACTTTTGTGTCATTGCGTTTTCTGATGGCAACATAAAGATAGCGGTTTATAGCAGCAGGGAAAACTTTTCCGCCGTTGTAGTCAATATGCTCGCCTATAATATTGATTCTTGCCGGTGAAGAAAAAATCTTTACAGAATCTTCTGTTCCGCCGTAAAACTTTACAAAATCAGCAGGAAGCGAATTTGGATTATACAATTCAGCCATTTGAAACCTCGCAATTCAAAAATTAAAGTGAGTTCTTAAAGATGACTTTATGATAACAAAGAATTTTTCAGTTAGCAAGTTAAAGGAAAAAGCAAAGAGCAATCAGTTGCGCAAAATGAACAGAAGTATTTTTTTTACAATGAAACTGCGCCATAAATGCTTTTAACTCTTGAATTTACTGAATCTTTTCACTAAAATGTTAGTTCACACTGTTTAGTGTGGAAAACTCATATCGGAGGAAAAAATTGGTCAAAATCAGACTAAAGAAGATGGGCACAAAAAAACGCCCAGACTACCGCATTGTCGTCCTTGACGCAGCAAAACCACGTGATGGCGCAACAATCGAAGAAATCGGACAGTACCATCCAATTGCTGCAGAAGGAAGCCAGACTTCTTTCAATGAAGAACGCGCCAAATACTGGATCAGCGTTGGAGCTCAGCCTACAGAAATCGTAAAAAAGATTTTCAGACAGGGCGGATTGGCTGCTGACGGAACAAAAATCACCAAATAAATTACAGGGAGCACAACATGGAAAAAGACCTGATTGAATTTATTGCAAAGTCATTGGTCGATGATCCAAATGCAGTCTCTGTAACGGAAACCGAAGGCGAGCGCGGACCTGTTCTTCAGTTAAGCGTTGCACAAGGTGATATTGGCAAGGTTATTGGCAAATACGGTCGTATTGCAAAAGCTCTGCGTACTGTTTTAAGCGCAACGTCAAATAAAGACGGAAAGCATTACAGCCTGGAAATTCTGGACTGATGGCATCGAATGCGATGACAGAGCGGTTTGTAGTTGGCATTGTCCGCGGTTCCCATGGAATAACGGGCGAATTCAAAGTAGAAAGCACTTCCGGCGAGTACGGGCATTTTGCAAGTATGGAAGAAGTGGCTTTGACAGACGGAACAGCTGAAAAAACTTTCAAAGTTGAATCAACAAAGGAAGCGGCGTCCACTCTGTACATGAAACTAGCTGGAATAAATTCACCTGAAGAAGCTGCAAGATACAACAGGTGGAAAATCGTAGTTCCACGCAAAAATGCTCATAAACTGCAGAAAAATGAGTGGTATATCGAGGATTTAAAAGGATGCTCGGTATGGTATAAAAAGGAAACGGCGGATAATACCGCACCGGCAATTGATGAAAATTCAGTTGTTGGAACAGTCACAAACGTAACGGAAGGCGGATCAGGTTATCTCGTTGAGATTTTGCTGTCCGAGGCTTGCAGTTTTTTGGACGATTCGATTAAGCTGAATAAAAATGGCGGAGCAAGAACAGTTTTTGTTCCATTCAAAGACCAGTTTATTGGCAAAGTCGATATTGAAAATAAAGCTATGCAGCTCATGCACCTCTGGATTCTGGAGTAATTCCTATGAAATTTACTGTGCTGACCTTATTTCCTGAAATTCCGCGCGCTTTTTTTACAAGCTCGATCATGGCGAAAGCGGTAGAGAAAGGAATTATTGCCTACGATTTGGTCAATATCAGGGATTTTGCCTTTGATAGACACCACACTTGTGATGACGCTCCCTACGGCGGAGGCGCTGGACAGCTTTTGCTCCCGGAACCTCTAGGACTGGCATTGGACAGTGTAGAAGCATACAAAAAGACGAAGCATGTTATTTATGTTACGCCAAGCGGAAAGCCTTTTACACAGAAAAAAGCCCAGGAACTCAGCCGGAAAGATGAAATTGTCCTGATTTGCGGAAGATACGAAGGTATCGACCAGCGGATTATTGACTCCTACGTTGACGAGGAAATCTCCATAGGGGATTACGTAATGTCCAGCGGGGAAGTTGCCGCTACAGTCATTGTGGACACAGTTTACAGACTTGTTGACGGCGTAATAACCAGCGAATCTTTGGATGAAGAAAGTTTTTCAGGCAGCCTTTTGGAATATCCCCAGTATACAAGGCCGAATGTATACAAAGGCATGGAAGTGCCGGCTGTTTTAAGCAGCGGAAACCATGAAGAAATCCGAAAGTGGCGGCTTTTTAAGAGCCTTCAGAAAACCTTGCGGAACAGACCAGATCTGATTCAAAAGGCAAGAACTGACGGTACTCTTACAGAAGAAGCAGAAAAAATGATCGGGACGCTTACGGACTTTGTAACATACAAGAACGACCGCAAGCAAAAAAGCAAGCTGCGTTATGTTCAGTCAAGAACAAAAGACAGCGGCAAATAGGAGATAAAAATGGATCTTATAAAGACTATTGAAGAACAGCAGAAGAAACCTAACGCAGAATATTTCAGCGTAGGAGACACTGTAAAAGTTCACTTTGAAATCATCGAAGGAAAAACAAAACGTATTCAGATTTATGAAGGTCTTGTTATTTGCTTCAAGAACTCAGGAATTTCAAAGACATTCACAGTTCGCAAGACTAGCTATGGCGTTGGAGTTGAGCGTGTATTCCCTGTAAACAGCCCGCGCATTATCAAGGTTGAAATTGTTCGCCTTGGAAAAGTTCGCCGCTCAAAGATTTACTACGTTCGCGACAAGGTTGGAAAAGCTGCAAAAATCAAGGAGCTTCTCGGACCAAAGGCAAACGCAAAACTTGCAGCAGCTAAGGCAGCAAACGCAGCAGAAGACAAAAAAGAAGCTGCAATCAACGCAGAGCACAAGGCAGAAGAAGCCGCGGCATCCGCAGCAGCAAAAGAAAAGAAATAAGATTTTTAAGAAATCCTACATTCTTACAGCTTAATCCAGGGGAAGATACTTTTGTGTCTTCCCTTTTTTTATCAATGTTTATAAAATTATCAAAATGTCCGCAGCAATCGACAACATAAAAAGCTCATACATTCAAAGCCAGAACATTCCGCAGAAAAAACTTTCGGCAGGAAACGAAGTTTCTGTAAAAGTTATAAAAAATCTTGGAAACGGAAACTACACAGTTTTTCTGCAAGGCGCAAAAATCAACGTAAAAAGCAAAATTCCGCTTGCCGAAGGAAACTCATTCAAAGCCACGCTCGAAATAGGCGCAGATTCAAAAATCATTCTAAAAACACTTTCAGAGCAAAAAGCTGCGGACGTTTTTCCGCGCACGCTGTTGGAATTTTTAAATTCGGCGGGAATTGAATCGGATTCCGTTGTCCTAAAAACTGTCCAGCAGATGATTCAAAGCGGCGTAAAACTTGACAAATCAGTAATCAGGAAAGCAAAATCAATTTCATCTTTGTTTCCGGGAAAAGAAAAACAAGCGGCGGAAATTTCAGCAATGCTAATGGAAAAAGGAATCGAGCCGGAAGAAAATTTAATAGAAAAATTTTTGCTTTTAACCGACCCCGGCAAATGGAAAAATTCCAGCAACAAAGAAAAAAAAATCGCGAAAAGCACCGAAAACTTCCTAAAAAAAATCTACAAGGAAATTCCAGAAAACAAAGACGGAATTCTTACGCTTGCAAACCACATAAAGTCAAAAGACGGAACTGGAAAGCACTGGATAATCCTCCCCTTTTTGTGGCAGCTTGAAAAAGACGAAGCAAAAGGATTAATCAGAATTTTAATTGATTTTAACAAAAAAATAACAGAAAAAATACAAATAAATTGCGAATTTGAGTGGAAAAAATTTTTTTTTGTGTTATATTTAAATAAGAGCAAGGTTACGGAAGTGCGGTTCTGTACATTACCGTCGCTTTTGACCTCTAACATTCATTCTGAGGAAGAGCGGCTTGGAGAATTGCTTTGTTCCGGCATGAACGGCGATTCTGTGACAGTAACCTATTCCGCCTTGGCTTTTTCTGACAGTCTTTGCACTGATTCAGAACTTTTCCTGCCATTCAAGGATTCTGCTGTATGAAACAGATAAGAAATTTTTTCGCAGTATCCTTAAAATATCCTGAAAATGCAGACGCGCCTTTTATTTCAGCCAAAGAAAGCGGAATTCTCGCAAAAAAGATGGTCGAAATTGCGCAGGAAAACAATATTCCAGTTGTAGAAAACGACATTGCAGCAAATATTCTTTCAATGCGGCAGATTGGCGAATGCATTCCAGAAAGCACTTGGGAAGCGATTGCAGAAATTTTCACTTTTATAAAAAATATGGAAAAAGCCCAGTGAAAGAATCCACGCGGACAAAAGGAATAACAGGCGAAGAAAAAGCCAGGGATTTTCTAATAAAAAACGGATATTCAATTCTTGACAGAAATTTCAGAATTCGGGAAGGAGAAATCGACATAATAGCGGAAAAACAGAATTTTTTAGTTTTTGTGGAAGTAAAAAGCCTTCCGCTTGGAAATGCTGAAATTCTTGCGCATGAGCTCAATTCAATAAAACGAAAAAAGATTATTAAAACTTCTAAATGTTACCTGAAAAAACATCGACAATATAATAACAGATTCATACGCTATGATGTAATAGCAATTGATGTTCCGGGGCTGGATCCGGTTTATCATATTGAAAACGCTTTTTCGGAGTAAATAATGCAGGCTGTAAACAATGCAACGCCAAATTCAGCACTTTCTCCCCGCATAAGGGAGCTACAGAAAAAAATTCAGGATGAAAACTATATAAATTCAGCCGTAGACAGAATCGCGCTTATAATGAGCCGCCATATTGTAGAATTTCATATAGAAAAAAAATTGTAATTGAACTATAATTCATGCCATGCGAAGAGACAGACATTCAAGAAGACACAACGGAAACTGGAAAAACAACAGCAACAATAGAAGGGATTTTGACGAGCGGAAAAATTTTCAGCCTCCGAAGCCAGTATTTCGTCCTACAATAAAATCTGTGTCGCCGGAACAAATTCAGCATGATGAAGAAGCCATAAAAAAATTCAAATCGGCAAATCAGCCAGTATGCTCAGTCTGCGGACAAATTATCCGGGATATTTCGACCGCAATAAACAGCAAAGGCGCGGATTCTTTAATTCACTTTGACTGCGCAATTGAGCTTATTTCAAAAAATGAAAAAATTGAAACTGGCGACAAGCTCACGTACATCGGGCAAGGCAGATTCGGAATTGTTCATTTTGCAAGTCCAAGCGACACAAAGCATTTTTCAATAAAAAAAATAATCGACTGGGAAGAAAAAGACAAGAAACCTGAATGGCGCAGCGAGATGGCTGACCTTTACAGCAAAATCAAATAATTTTTGAATATATTCAGCCAGAAACTGTTTTTGCGGTTGAAAGAACTTTTAGAATTCTATATAATATTTTGCGTCGCCGGGATGGTGGAATAGGTAGACACAAGGGACTTAAAATCCCTCGGCAATTTAACCTGCCGTGCCAGTTCGATTCTGGTTCCCGGCAAACAGCAGGCAGCTTGAAAACTTCAGGCTGCTTTTTTTTTCGAGGTTTAGAAATGTTTTCAGACACGCATTTTCACTTTCATTATCTGGTTGAAAATAACTCACAAGAATTCGGAACTGAAATTCTTGAGCAGATGGCAAAAAACAGAATTTATTTCGGGCTTGACATTGGCACAAAATGCTCGGACTTGGCTGAGCGCGCGCAAATTCTTGAAAACTGCCTGGAAGAAATTCCGGATGTGAATCTGCAAAGCAAACTGAAAAAATCGATTTTCTTTAGCTCAGGAATTTGGCCTGATCCAGATTCAATAAAGGAAAGAGAATCGTGCCTGGAAGAGCTTAGGGACAGCATTGAAGAATTCAAGGAAAGTTCAAGTTGCTTTTCATCTCATCTTGCGGCGATTGGCGAAGGCGGAATTGACCATCATTGGAATCCAAGCGGACCAGACGGACGCAACGAATCGGACTTTGACAAGGAAATGTTCTTTGGCGAAAAAGAGCTTTTTGAAATGCAGTTGGAACTTGCAAAGGAACTGGATCTTCCGTTTATTGTGCATTCACGGGACGGATTTGAAGACACGGTCGATGTGCTCCGCGCGGCAAATTACAACAGAGGAATTATCCACTGTTTTTCTTACGGACTTAGCGAGGCAAAAACATTTCTTGACTTGGGCTGGTATCTTGCATTTGGAGGCGCAACCACATATACAAAAAAAGCAAAAATGGACGAGCTTATAGAACTTTTGCAATATGTTCCAAAAGACAGAATTCTTCTTGAAACAGACTCTCCATATCTTGCGCCAGTTCCGATGCGCGGAAGCGAAAATAATCCGCTTTTAATAAAATACACTTACGAATTTATTTCTGAAAAAATAGGATTAAGCGTAGACAAGCTGAATAAAATTGTAGACGACAACTGCAGCGAGCTTTTCAAACTGAAAAAATAAAAAACGCCGGAAGAATCGCAATGAAATTTTCCGGCATTTTAATCAGATAAGTTTTGAAAACTGTCTCTTACTTTATGAGAAGCTCTGCATAAGCTTTCAATGCGCCTTCCATTTTTCCTGAAAGAACTGATTTTGCAAGAGTTTTTCCGAGCTGAACACCTTCCTGGTCAAAACTGTTTACATTCCAAAGGAATCCCTGGAACATAACTTTGTTTTCATAATGAGCCAAAAGCGCGCCAAGAGTTTTCGGGCTAACCTGCTTTCCGTAAATCAAGCTAGAAGGACGTTCTCCGGCAAAGAATTTGTTTGGATTCTCGTCATTTTTTCCGCAGGCAAAAGCAACAATCTGAGCTACAACATTTGCGCAAAGTTTTGTCTGGCTTGTGGAATCTTGAATGACAACATCTTTTCCAGTTTGATTTTCTTTAAATGCGATAAACTGAAGCGGAATTATATTTGTTCCCTGATGAAGCAGCTGATAAAAAGAATGCTGACCGTTTGTACCAGGCTCACCGAAAATTACAGGACCTGTTACATAGTTTATTTTTTCGCCAAAACGGTTTACGCTTTTTCCGTTAGATTCCATGTCGAGCTGCTGAAGGTGAGCAGGAAATCTTGAAAGTGCCTGTGAATACGGAAGAACTGCTGTCGAAGGATATTCCTGAACATTGCGCTCATAAACTCCAATCAACGCATCCATTAATGCAGCATTTTTTCTTACATCTTTTTCAGTTGCAAGCTTATCTTCCTCTGCCGCGCCTTTTAAGAAATCGTCAAAAACTTCAGAGCCAAACGCAAGGCTTAAAATTGCTCCGCCGACTCCAGATGAAGAAGAATAACGTCCGCCGATATAATCGTCCATAAAGAACGCTTCAAGATAATCCGGGCTTTTTGCAAGCGGAGAAGTTTCGCTTGTTACAGCAATCATGTGCTTGCTTGGATCAAGACCGGCATTTTTCAAGAAGTCTTTTACAAACGATTCATTTGTCAAAGTTTCAAGTGTTGTTCCGCTCTTTGAAACAAGAATAAAAATTGTCTTTGAAAGATCTATAGACTGAAGAACAGAGGCCGCATCATCAGGATCAACATTTGAAATGAAGTGCGCATCCATTTTGAAATTTCCAGTCTGCTTTGCCCAATTTTCAAGAGCAAGATAAATTGCGCGAGGTCCCAAGTCTGAACCACCAATACCAATCTGGCAAACGGAAGTAAATTTTTCACCCTTCTCGTTTACGATTTTTCCAGAATGAACTTTTTCAGCAAAGACAGCAATTTTTTTCTGTTCATTTATATAAAAATCACGCTTGTTAACACCGTCGGCAACGACATCTTTTCCGAGCTGTCCGCGAAGAAGCTGATGAAGAACCATTCGTTTCTCACCAGTATTGATTACGTCTCCGTTGTACAACGCTTCGAATTTTTCCAAAAGCTGGCTTTCTTTTACAAGCTCTTCAAAAATTGAAATTATCTTTGAGTTGACTTGCTTTGCAGCATAATTGTAAACAAGTCCGTCTGCCATAGGAATTGAATATTCAGCGACACGCTTTGCAGCTTCTGCCCCTGAAAGCTCTTTTGCAACTGAAACACAGTCTTTTAAAGCCTGAAGTTTTTTAAAGCTTTCCAATGTGTCTAAGTTATTCCATGCAATATTTGACATGATGATAGCCTCTTAAAAAATGGTTTAAATCCAAGTATATCAAAAAAAAAAATTATATGCTAGAATGCTAAAATCTTAATTTACAATGAACAATTTTTAGTTCTGGAGAATTAGTTAAAAATGAATTTCTTCAATATAAAAAAAGTATTTTTTATCGCAGCGATTTTTTTAATTTCAGATTTAAAAATAAATTCACAAGATGCAAGCGGATTTCTTCCTGATGAAATTTTTTTAAGAACAATGACGCAGTCTCACTGCAAGTATTTTGATTTTACAATTGTAGACGGAAGAATTTACGCAAAGAAGCCAAGCGAAAAAAAATGGAGACTTTTTCTAAAAACCGGGCTGCCCTATTCTAAAATGAACACAACAGGGCTTGATGAATTTCCAATTCCAGAGCGAGTTGCAGAAATTTCCGCAGACGGAGACAGTCTTTATGTTTTTGACAACAACGGAATTCTTTACACAACTTTCCTTGATAGAAGCGCGCCGGAATCTCCTTTTGTATGGAAAAGAGCGTTTGGTTTTCCAAAAGGAGAAAACGGATTTTTAAAGCAAGATGAATTCACAAAAAATAAACGGGCATGGTCAATGGGCTGTCGCAGAAAAGATGTTTTGTACCATACGGATATTTACGGAAACGAACATCACTACGGAACGATGGGACTTGAGACAATTTATTTTTTAACAGAAGACGGACTGCACATAAGATTTACAGACAGTGGTCTTCCTGCTGATTTTAGCCGACAGATTCAAGTTCCTCTAAACGGAAGATTTATTTCAGAAAGCTTAAGCGCTTCCGCAGATACAATTTTTTTAATCGGCGCAAAAGGAACAATGTACACAAGGCTTGTAGATTTTGATACAATGGGCTGCGATCCAATGTGGTTTCAGTATACTTATGATAAGCTTGAGCAAAAGAAAAAAGGTAAAAATTATTTTTCAAACTATTCGCCCTGGGCATTACCGGCAGAAGAATGGCTTGAGCAGCCAAAAATTCAAATTGAAGGAAAAGGCAGACTTTCAAAAATAATAAGCATTGCGCAAAACGGTCAAGGAAACGGTGCTAGAATTTTAAGAGTTGCAGGAACAGACAAAGACGGCAATACAGGTTTTTATGAAAAAAGCATTTTCGATTCTGAATGGAAATTTGTTGAAAAAGAAATTTATTTAGAAGAAAGCGATTTTCTTGATTCAACAAAAAACGAGCTTGGCGAAGAAGCTGAATTTTCATACACAGGAAATCTCATAATAAGCGATTCAACAAAAGAGAATTTCAAATGCAGTTTAAAAGGCGTTTCATTGATGAGCGAGGACAAATGCATTTTTGAAATCAGCGATGGAGAACAAACATTTTCGTGCACACTTTTTCCTTTAGAAAAATGGACTTACCCAAAAAGAAAAAATCCTGGATTCGACGGAACTCCAAGAAACTATTTCATAACAGCAGAGTTTGATGAATCTAAACTTGAAAATTATTCCGGGGAATTCAAAAAAATAATAGATGAAATTTTTAAAAATAAAAACCACAATCTTTTTGCATTTACAGGAGAAGGCACAAAAGAATATTTTGAAATCGGCATAAATACGAAAAGACCTAAGCTGTTAAAAAAGCCATTTTCATCAAAATCTGTAAAATACATTTTTATGATGACCCGGGAAGGAATTGAAGAAATTCCAAAAATTTCAGAATTCGCATTGCCGCTTTTAAAAGATTTCAAAAACGAAAACCTGCTGCTTGAACAAGGACGAACTTATTCAATACAAGAAAGAAGTCTTATTCAAAGCAAAATAAATGAAAACATAAAATACAGAGAGCTTTTAAACTCTGATTTAGAGCAATTTGAAGAACTGAAAAAAACTGCACGGCATACTAGATGGGGATATTCTGCGCTGGATTTTATAACAACAATAACTTTTTTGAATAAAATAAATTTTCCCAAAATAAAGCAGCTTTCAACTTACGGAGCAGATTTGCTTGCGACAAATTTTTCTTCATTTGAAGAACTTGTTCAATATAGAAATTTTGTTTATAGAAGAGTCATTGAGCTAATTGATCTTAGGATTGAAAACTACGAAAAACTAATTCAAGATTTTGACAACAATGAAATATATAGCACATTAAATCCGAATTTAAGAAATTCTTTTTCAGAATATTTTGATGAAGTTTCGCTTCCTAGAAAAATGAAAATGGAACTCAGCAAAAACAATATTGCAATAGAGCAATTCAACGATGTTTCATATCTGCCGGCATATTATTTAAAAACGAAAAACGGAACGGTTGTAACTATAGTTTTAAAAAACAGCGCAAAAAAAATTTTAGAATTCTTAAATGACAAGAAAAATTTTGAGGCTTCACCATTAGTGCTTAATGCAGAATTTATTTCCGAAGAAATTTCAGAAATTGATTTAAAAGAAAACAAGGCATTCAAAAGGATTTCGAATAAAAAAGGAACAATTGAATGGAATGGCAAAACGCTCAAAATTCTATCAGGAAAAAAGATTTTATTTGAAGGAACATTGTAAAAAAAAGGCCTTGACACAAAATGTATATTTATTCATACTTGTGTATATTCCGAGGTATATTTTGAAAGACAGAATTTTGAGACTAAAGACAATTCGAAAATTAATAAAAAACAACAGAATAGAAAGTCAGGATGAGCTTTTAAATTATCTGCAGAATGAAGGATTTGAAGTTACGCAGGCAACACTTTCCAGAGATTTAAAGCTTATGAAAGTTGGAAAAATAAGCGACGGACATAATGGATATGTCTATACAATCCCGGAAGATGAAATTGAAAAGGAAAGCGAGCAAATTTATATACGAGATTTTTTGCGCGGATATGTAAGCATTGAAGCCAGCGGAAATATAATTGTAATAAAAACTTTTGGCGGACACGGAGACAGTGTTGCAAACGCGCTTGACGCAATGAACCTCAATGAAATAATCGGAACTATAGCAGGAGAAAACTGCATTTTTGCCTGCCTTAGAGAAGGTGTTCAGGTGAAAAATTTTCTTGAAAAGCTAAAGGAAAAAATTCCAGAACTTGAAATTTAAAAAAGCTCAACGTAAGTTTTTCCAGTTCCGCCCTCTTCTGGTCTTGCAAAATAAAATTCCTTTACAGAAGGACAATGATTTAAATAATCACTCACAGCCTGTTGCAATATTCCGTTTCCTTTTCCATGGATAACAGAAAACTTTTTAAAATTGTTAATCATGCACAAATCAAGCTGGTGTTCAAGTGATTTTATTGCTTCTCCCGACCTCATCCCTAAAAGTCTAAGTTCAAATTTTGGAGTTTCATTATTATTTTCAGTTTTTGAATCACGTTCAATTACAACAGAAACGCTTCTGTCAACAATTCTATTTTCCAGAGGAATAATTTGATTCTGCGGAAAATTCATTTTCATAGAACCAAACTGAACTTGCCAGATTTCATTTTTAACTTTTCTAACAAGAACACCTTTTCGCTTTTCATTTCCTGCAAGAACTTCTGCTCCTTCTTTTAATAGTTCTTCTTTTTCGAACTTCTTTTCATTTGAATTTTCAATTTTTAAAACAGAGGCATTTTTCAATGCTTCAGAATTTGAAAGCCTGCTTTTTAATTTTTTGTTTTTGGAAGAAAAAGATTTTTTTTCTTTTAGAGATGAAAGTCGCATTCCATTTTGCAGAATTTTGTTTTCTTCATTTTGAAGATTAGAAATTTCTTTTTCCAAAAGAAGTTTTTTCTCTTCTATATTTTCTTCCTGCTCGTCAATTTCTTTTGTTGTATCAGAAATAAATTTTCTAACACTCAAAGTTTTCTCACGGGTAATTTCACCTTCCCTTAAAACACGAACCAGATTTTCAAGATTACTTCTCATTTCCTGCAAAAACGCAGAACTTTGCGAGTGCTCAATCTGATTAAGCTCAATTTCTTTTTGAAGCATTTTTATTTCACGTGAATGGATTTTTAATTCTTTTAGAGAAAGCTCATTCTGTTTTTCATTTTGTTTTTTTATAAGCTCTTCAAGTTCAATATGTTTTTCTGTCAAACCTTTTATCAAAGAGCTCACGTCAGCCTGCTGATTTGAAATGTAGCTTTTTGCCTGCTCAACAACATTTTGCGGCAAACCGGAATTTAAAGCTATATCAATTGCATGGCTTTCACCCGACACTCCAACAAGAAGCTTATAAGTCGGACGCAAAGATTCTGAATTGAATTCAACAGAAGCATTAACACATTTTGAATTTGTGTATCCGTAATTTTTTAAAACTCCATGATGAGTTGTAACAAGAACAAAAGAATTTTTTTCAAGCAAAGAATCAAGAACTGCCATGGCAATCGCACCACCTTCAAGAGGATCAGTTCCTGTTCCAAGCTCATCCAACAGCACAAGACTTTTTTCATCGGCATTTTCCAAGGCTAGCGCAATATTTTTCATGCGGCTAGAAAAAGTGCTCAAAGACTCATCGATTGACTGTTCATCTCCAATGTCCGCAAAAATTGAATTGAAAAAAGGAAGCCTTGTGCCTTCATCAGCAGGAATAGGAAAACCGGCCTGATTCATCAATGAAAAAAGCGCGACAGTTTTTAACGTTACAGTTTTTCCACCTGTGTTCGGTCCTGTAATAATCATAACTTTTTTTCCAAACATAAAGTTAATTGTTACAGGAACAGCTTTTTCTGCCAAAAGTGGATGGCGCGCATTTAAAATCAAAGGCGACTCTTTTTCAGTATCATAATTTTCAGCAAAAACTCCATGAACTTCTGATTGATATTTTGCGGCAGCACAAGTTGAATCGAGCAGCAGCATTGAATCATGGCATAAAAGAAAATCAGAACAATACTCTCTTAAACTGTCAGAAAGTTCCTTAAAAATTTTTTTAAGTTCAGCCTGCAAATTAAATTCTTCCTGAACAAGTTGATTGTTTGCCCTCACAATTTCTTCAGGCTCAATATAAAGAGTTTGCCCGGAAGAGCTCACTTCATGCACAATTCCTTTAATATAGTTTCTATGATCCGAACGGACTGCAAGAAGCTCACGGTCAGCTTTTAACGCCGGAACATTGTTTTGCAATACGGAATTCAATGTTGAATCAGAAGTATATTTTTTTAATGCAGATTCAATTTCTCTATGAAGCGAAGCAATTTTTTTTCTGATTTCCCTGATGGCTGGCAAATCTTTTATTTCACCAGTTGAAATATCGATAACAGAAAAAATTTTATTTCTAGCGTTTTCCAACGAAGGCATTGACTGCGCAATTTTAAAAAGCTCTGGAATTTCAAGTTCAAGAGAAGCAGATTTTATGCAGCCGCAAGTTTCATCAGTGTAAGTGCAAAAAAGTCCAAGTGAAAAGATTTGCTCATGTGAAAGAGAAGCTCCATCAACTTTTAGTACTGAAAAAATTTCTTTTACAGGTGGCCAAGATTTCAATGCGGAAGGAAATCGTGAATTTAAATAATTATTCCATTCACGTCCCAAAGATTTCAGTTTTGAAACTTTATCAATATCAGAAGAACTTTCCCTTGAAAGCAAAAAAAATTTGCCTTCTTCACTTACCGCAAGAGAAGCAACTTTTTCTCTTATTCTATAAAAATCAAAATCATGGGCAACCTGCCCCTTCAGAAAAATATCTTTTTCACCGCTCATAAATATTTTAAAATTTCTTCAGGTTTGTCTGCAAGGTTTTGCGCTCCAGAATTCAAAAGAAAATTTCTATCTCTAAATCCCCAAGTCACACTTATGCAAGGAATCCCCGCATTTTTTGCAGTTTTTATATCAACATCAGAATCACCTACATAAACTGTTTCATTTTTGCCAACTTCAAGAATCCGCATAACTTCCAGAACAGAATCCGGCGCGGGCTTTCTATTTCTTCCTTCAATATCTCCGACCGCAGTTTCTCGTTTTATGCTGGAAGAAAAATAATATTCCGCGAGTTCTTTAACTTGAGCGTCAGGCTTGTTCGAAACAATTCCCGTTTTTATTTCCATTCTATGCAAAGTTGAAATCAAATCTAAAATTCCATCATAAGGCCGAGTTTTGTTCTGCCAATTTTTTTCATAGTTCTCCTTCATTAATAAAACTGATTTTTCATATTCAGGATTTTCTTTTCCATCAGGAATTGCAAGCTCCATAAGTTTTGCGATTCCATTTCCAACAAATTGCCGGATTTCATCTATCGAGCGCAAAGGAAAATTCATCTGGCGCAAAGTTTCATTGCAACTGTCCGCCAAATCATCAAGTGTATTAAGGAGAGTTCCATCCAAATCAAAAATTACAGCTTTTGTCATTTTAACTATTCTTCTTCAAAAATGAAATTATAAAGCAAATTAAAAAAAATGCTGAGTTTACTAAAACAATCGAAGCTCCGCTAGCCGATCCAGTATAATACGAAAAACAAAGTCCTGCAATTCCGCCAGCAAGAGAAATCAATTCTGAAACAATCAGATAGCGTCTTGAAGTTCTGCTCACGAATCGAGCCGAAGCAGCCGGAAGTACAAGCATGCTGTTAATCACAAGAAGTCCGGTCCAGCGTATGCAGACAGAAACAATCGCAGCTGTCAGCAAAGCAAAAACTTGTTCTATGAAAACTGTTTTTATTCCACGACTTTTTGCAAATGATGAATGAAGAGAAACAATCAGCATTTTGTTGTAGAAAAAAATCCAAACAAGAAGAAGTGCAATTGCGCAGAAAAATAAAAAAAGAATTTCGTTTGGCTGAATGCTAAGAATGTCGCCCACAAGATATTTTTGATACTTTGAAAAATTTCCGCCGGCAGACAAAAGCACAATTCCAAGCGCAACTGATGTTGAAGAAAAAACCCCAATAATCGTGTCGCTGGAAGATTTTCCTTTTGACTTGACCATAATTATAGAAAAACCGAGCAGCATCGAAAACAAAACCATAGAAATTGTAACATCGTGAATTCCAAAAAGAACGCCAATCGCAATTCCTGTCAAAGCTGAATGCCCAATCGCATCGCTAAAAAAACTCATCCTGTTTGAAACAACATAAGTTCCCAAAGCGCCAAAAAGCGGACCTGCAATAACAATGGCAATCAGAGCATTTTTCATAAACGCAGGAGACAGCCATTCAAAAGGAAAAACAAAATCCAAAAAAGAATAAATCAGCTGCATAAATTTCACTCCGGTTTTTAATATTCATCAGGAAGCATAATATGTCCGAAAACTTCCATAAAATCTTTTTGGCGGTAAACATCTTTTACAGTTCCAACGACCGCACTGGCATTATTTATAAAAACGACTCTGTCAGCATGGCGCGCCACCAAATCCAAATCATGGCTTATCAAAAGAATCGTTATGTCAAAATCACGGCGTATAGAAGAAACAAGCTCGTAAAAAGATTTCAGCCCTACTCTGTCAACACCGCTTACAGGCTCATCTAAAAGCAAAATATCCGGCAAAGGATTTATCGCAAGCGCAAGCATGACACGCTGAAGTTCTCCGCCAGACAAATCACAGACTCTGCGTTTTAAAAGCTGATGGGAATTTGTGCATGAAAGAATTTCAGAAGCGGCTTCAATATCTTTTTTTCTGTGCCTTAGCCACACAGGTCTTTTTGAAGTGCAAGCAAAAACCAAATCTTCAACGCAGACAGGACTTCCCGGCTCAACAGAAAGAGTCTGAGGAACATAGCCAAACACAGGCTTAGTTGTAGTGTAAGGAATTCTTTTTCGGCAAGTGCAAAAACGGTCATGGTCAGTTGTGTGATCTTTTCCGCAATTTCCCGCGCACCTTTCACCTTCAAAAATTATATTTCCTGAATGAGGAATTGTATTCAGCAGTGCCTTTATAAAAGTTGTTTTTCCTGCGCCGTTTCTTCCAACAATCGCAGTAAGCTCGCCGCAATGCAAATGAAGATTTATATCTTTTAAAATATATTCACCGCCAGCTTTTACACTTAAGTTTTCTATCCGTGTGCAGCAGACATGAGATTTTCCAACAAGGCAAGGCATTATTTTTTTTCCTCTGAAAAAGCATTCATCAAAACTGAAAGATTTTTTTCCATGCCTTCAATATATGCGTTTTTTTCCAACTGACCATTTACGCACGGATCAAGCTCATAAACTGAAAGTCCGGTTTCATTGGAAATAATTTTCGCCACGCTTGAAGAATATTGAGGCTCAGCAAAAAGAGCAACTTCTTCACCTCGATTCGTAACTGATTTTATACTTTCAATTATTTTTGCCAGCTCCTTTGCGCTCGGAACAGTTCCCGGCTCCTGCTCAATAACTGCCGAAATTTCAAAACCGAATTCCTTTGCAAAATAAGGAAACGCTTCATGGAAAGTTATGATTTTTTTTCCAGCGAAAGGAGCAAGAGAAGTCTTCATTTTTTGTTCAAGAGCATTTAATTTTTCTATATAAATCAAATAATTTTTTTTGTAGCTTTCTGAATTTTTTGAATCAAGCGAACAAAGTCCTTCCGTTATTTTTTGCACTTCGTAAATCGCACCGGAAACGCTCACCCACACATGAGGATTTCCATCAAAAGGCTTAAAACCATCAGAAGCAACCACAACTGAATTTTTTTTCAGTGAAAAAGCCTTGTCAAAAAAATCTTCCATTCCGCTTCCATTCACAACAAGAATGTCACATTTTTCAATAAGCTTCATGTCGCCAGTTGTAAGCTGATAATCATGCAAGCAGCCAGTTTCAGCAGGAGCCAAAAGCGAAACTTCAACATCATCAATTCCATCCGTCAAATTCAAAAGCATTATGTAAATAGGATAGAAAGATGCCGTTATTTTTATTTTTTCAGAATCAGCTGAAGCAGAGACCCGTTTTTCCGACAAAGAAACTTTCCAAACTGAAAAAAAGGAAACAATAAACACAAAAAAACAAATTGTAAAAATTAAGGTTATTTTAAGAGATTTTTTTTCTTCCATAAAATCTATTCTATCTGAACTAAGAATTATTTACAATAAGACAAAAAAGACTATAAATAGCAATTAGTTTTAAGAATAGCTCAAATTTTAGTTGACGTATATATAATTTCAGTTCATAATAGAATTGAATCTTTGAGGAAAAAAATGTCGAATCAAATTGTCACAACAGGAATTTCATTTTTTGGAGCAGACACTTTAAAAAATTTCAATGAAGAAATAAAAAACAGCGATTTTCAAAGAATTTTTATCATAGCAGCCCCCGAATTTCAAAGCGCATTAAAAAAAATTTCCTCAATGCTTGCAAAAAACAAAATCGTATACAGCATTTTTGACAGAGTAAGCCAAGTCGCTTCTCTTTCCGATACAAGAGCCGCATTGAACGCAGCAAAAACACTCAGGGCTGACGCAGTAATTTCCGTAGGCTCAAAATCAGTTTCAGACATTGCAAAGGCAGTGTCGATTCTTCTTTCAAATCCAGAAATTTCAGATCCAAGAAAATTGGAAAGAAAAGCAAAATCAAAAAACAAAGCAATTCCTCTTTATATGTTTTTCACTTCAATCGGAAGCCCATGGGATTCCAGCCACGTTTTTATCTTAGAAGACGAATCGCAGCGGAAAAAAATTGAATGCGCAGACACAAACGCAATTCCAAAAGCATTTTTTTTCGACACAGAGCTTGCTTCCGTTGCCAACAAAAACGACTTTTCAGTTTTAGCCACCTCGCTTTTGGCTTCTTCCATTGAATCGTTTATCTGCAAATCTTCATGGGACTTAAGTGACTTTTTCGCATTAAAGGCAATAAAGTTGATTTCTGAAAATGCGCTTTCAGCCTCAAAAGGAAATTCAAAGGCAATAGAAAATATGCTTTATGCGCAATATTGCACCGGCATAGCTTTTTCAAATGGAGGCGCGGCTTTTGCAACAGCAGCATCACTTTCAGTGGAAGCAGCAGTTGGCATTTCTTTTTCAAAATCCATAATTCCAATATTTAAGGAGTCAATGGAATTCAATGCGGCTTCAACAGGACAAAAATACAAAGCCATCGCAGTAAATATGGGAGCAAAAGTTTCATCTTCGGCTTCTCCTGAATCATTTAGAAAAACTGCGGTAACTTCTGTTGAAAAATTTTTCAAAGAACTTTCTGCAGCAAAAAAGGTTGAAGAAGTAAAAATTTCAAAGGAAGACGTTTTGTTTATTCAGGAAAATATTTTAAAAAACAAATATACAGAACTGAATCCAAAAACTGTAACAAAAAAGAAAATTGCGGATGTTTTAAAATTGATTTTCTAAAAAATATCATAGAAAGAATTTTCAAATTCATTGAAAACTTCGATAAAAGGCAGTAGACTTTCTTTATCAATTTCCATTTTTATTAAATAATCCTCTGATTTTAAAATTGATTTTTCAGAGTTAGTTTTTGATAAAATATAAAAAGTTCTGGCAATGTCAAATTCTTTTGGACCTTTACAAGACAAAAGAAAATTTGAGGCAAACAAATTTTTATTTTCATCAATTAAAATATTTTCTGGACAGAAATTTCCCTGGCAAAAAAAATTTCCTTCTGGAAGTTTTTTCAGTTTTCTTATCACAGAAGAATTTTCTTTTGAATTTCCGCCTAAAATAAAAAGCAGAAGCTCTTTGTAGCTTGCAAGACTTTCCGCATTTAAACTCAAAAGTTTTTCATGAAGCAAAGTAAATTTGTCAGAAAAAATATTCTTATCAAATTCATTCAAAATCCGCGATGGAAATTTTTCATCATCATTTTGAAAAACAATTCCAAAGCAACCGCTTATTTTCAGAAAATCACAAGGCATAAATTTTGAAATATTTTGATTGTATGCAAACTGGGAATTTCTAAAATCCATCAATGCAAATTCTTTTGAAACATTTTCATCGAAAAGCTTTAAAAGGCACTTCTGGTCAATTTTAAAAATCTTAAAATATTCTTTTTCTTCAAGAAAATTTTCTTCTGAAATAAAATTTGAATAATCAGTTTTAAACTTGCTGACAGAAATTCCGTCTCCAGTTTTATAAAATTCAGTTGTAAACTCTATATTTTCTTTCAAAAAATTCACATAACGTTTTATTTTTCTAACAAGCTTTTTTGTGCTATAACTTTTGGTTAAATTCTGATTTTCAACAATTCCATGAAACAGCAAATTGTCGCTTATGATTGCGCCTTTTGGATTTAAATTCGCCTTGAACTTTTCAAAAAATTTTTCGTACTGAGCTTTTGCTGCGTCGATAAAAATCAAATCGAATTTTTCATTTATATCGCAAGCCAAGGCATCGTTGTTTATAATTTTTATTCTGCTTTTCAAACCGCATTTTTCCACATTTTTGATTGCCTGAATAGTGCGGTCAATGTCGATTTCAATTGTCGTAACTTTTACACTTTCATCAACAAGCGCAAACTGAATAGCAGAATATCCAACAGCAGTTCCAATTTCCAAAACTGATTTCACATTATGTTTTTTTATAAAACTGAAAATAAATTCAGAAGTTGCATCCTGCATAATGGGAACATTATTTTTATGCGCAAGAGATTTTATTTCAAGCAAGAATTCCGCTGACATTTCTAAACTGTCCTTCCAAGTCTTTATAAATTTTTACATCTTTGAATTCTGAATCTTCCATTATTTTTTTAGTTTGAAAAGCATTGTATTCGCCAGTTTCTAAAATCAAAATTCCGCCCGGATTTAAAAAATCAACTGACTGAAAAATCAAGTTCCGTATAATTTCAAGTCCGTCGTCAAAGTTTGTAAGATTTCCATTCAAATCAATGTCGCCGCATAACGCAAGCGAAGGCTCGCTTCTTCCGTCTTTTAAAAGCTCAACAGTTTGAGAATAAGGAATGTACGGAGGATTAGAAACAATGACATCAAAAAGACCGTTTCTGCTTTGCCCTAAATTTTCAAAAAGATTACTTTGAACAAAAACAGTTTTTTCAAAAGCAAATTCGCTAAGCAAACGCAAAGAATTTTTTTTTGCAATATCAAGAGTTTTTTTACTTATGTCTGCAAAAATAATTTTAGGGAGCAATGATTTTGGAATAATTTTTTTTTCTTCTATAAATTTTAAAATGCTGATTCCAACGCATCCGCTTCCAGAACACATATCACAGACAGAAAGAATCTTACAGTCAGAAGACGCATGAAATTTTTCTTCAATAAAATTAACAGCATTTTCAACAAGCAATTCTGTGTCCGGCTTGGGAATAAGAACATTTTTGTCAACCTCAAAATCAGATCCGAAAAATTCTTTTATTCCTGTAATATAAGCAACAGGCAAGCCAGTTTTTCTTTTTTCAATTGAAGAACAAAAAATATTTTTTTGCAGCTCAGAAAGTTCTGTTTCAGAATGAAAAAGAATAAAAGTCTGATCACATTTCAAAATCCATTTTAAAATAACATCCGCATCAAGAATAGGACTTGGGCTGAATTTTAATTCTGATAATGCAAACTTTCTGGCTTGGCTTATTGTCATTTTAAATTTCAGTTTACAAGATCAGAACTGTCTTTTAACTGCTCTTCTTTTGCATATACATTCAGCGCATCCAGCATCTCATCCATGTTGCCCATCATAAATGAAGGCAAATTGTGTAAGCTCAAATTTATGCGGTGGTCTGTAACTCTGTCCTGCGGAAAATTATAAGTGCGGATTTTTTCACTGCGGGCGCCGCTTCCAACCATGTTTTTTCTTGCATCCGCGCGCTCCGACTGACGCTTGCTTTCTTCAAGATCGAAAAGACGTGCACGCAAAACCCTGAACGCCTTGTCTTTGTTTTTATGCTGACTTTTTTCATCCTGCTGAATAACAACAATTCCAGTAGGAATATGAGTCAAGCGGACTGCAGAATCCGTTGTGTTAACACACTGACCGCCAGGACCACCGGCACGCATAACGTCAACGCGGACATCCTCTGGACGAATTTGAATTTCAGTTTCTTCTGCTTCCGGCAAAACCGCGACCGTTACGGTTGAAGTCTGAAGTCGTCCTTGGCTTTCTGTTGCAGGAACTCGCTGAACACGATGAACTCCGCTTTCCCACCTTAAAGTTCCATAAACAAATTTTCCAGCAATTGATGTTACAATTTTATTGAATCCACCGACTTCAGTTTCCTGAGCTTCCATCGTTTCAGTTTTCCAGCCTTTGCGTTCTGCAAGATGCATATACATTTCCCACAAATCACGAACAAAAAGGCTTGCTTCATCTCCACCAGCTGCGCTTCTAATTTCAAGAATAATATTTTTTTCATCAAGAGGATCTGGTGGAATTAGCTTAAGTTTTATTTCTTCTTCCAGCTTAGGCTTTTTTTCCTCAAGTTCTTTCAGTTCTTCTCTTGCAAGCTCTTTCATATCGCGGTCTTCCTCTTCTGTTATGAGGACAGTCGCATCTTCAATTCCTTTTAGAATTTTTTTATATTCATCGTAAAGCGACATAAGTTCTGTAAGCTGCTGATGCTCACGCATTGTTTCTTTATATTTTTTTTGATCCTTAATTAAAGAGGCATCTCCAATAAGTTCTGAAACAACAGTGTAACGCACAGAAAGATCTTCAAGTTTTTTTATCAAGTCCATAGTCTATAAAATATATCGAGTTTCTATAAAAAAAGCAATGAACCGCGAAATTTGAAACTAAGCAAAAATGGCTATTTAAAATTCAAGTTTTTTATATACAGATTTTCAAAGGATTTATCTTGCGCAAGATCTACATGAACTGAATTTTCTGCAAGTTCACAAGCAGATTTTCTTAAACCTAAATTTAAAAGCAAAATCGAAGCTCCGCAAAGAGAAGCATTTCCAGCAGCAAAAGTTTTTTCAGAAAGAAAACTTGGAATCATTTTTACAGCGCAGGCATCTTTTATATCAAGAAGCGAACCGAAGCCTCCAGCCAAATAAAGAGTTCCGGATTTGCATCCTGATTTTTCAGAAAGAATTTCAAGTCCAGTTAAAACAGCTGACTTTGCAAGCTGAAAATTTCTTATATCTTTTTGGCAAATATAAATTTCATTCTGAAGAATAATTTTTTCTTTTCCTGAAACAAATGCTCCAAAAAAATCAATTATTCCGCTTTTTAAAAATTCTGAAATTGCGCTTAAAATTCCAGTTCCGCAAATTCCAATCGCCTTTCCATTTCCAAGCACAAAGCATTTTATTTCATTGTTTTTAAGAAATTCAACTTTTGCAATCGCACCTTCCTGAGCAGAAATTCCACAGTCAATTCCATAGCCTTCAAACGCAGGTCCGGCTGAAGTTGACGCGCAAAAAATTTTATCCGACTCCGCAGAATAAACGCAAAGTTCGCAGTTTGTTCCAATGTCAGCAAGAAATTTATTTTCAACTTTTTCTAAAAAACCGCAGGCAATCATCGCGCAAACAGTATCGCCGCCAACAAAAGATTCAATCGCAGGAGCAAAATAAAATTCACAATCAGGAGGAATGGTTTCAAAATTTCCAAGTTCATTTGACTCAACTGAAAATCCGAATTTGCTTGGAAGCGAAAAAGGAAACTGCGCAAGTGAAACCGCGGAAATTCCAAGAACAAATGATTCCATTGCTGTGTTTCCAGAAATTACAATACGCTTTAACACTGCCCGTCCGCGGCGATTTTCAACAAAAAAATTTTGAGATGCAAGAATCAGTTTTTTTGAAATTCTTTCTATTTGAGATAAAATTGATTCATGAAGTTTTTTAAGACCAGAAGGTTTGCTTGAAAACAAAATTCTTGAAACAACATCGCTTCCAAATTCAATCTGACAATTTTCTTCGCCAACAGAAGCAACAAGGATTCCGTCTTTTAACGTAAAAATATTTGCGGCTATAGAAGTCGTTCCAATGTCAAAAGCAATTCCAACAAAATTCAGCGGAAGAGAATTATCGCCTTTTAAATTTTCAAGACCAGAAAAATCCGCAAGGACAGAAACATTTTTTTTTGTTTCCGAGCCTTCACATAAACCGCAATGCCGGCAAACTGAACAAATCACTTAAAAAAACACAACTCCAAAAACCGCACCAAAAGCAACAACTACAACTGGATGAACTTTTGTTTTAAATAATACAAATAGCGAAACCACAAAAATAGCAAGAGCCGGCAAATTGAAAACCTGCAGAACCACAGAATTAGAATTTTGAGGGTTTAAATTTAAAATTGCCAGCGTAAAAACCTGAACAAGAACACACAAAACAAGTCCGCTTGTAACTGGCCGCAAAGTTTTAAATACTGATTTTACCAAAGGTTTTTCCTGAAACTTTGAAAAAAATTTTGAAATCAAAACAATTGTAACAATCGACGGAAGAACTTCGCCAATAGTTGCAATGATTCCTCCGGGAATTCCATAAAGCTCAGTTCCAATATAAGTCGCAATATTTATTCCAATCGGTCCGGGTGTGCTTTCGCTGATTGCAAGCATACTGTAAAATTTTTCCGCGGAAATAAGTCCGTACTGATTTACAAGAACATTTTGCATAAACGACGCCGCAACAAGTCCACCGCCAACCGCAAAAAAACCAATATACATGAAAACAAAAAACAACTGAAAAAGACTCATTTTTGAATTCCTTCACCTGAATTAAATTTCTTTGAAACTGCAAATGAAACAGCGCCAATAAAAGCCGCGCTCAAAACAACTAAAACTGTATGCGCATGGAAAAAATAAATTGAAGCAAACGAAGCAAAAAACAGCAAAACGCTCCAAAGACTTTTTAAATTTTTCTTACAGAGATTAAAAACAGCATAAGTAAGCAGCGCCGCAACCGCAGCATTGATTCCCTTCATTGCTTTTTGAACCCAGCTGATTTGCTCAAAGTTCGAAATGAATTTTGCGATTATAGTTATTATGATTACTGAAGGCGTTATCATTCCAAGCGTCGCGAAAATTCCGCCGATAGTTCCAGCACGCTTATGTCCAACAAAAGTCGCCACATTTACCGCAATGATTCCCGGAGTTGTCTGTGCAATTGAATAGTAATCAAGAATTTCATCCATGGAAACCCAGTTTTTTTCGTTAATCAGTACACGTTCCAAAAGAGGAAGCATTGTAAGTCCGCCGCCAAAAGTTACAATTCCGATTTTAAAGAAAGTAATAAACAAATCTACAAGTTCTTTGAACAAAGCCATAATGTTTTTATAATATAAAAATAAACATGAACTGACAAGAAAAAAGCTGCCCTTTTGCTTTTTACGGCCATAGGACAGCTTTTGCAATGCAGAAAAATTAGCACTCGCAGATTGGAACGAATGTTTCAGCTTTCAAAGAAGCTCCGCCAATCAAGCCGCCGTCAATATCAGGCTGAGCCAAAAGCTCTGGAGCATTTGAAGCTTTCATTGAGCCGCCATACTGAATTATAACTTCATCGGCAACTTTCTGATTGTAAAGTTTTGCAATGTATCCACGGACAAATTTGTGGATTGCCTCGGCATCTTCTGGAGTTGCAGTTTTTCCAGTTCCTATTGCCCAAACAGGCTCATAAGCGATTGTAACACGCTTCATCTGCTCTTCTGTTACGCCAGCCAAATCTGCAGAAAGTTGGAATGCGCAAACCTGCTCTGCGTTTCCTGCCTCACGGTCAGCAAGAAGTTCTCCAATGCAAAGGTCAACTTCCAAGCCTTCATTTAAAGCACGGCGAACTTTTTTGTTGATAAGCTCATCAGACTCACCAATTTCGTGGCGGCGTTCTGAATGTCCAAGAATTACACACTGAACTCCGAGATCCTTGAGCATTTCTGTTGAAACTTCGCCTGTGTGAGCTCCGTTTGCAGTCGCGGCGCAGTCCTGGGCCGCAAGAATAATGTTTGAGCCTTTTACAACCTGACTTACAGCATCAAGGTAAACAAAAGGAACACCAATCATAAATTTGTTTGTCTTTCCTTTCAATGCGGAAACCAAATCCGATGCAAGTTTTACAGCTTCCGCTTTGGAAGTGTTCATTTTCCAGTTTCCGGCGATATAATGAGTACGTGCCATAATCAAACTCCTGTCTAAAATTTAATGACAATAATTTTACACCAACAAAGAACTAAAATCAATTGCATAAAGATGAGCACACGGCAAACGCATTATAAATGTATTCAGTATAAAACTGGCTCCCAGGCACGGTTTCCTGGTTCAAAATCGCGCAATAATGCGCTACACGCTGATTGTTGCAAAGTAACTATAGAATTGCCTGCTCATGTGGTCGCAGCAATCAGAGTGTTTTTGCCCCAGAAACCGTTCCTTCGCGCAAACTTTACTTAAATTATTTATAATGCGTTTGCCCTGGATGAGCATTTGCAGTATCGGAAAAACCATGTGTTTGAGCGCATAATGAAACAATAAATTGTTTTCAGCGGCGCTTTTATTCAAATCATCGGGCTACGACTTTGAGTCACAGGAACATTCAGCACGTAAAAGCGGAAACTATGATTTCTCATTTCAGATTGCCTCTGAATAAAAAAACTCCGTCTTAAAATCTCAATTCCAAGACGGAGGCTCGCTAAAACAGATTTAAAATGAATACGTCCGCTTACTCTGTCGGGCGTTTCTTAAGTTTCTTGCTTTTAAGGACAGCCTGACCTTCTCCAACCTGCTGCTCCATCATAGCGCGAACTTTCAAAGGCAAGCCAAACAAAGTAATAAAGCCCTGCGCATCTTTGTGGTCATACAATTCACCAGTCTTGAACGAAGCAATACTTTCATTATACAAACTGTATTTTGAATAAGAGCCAGCTCCACGGATTGCACCCTTGCACAATTTGAGTTTTACCCAGCCAGTAACAGTTTCTTCTGTTTTATCAACAAACGCCATGCAGGCATCAAACAAAGTTGTAAACCATTTTCCGTCGTAGATAAGTTCTGCAATTTTTATAGAAAGCTGCTGCTTGTAATGGTATGTGTCGCGGTCCAAGCAAAGATGCTCAAGCATCCTGTGCGCAAAATAAAGAATCGCTCCACCTGGAGTTTCATAAACACCGCGGCTCTTCATTCCTACACAGCGGTTTTCGCAGATATCAACAAGACCAATTCCGTTTCTTCCGCCTATTTTGTTAAGCTCAAGAAGAAGCTTAAGGGCATCCATTTTTTTGCCGTTAACTGCAACAGGAATTCCTTTTTCAAAATCAATCTTAACATATTCACCGGCAGCGGGAGCTTCTTCTGGCACAACTGTATTTTTAAGCATATGCTTGTAGTTAGGCTCATTTTCTGTTTTTTCAAGTTCAAGACCTTCATGGCTCAAGTGCCAGATATTTTCATCGCGGCTGTAAGACTGATCTTTTTTCATCGGAACTTCAAGCTCGCGGTCTTCAAGATATTTGATTTCAGCTTCACGGCTATCCATGTTCCATTTTGGATCACGCCATGCCGCAATAACTTTCAAGTCTGGAGCAAAAGCCTTGATTGCAAGCTCAAAACGAACCTGGTCATTTCCCTTTCCAGTTGCTCCGTGGCAGATTGCAACCGCCTTTTCCTGACGAGCATATTCAACAAGAATTTTTCCAATAAGAGGACGCGCAGTAGAAGTTCCAAGAAGATATTCATCTTCATAGATTGCATTTGACTTCAAAGCCGGCCAAACATATTCTTCAATATATTCCTGACGTGCGTCTACAACATAACAAGCAGAAGCTCCAGTTTTCAAAGCGCGGGACTTGATTGCCTTCCAGTCATCTCCCTGTCCAACATCAATGCAGACAGCAATAACATCATAGTCATAGTTTTCTTTGAGCCATGGAATGATAACAGTTGTATCAAGACCGCCTGAATAAGCCAAGACAACCTTGTCCTTTTTTGATGCCGCAGATTTTGCAACTTTTGTTGTTGCCTTTACAGCTTTTTTCGCAGTGGATTTTACAGCCTTTGCTGCTTCAGAAACTTTTTCTTTAACTGCCATAACAACGCCTCTTATAAAGATTTTTTTCAGCAATCTTATTTTCAGTTTGAATAAATTCTAAATAAAATTACTGTATGCATAGAATATACATTTTTATGAATAAATATGCAATATCAAAATGAATAAAAAACAAATGCAGTTTGGACAGTAAAGTGTTTCTGCTTTTCTTCCAAAGGTAAATCCTGCGGAAGCGATGATGTCTGCCGCCTAAAAGAGCCGTACTTAAACGCTCCGTTTTCCTTAAAACAGCAAGTACACTCCTTGCTCACAAAAACATTTCCATCAGGAATGCCGATTTTCTTCAAAAGAAAAAGATTCGCATCCGCAAGGCTCAATGAATATTTATTCCCATCGATAAAAGAAACACATTCGCTTCCAAAATTTTCTGCAAAATATTCAGCACGATCTTTATCAATAGAATAACAGCATGAATTTATATGCGGTCCCAAAACAAAGCAAAAGTCATCAGTATTAGAACCATATTTTTTATTCAGCATAAAAAAAGCCTCCTTTACAATTCCAGTTCCCTTCCAGCCGGAATGCAGAACACCAAATGCATTTGAGTTTTTATCATAAACAAAAATCGGCATGCAGTCCGCAACAGTTACAGCAGGAATGATGAATTTATTTGAAGTAAGAATTCCGTCTCCCTTCTTTTTAAAAATTTCATCCGCGCTAGAAACTTCATAAACAGTTTTTGAATGTATGAGTTCCGGCTGCGCAATTTTTCTTTTTTCAGCACAAATAGAAGAAAAAAAATTATCACGCACAGAATTGGTTTCATTCCATCTGAACCGCATATTTCCAGATTCCAAAACCGACATTCCCCATAAAGGCGCAGAAGACAAAGGCTTTCCGTTATAAAAAAAATTTCCTGTTAAAAAACTCATACTGAAATATTTTCCATTTCTATAATTGCCTGCAAGACTTCGGACGCAAATTTTACGCTGTGTGCAAATTTTTCAAGATTCAATTTAAACTCTTTATTGTCCGCACCCATTATCTTATTTAAATTTGCAAGCGGTCCGTAATAAACTGTTGATTTTTCGCCAAGCATAGCAAACAAAAGATTTTCAAAGCCGGTCAAAAACTTTGCAAACATATCAGCCAAATCCAAGGCATTTCCTTCAATTTCAAAAAGAATGCTGCGAAGTTTTTCTTTATCTGGCTCTTTTTCAGAAGAAGCATAATGCGTAATTTCAGAACCGTATTCTCCAGAAGATGAAAGCCGCTCAACAAGAAAATCATTTTTTGTAATAATAGAATTCAATGTGGAAATCATGTCAGAAAATTCATACATATTTTCCTTTATTGAAAACTTTCCTTCCAAAGTAATTGTGCTCAAAAGCTGCTTGTATTTTGGAAACTCATTCTTTAAATAATAATTCAAAAAGCCAATCGAGCTTTCATACTTTTCAGTATAGTCCGCACCGACTTTTTTCCAGGGACGCGAAGGATACTTTGGAAAATCTTCAAGTGAAAAATAAATTTTGAGTTTTTTCTTTATTTCCGATTTTTTAAAATCCTTGTTCCACATTTTAAGCCGCTTGTCCAAAACAACTTTCCATTGTTCCTTGAATTTTTGAAACCACAAGTCGCTGTAACTCAATGGCAATGGAGAATAAAGGGAATTTTCAGAAATTACTTTTCCAAACTTTTTAAGCGGAATTTTTTCTGCAAATGTATTCAGCAAAGAAATTTCCGCAGACGATGAATTTACTTTCTCTGCAATCTCCTCATAAGAAGAAGTCGAGCAGTTCCACAAATCTTTCTGGGGAATTCCAGACATAAAAAGAACAGAAAGAGTTGTGTCAGAACATTCAAAGCGCCCCAAAAGAATTCTTGCAAGGCTGTCAAAGTCATCTTTTATCTGTGAAAAAGAACAAGTGCGCCCGGAAGAGCCGGAAGAAAATTTTGACATGACAGTGCCAAGCGGAATTTTCACAAACATTCTAAGCCGCTCAAATTCACGGGAGCAAGCAGACATTTTTATTTTCTTTTCAGAAGAAATTCCAGAAACAATTCCATCAAGCTTTGTAAAAAGAATATTTCTAATGTCCGCAGGCAAAGGCTTTTCAAAAGAATAACTGTAAACATCGCACGAAGATTTTATATCTTGAACAATTTCAGGCATCACGGTAAAACCAAGTAAAAAATAAAACAGACCTGAATCCTGTTCAAGAGAATCAAACGAAGGTTTAAAAAATTCACGAACACGCTTTAAATCCAAAAGCCCGGAATAAAATCCAGAAAGAAGAAGCTTGTTTTTGCAGTCAATCACATCAGGAAAATCATGTTCCAAATTTTTTGAAAGAGAAGCCAGGACGGAATTATTATAAACAGTTTCAATGCTTGAATTCAAAAACAAAGACTTCAGCCATAAAATGAACCTGAACAAAAGCGGCTCTTGCCTAAGTTTTTCCGAAAGAGTCAGCTTGTCCTCTCTGCGCTTTTCCTGCTCAAACTGATTGTCAGATTTTTCAGAAGGAAAAGAAACATCAAGTTTGTCCTGCTGAATCTGGCTCAAAATATCAGAGCGTTCTTCTTTTGAAAGATTCGACGCAAGAACTTCAAAATTGCTTTTTGCTGATAAATTTTTATTTTCCATAATCTGATTCTATTCTATGAAAAGAAACAGGAAATGTAAAGATTTTATTTCTATAAGAATATCTAAAAAAACGCTCCCAAGAATGCAAGGGAGCAATGATAATGATTTTTTATTTATTTTTCAAGAACTTCTTTTATGATGGCAAGACCTTTGTCAATTTCCTTGTAGCCAATATTCAAAGGCGGAACAAGGCGCAAGACATTTTTTCCTGCTGTAGAAAAAAGCACACCTTTTTCAAGGCAAAGTTTTTCAACTTCCACAGGATTTTTTGAAACCTGAATTCCAATCATAAGACCTTTTCCGCGAACATCTTCTATGCAAGGCAGATTCCAGTTTTTTACAGTGTTCTGAATATATTCGCCTTTTTCAGAAACAGAAGACAAGAATCCGTTCTTTAAAAGCTCATGCAAAACTACACTGGCCGCGCGGCACGCAAGAGGATTTCCGCCGAAAGTAGACTGATGATCTCCAGCCGCAAAAACATTTCCTTTTCCGCGGTAAAGACAAGCGCCCATTGGAATTCCACCGGCAATAGCTTTTGCAAGCGTTACAACTTCTGGATTTATTCCAAGCTGCTCGCTAGCAAGAAGAGTTCCTGTGCGTCCCATTCCAGTTTGAACTTCATCACAGATTACAATTGCGCCGGCTTTTCTTGCTGCATCTGCGGCTGCCTTTGCCCATTCCTTATCAAGAGGAAAAACGCCGCCCTCGCCCTGAACACACTCCATCATCAAAGCGGCAGTCGTGTCATCAAAAGCGTCTTTTAAAGAACCATAATCATTTGGCTTTATAGTTTTAAAACCTTCAACATAAGGCGCAAAAGTTTCCGGGTGAAAAACATCCTGACCAGTCGCAGTAAGAGTTGCCATTGTGCGTCCGTGGAAAGAATGCTCCAGCGTTACAATAGTTTTTCTTTTTGCGCCGCCGCTAAGCTGACCAAATTTGCGGGCAAGTTTTATCGCAGCCTCGTTTGATTCCGCGCCGCTATTTCCAAAGAACACGCCTTCAAATCCTGTAGCATTCAAAAGCTCATCAGCATACTTTACGCCGATGTCGCTAAGAAAATAATTGCAAACATGAATCTGCTTTTTCGCCTGACTAGACACAGCTTTTATAAGAGGCTTAAAATTATGTCCCAAGCTATTCACTGCGATTCCTGCAAGAAAATCAATGTACTTTTTTCCATTTATATCTGTAAGAACAGAGCCTTTGCCGCTCTTAAAAACAACATCAAAAGAACCGTAGTTATTTAAAACCTTTTTGCTTCCCATTTTAACCTCTAGTAAATCATAGTTCCAATTCCGCGGTCGCTGAACATTTCGATTAAAAGTGAATGAGGAACACGGCCGTCAATAATATGAGTGCGAGGAACACCACCGTTGCGGGCAAGCATGCAGCACTCAATCTTCGGAATCATTCCACCTGCAATTATTCCTTCGTCTATATATTTTTCAACGTCTCCAATGTGAATCCTCTGAATCAAAGACTTTGGATCATGCACGTCTTTTAGAACACCAGGCACATTTGTAAGCTGAACAAATTTTTCAGCATGAAGAGCCACAGCAATTTTCGCAGCGGCAGTGTCGGCATTTATATTGTAACGGACATTGTCTCCATCGCAGCCCAAGGCAACGGTCGAAACTACAGGAATAAAATTCTGCTCCAAAAGCGACTCAAGAATTTCAGGGTTCACTTCTGTAACTTCCCCGACAAAGCCCAAGTCCTGCCCGTCTTTTTGAATTTTCACAGCCTTCAAAAGTCCTGAATCAACTCCGCTCAAGCCGACAGCCTTTCCGCCGTTCTCAAGAAGAAGAGCAACAATGTCCTTGTTCAGTTTTCCAGTCAAAACCATCTGGACAATTTCCATTGTTTCTGCGTCAGTGTATCGAAGTCCGTTTATAAATTTGCTTTCCTTGCCGACTCTTCCAAGCATATTGTTGATTTCAGGACCGCCGCCGTGAACAAGCACAACATGGATTCCAATTGTGTTTAATAGAACAATATCTTCCATTACGTGCTTTTTCAAATCCGCATTAAGCATAGCGTTTCCGCCGTACTTTACGACAACAACTTTTCCGACCCAATGCTTAAAATACGGAAGAGCCTGAACAAGCACATCGGACCAATGCGCATTATCAAGCCGAGGATCAATTTCTTCTATATTAGGTTCAATTGTGTTCAATTTTTTTGCTCCGTGTTTTAGGTTCTGTAATCGCCGTTTATTTTAACATATTCGTAAGTCAAATCACAGCCCCAGGCAGTTCCGCAAGCGGTTCCGTCCTTGCATTCAATGTTGATTTTTATTTCTGCTTCCTGAAGAACTTTTTTTGCCAATGCCTCATCAAAGTCAAGAGGAACTCCATTCTCAAAAACTTTAAGCGAAGTTCGTTTTCCTTTCTGCTCGCCGATAAAATCAGTCGCACCAGTCCGCATGGAATTTTCTGCGCTTTCAAATGTTATGGAAGTTTTTTCAGGAGAAAAGTCAAATCCTGAATATCCCATTGCGCACAAGAAACGCCCGAAGTTCGCATCGCTTCCAAAAATAGCGGCTTTTGCAAGGCTTGAGCTTATAACGGCTTTTGCAAGACCACGCGCAGTTTCAACGTCCTTCGCCCCGGAAACATTGCATTCAATCAACTTGGTTGCGCCTTCTCCGTCTCCTGCAATTTTTTTTGCCATCTGGGTATTTATAGCATTCAAGGCTTCGTAAAAAATCTCAAAGTCTTCGCCTTCGCACGTGATTTCATCGTTTCCAGCCATTCCGTTTGCAAGAATAGTCAGGCTGTCATTTGTGGAAGTATCGCCGTCAATTGAAACGCAGTTGTAAGTTCCGGCAACAGATTTGCGCAAGGCATTTTCAAGCATCTGGGAAGAAATGGCACAGTCAGTTGTCATAACGCTGAGCATCGTTCCCATGTTTATATGAATCATTCCAGAGCCTTTTGCCATTGCTCCGATTCTTACAGTTTTTCCGCCGATTACAGTTTGTACAGCGCATTCCTTGTAATGAGTGTCCGTTGTCATTATTGCAGTGCGGGCTTCTTTATGACCTTCCTTGGAAAGTCCGTCTTTTAAAGACTGAATATTCTTTTCGATTTTTTCAACAGGAAGCTGCTTGCCGATTACGCCTGTAGAATATACAATAACGTCGCCAGAATTTATTCCAAGAACATCGGCTGCAAGGCTCGCCATTTTTCGTGCAACTTTCGCGCCCTGCTCGCCGGTACAAGCATTTGCGTTTCCTGAGTTTGCAATAACAGCCTGAGCCTTTCCGTTGGCAATATTTTCTTTTGTAAGCTTTACGCTTTCCGCCTTGACTTTATTCTGTGTAAATACGCCGGCAGCATTGCAAAGCTTTTCGCTAAAAATAAGCGCAAGGTCGTTTTTTGTGCTGCTTTCTTTTATCTTGCAAAGCATTCCATTTGCCGTAAAGCCTTTAGGAGCTGTAACTCCGCCATCAATAAACTGCATTTTTATACACTCCTTTTACAAAGTTCTGCATAATTATAAACTTTTTCCGCACAATGTCAATAAAATCAGTAGGCGCACAAATAAAATATAGAAAATATATAGAAAACATCAATACTTGATGAAAAACAGCTTTCGTTATATATTGGCTGAATTAAATTCACTAAATCGCTTTTAAACGAGTTCGATATGACAAAAAATCTAAACACACAAACTGGAAAATATCGTTCAGTAATTTCCGTAGACAAAGAAAAATGCGTAAACTGCCAAAGGTGCATTGCAGTGTGTCCTGTAAAAATGTGCAACAACGGATCTGGCGACTACGTTGACTTTGACGAAAAACTTTGCATAGGATGCGGCTCTTGCATTGAAGCCTGCACTCACGGAGCAAGAAAAGGAATTGACGACGCAGAACTTTTCTTTGACTCTCTTAAAAAAGGTGAGAAAATCGTAGCGATTGTAGCTCCAGCTGCAATTGTTAGCTTCCGTGGAAAAGATCTTGAGCTGAACGGATTTCTAAAGTCGCTTGGTGTAGAAGCTGTTTTCGATGTAAGTTTTGGCGCGGAGCTTACAACAAAATCCTATGTTGAATATATTAAAAATAAAAATCCAGACTGTGTAATTTCTCAGTCTTGCCCTGCCCTTGTTTCGTTTATTGAAACTTACCGTCCAGAACTCATAAAATATCTTGCGCCAGCTGACAGTCCCATGCTTCACTGCGCAAAAATGATAAAAGAATTTTATACAAAATACACCGGATATAAAATCGCGGCAATTTCGCCATGCTATGCAAAACGGCGCGAGTTCGATGAAACTGGAATCTGCGACTACAAAGTAACGATGCGCTCAATCCAAAGTTATATGGAAGAAAAAAACATTAGGATTGATTCATTTCCAAAAGTAGAATACGAAAATCCTGCCGCGGAACGTGGAGTTCTTTATTCAACTCCGGGCGGACTTATGAGAACCGCAGAACGCTTTGTTCCGAGTATTTCAGAAAAAACGCGCAAAATCGAAGGAAACCCAAAAGTTTTTCATTACCTTGCAAAATTTTCAGAAGCAAATAAAAACAAAAAGCCATGCTTTACTTTAATTGACTGTCTTAACTGCGAAAACGGATGCAACGAAGGTGCCGGAACCACAAACAAGGGAATGCACCTTGACGAGATGGAATCTTTTGTAGAAAACCGAATGCATGACCGCCGCTCATACTGGGAACAAAAAGGACACAGCAAAAAATCCGCTCTAAAAAAACTGAATAAGGCAATCGATGAGTTTTGGAAGCCCGGACTTTACGACAGAACCTATGTTGACAGAAGTGCATATTTCCACCAGAAAATCAAAGAGCCTTCGCAGGAAGAAATTCAGAAAATCTACAGAGATATGTACAAAAAAACAGAGGCGGACATTTTAAACTGTGGAGCCTGCGGATATGAAGACTGCGAGCAGATGGCAGTTGCAATTTACAACGGGCTGAACCGTCCAGAAAACTGCACTCATTACACAAACATTTTAAAGGACATAATGAACGAGCAGCATCAAGAAGAAGTAAAGCAGTCTGTGCGTAAAGTTGTTGAAACCGGATCTGAAAAACTTACAGAAAACGGACGCGATGTCCAAACATTGGCAACTGCCGCGCGGGACATGACAGAAAGCGTTTCAACTTCATCTTCTGCTGTTGAAGAAATGATTGCAAATATAAATTCTATAAATTCAATTCTTGAGCACAACGCTGAATCCGTGGGGCTTCTTGACGGAGCAACAAGAAAAGGAATGACAGGAATTGAAAATGTCGCTGAGCTTGTCTCCAAGATTGAAGAAAACTCAAACGGACTTAGCGAAATGAGCAGCGTTATTCAGAAAATCGCAAGCCAGACAAACCTTCTTGCCATGAACGCCGCAATTGAAGCCGCTCACGCAGGAAATTCCGGACGCGGCTTTGCAGTTGTAGCCGATGAAATAAGAAAACTCGCTGAAAATTCAGGCTCGGAAGCACGCAAAATTTCTGATGTCCTAAAAAATGTAAAGCAACTAATCGATGCAACGTTCAAGGACACAGTGGACGTTCAAAAAGAATTTTCAGAAGTTGTGCAGCTTTCTGGAACTGTAGTTGAGCAGGAACAGACTGTACGCCGTGCAATTTCAGAACAGAACGAAGGCGGAAAACAGCTTTTGCAGGCGGTAGGTTCAATGCGCGAACTTACTCAAACAGTAAAAGAACGCACAGAAAAACTTCTTACCGACACAAATGCAATAAAAGAAAGCATTTTGGAGCTAGGAAAATAAAAATAGAGCAAGCAGATTACTGATTCTTCTTATTCCGCAATCTGCTGAAAAGAATAACTTCTGGGCGGTATTCAAAATGCATATTGTCCCAGATTACCCACTTTCCGCCCCACAAAAATCCATTGTTTTCAAAAATCTCAATTACTTTTTGTGGTGGCATCCATCTTCTTTCAAGCGGAAGCCTCATCCAGTTGTCTCCGTCAATATCCCGTCTCCATGCCCAGTATACATTTTTCTGCTTCCAGCCTCTTGGAAGCAAATCAAGCGCAACTCCAAGGCTATGAAATGAACGGTTGCCAGAATCGCTTATGTTCCGCCAAGAATAACTGTCCGCGCTTAAAAGTGTATCTAAAAAATTTTTCACTTCCGCATCAGACTTTGAACTTTCAAGAATTTCTTTTTCAACTTTTGCAAGCGGTTCCCTAAGACGTTCATGCGCATTTGACCTTTTTCCAAGAAACGGAATTTTTTTTATGTGCTGCTCAAGTGAAACTCTTGTCTTACAGTCATACACAAAGTCGTAAAAAAACGGAGGAGTTCCTTTGACGCTTGTTCTGTTTTCTGTAGAACTAAACTGCCGGATTTTTTCAATGTCCTCTTCTGTAAAATCCGCCGGGTCATGCAGAGCAAAATCATATTTATATAGAAAAGAATTGTACAGATTTTTATTTTCAATTTCGGATTCAGGCAAAAACATTCCGTCCGCCCAGAAAAATTCAGCAGTTCTGTCTTCAAGCGAAAGTAAAATTTTCCAGTCGCCTGCAAACGCATTGTACTCACTTTTAAACTGAATATCAGGATAAGCCTTTCTAAATAATGAAAGCAATTCAGGCTCTTCACCTTTTAAATTAAAAGCAGAAAATGAAAACCCAAAGCAAGGAAAAAACAAAAGCGCAAATAAGAAAATACGGAGAAAACAGCTAGAAGAAAATTTCATTTTTTAAATATAGCATTGAAAATACCAGCAATGTCAACTAAAAAGTTTTGAAGTAATTTTTAATTCTTTTATCACATAATATGCATGATTCAATTCTACCACACGAACAAGTCAGCGCAGTTGCGTTCTCCTCCGGAAACATCGATTGCCTGCCCTGTGCAAAATTTGTTTACCGCTGTCATAAAATAAATCCAGTCGGCAGCTTCTTCCGCAGTCGCCCAGCGTTTTAGCGGAGTTACATCCATGATTTTTTTCCAAAGCGATTTATCTTGAACAACCGGCTCGTTCAGTTCCGTGAGAATTCCGCCGAAGCACAAGGCATTGCAAGTCGCCCGGTATTCATTTGCAAGCCGAATCGCGCAATTTTTCATGTAGCCCACAACTCCAGACTTTGACGCAGCATAAGAAGCAAACTCGTTTCCTGTAAGTGCTGAAACGGAAGCATTGAATAAAACAGATTTTATTTTTTTCTGAAACGCATATTTTTCTGTAACCGCTATTGTTCCAATAAGATTCACTTTTATATCATCAAGACTGAAATTGCTGGCAGTTTGAATTCCAGCATTGTTCACAAGAATTTCAACACCATTTATTTCAGGAAGAGAATTTTCTTTTGAAATGTCGCAAACAAAATGTTTATAGCATTCAGCATTCTTTACAGAAAAATCGCCGCTTATTGAGTCAGGGCACACATCAAGTCCAATGACTTCATTTTTTTCAGCAAGAAACTTTAAGGCGCACGCTCTTCCGATTCCCCTGCTCGTTCCTGTGATTAAAACTTTCATTTTGCATTAGCCTTTTTGTATTCAATATATTCCTGCCCGACTTTTTCTTTTTCCCACTGGCGGACAACTTTATATCCCAAGCCGGAAAAAAAGATTTCGCCCAAAAGCTCAAAGCCAGCCCCAATCGCCGAGCACACAAAAACTTGAATCCAAGTCCAGCCAAAGAAAATTTTTGAAACAATTGTGGCAAAAATAAAATTGTCAACAAGCTGGGCTATTGCGGTTGAAATATAGGAGCGAGATGCAAATGAAAAAAATCCGTCTGACTTAAAAAGGCTTCCGATTGCGCAGTTAAGAAGAGCATTTACAACTGACGACGAAACAAACGCGACAGACGAGCCAAGCACAACATACCAAGAACCCGCAAAAGTCGCATTGAGCGCGTCATTAACAAGTGAATTCTCAGAAGCATAATATTCGCCCCACTTTCCCGGAGTCTTTGCAAGCAACGCAAATGAAACGCAAATAAAAAGATTCGCAGCAAGAGCAACAAGGGAAATTTTTATTGATGCCTTGGCGCCCCATCTTTTGCAGATTACGTCCATGCACAAAAACATAATCCAGCTGAATGCAAATCCGCAGTCAAGCGCAGCATACTTAAAAGTTACAAGTTCTTTGTTCGCCATAAGATTTGCACAGACAACGGACAAAATAAAAATTGAAACTGTAAGTGAAGGAATGTTTCTCAAAAGAATTTTAAAGTCGTCAGCTTCACGGGAAACAAAAGAAAGGAATTTTTTCATAAAATGTCAACGGAAACAAAACCGCCAGCCTCCATAAGAATTTTAATTTATAAAGCGCAGGAGAGTTATGAGGAATCATAAACTGCGCAACACAAATGTAATATTTTTCTGTATAAAATGCAAGGAGTCATCCGTTGCAAGCAGGGCTTACGCATTATAAATGTATTCAGCATAAAACTGGCTTCCGGACACGGTTTCCTGGTTCAAAATCGCGCAATAATGCGCTACACGCTGATTGTTGCAAAGTAACTATAGAATTGCCCGCTCAAGCCGGTCGCAACAATCAGAGTGTTTTTGCCCCAGGAACCGTTCCTTCGCGCAAACTTTACTTAAATTATTTATAATGCGTTTGCTCTGCGTTGCAAGCAGGGCTTACGCGGAGTTTTATAAGGAGGAAAAATAAAGAGAAAAAAGTTCCATGAAACAGAGCCGAGAACTGGAAACCGTAAAAATTGCCTGCAAACTTGGAACAACGTTAGACTATCTTGCGACAGAAGCTGTGTCTGAAGCCATGGATAACTATCGCGATAAATATTTCGAACTAAAAGAAAAAATAATAAAACACTGAAATTCAAGCTAACATATCATTCATTTTAAAACTGAGCATTTTTCCACTTTGATAAAAAGTATTTTTATGTTAAATTAAATCATAATATGAATAGTGACGTTGCAACATTACAAAGCATAGCAAAAACCTTGGAGGAAGAACCTTTGGCAAGTCAGCGTGTGCTTGCGGAAAATGCTGGTATGTCCATCGGGCTTATGAACGCTGTTCTGAAACGCTTTGTTGAGCGTGGATGGATTATGCTGACTAATGTAAATCTGCGGAAACTTTCTTATGCAGTTACTCCTGACGGAATTGCAGAACTTACATCCAGAAGCCAGAAATTTGCAAAGAGAACATTTGCGATTGCAAACACTTATAATGAAACATTCTGCCACCTTGTTTCCGAATCTAAAAAACAGGGCATAACAACGCTTGTTCTTTACGGCAAGAGTTATATCCGATTCCTGCTTATCTATGCCTGCCAGACCTTGAACGTAACATTTATTGAAAAAGAAGTTACTGAACCTGTTATGAAAAATGCCCTTTGCGTGGTAGGAGAATTAAATGAAGAATCAGAAATCACCCGCCTTGAAAATGAAGGCTGTGTGAATCTTTTGAACCTGATAGCGAAATACTGATTATAACTCTTTCAAAAGGCTTTTTCACCCTAAAAGAAATAAAAGAAGGCATGATAAAAATAGATTTAACAAAACAGAAAACGGACTTCTTCAATGTCGTAAAATCTCACTCAATTTGAGAGTCAATATCATTATAGATTTTTTGAAATATTTGTCTTTCTTGATTTCTAAAACATTTATTAAAAATTGCCTCATTCAAATTGTTTGCTTCATTTATTCCATGTATATTTGCATAACATAAAAAATATGAATCAGGATATTTTCTTAATTTATCTATATATGCTAAAAATTCTTTTTTATGGTATTCATATCGTTTTTTAATATCAAACGCATTTGCTTCCTTTTCAAATAAAACTGATTTTTTCTCATCAAGTTTCTCAAACTCGATAGCAAAAGAATCCTTCATTTCTGAAAATGAAAAACTTCTTGAATCTTGCTGATATAAGTTCTTCTTTGGAATTATTCTGAATCTTAAATAATCCATATATTTATAATTTTCACTAGATGGAAACAACATCTCCAATTGCTCTTCATTACATTTCTTGTAATATTCACCAGCCTGTTTTATTCTTGAATTACATACTTGGCAACTTGGCACAAAATTGTATAAGCTCAAGGAAAACAATGGACATCTTGATTTAGGAATAAAATGATCAATATCAAACTGATTTTTTTTCGAATTCTCAATTTCATATGAATTTATATAAGTTTTATTGCAATAAAAGCAAGTATTGATATTTATTACTTTTTCATTATCCGGCAATGTAAAAAATTGTGCGATATTTCTAGAAAATTTTGAAAAATCCAAGACAAAATGTTTTCCGTTTTTTACACCGTAAACCATTCCTAATTCTTTATCAACAGTCTTTCTAAAGTTTTCATTCTTCTTATATGCTACATATACTGAAGCAATTTCTCGTGGAGTTAGTGTTAATAATTTTTCAAAGTTTTTAGGAAAATCAGAAACAGAACTTTCAAAGTTTTCATGAATTCTTTTAATTTTGGAATCTATTAAACTATATAATTTTACTAACTTCGCATTTTTTCTTAATTTCACATGAATATTTTCTGCTGTTTTTCTTATTAAAAAAATATACCTTTCTTCAAATTCCCTTTTTTGTTCTATATCTTTATAAAATAAATCTGTATATACCCTAAACATTGATAAATTATTTCCTCTTCTTGTTTAACATATAAGTTAATGTGTTTTTAAAATATGAATCTCCCAAATTGTTTATGACAGAATCATATATTTGAATTTTTTCTTCTACATTCTCAAAGCTTGTTTCATTTTTACAAAAAGAAATAATCTCATTTATTCTATTTTTCGCAATTTCACCAATAGGTGCTGTAATAAAAAATTGCTTTTGCAATAAATCATATATATTAGCAGCAAAAGTCTGGTCTTCAAACAAATTTTTTGTCTGAATTTCTCCATTATCCAACAAGAGAACATTCTGAAGCGGAATGTCACTTAGTATATAAGGAGAATGCGTTGCTATAAGAATTTGAATTTGTGTTTTAGTATTAAAATTACAATTGTTTATCGATTCAATAAGTCTATATAAAAATAACCTTTGATACTCTGGATGCATATATAGTTCCGCTTCATCAAAAACTATAAGAAAATTTTTATAATTAGGATAATCAATATTATTTTTATTTGCTAATTCAGTTTTATCACATTCAAGATTTTTTAAATGATAAAGAACATAACTAAAACTATTCAGCAGCTGCAACTCTCCACTGCTAAATGATGACAAGTTTATTTCTTTTTTTGTAAATTCATCTTTAAATATTAAATCTGTTACAAAAATCGATGGTGGTAACTGCAAAAAATAATCATCAATACATTTCTCTTCACCACAAGAAATTTCTGCTATTTTCTTATAATTAGTTTCATACAAGCCATTTTCATATCTATAATCTAAAGAGAAGAAATTAAAACACTGCCTAAGTTTTAAGGTAATGAATGTATTATCTTTTAATATTTCATCCACCACTTCATCTGCAAATTGTTCATTATTTCTGAAATTAACATATTTTATAAATAGTCCATAATGAGCACAAGTTTTTAATGTCTTACAAGCTAGATAATACAGCAGACTATCTACTATCTCTTTATCAGTTTCAAATTCTGAAAAATCTTTTTTTTCATTTTTTTGTAAAATTCTTTTTGCCCAAGAATTCTTTAAATATTTAAAATATTTATCATATTTTAGTTGATTGCAAATTAAATTTTTTCCATACTCATCTCTAGTTTTTAAATCATTATTTAAAAAATTATTTATTTTATTTTGTAATTCTTCGAACAATAGCTTAATTTCTTCCGCGCCATGATTCTCAATGTAAGTTTTATCAAATCGATAAGACACTTTTAATGGTATTTTATTTTTAATAATTTTATGATTTTCATTCTTGTAATTATATAAAAAAATCTGAAGCGCAATAATTCTTTGTCTTGCTAAGTCTCGCTCATTATCTATTAAAATTACTCCATTAGAATCCCTATAAGGTAATAAAACTATTGGAGTTATATAAGCGTCGTTTTTATGAAAAATTCCTTCTGGATAAAAATCATTAGTCTCAAAATCCTCAGGATTAAAAGAGTACATACTATAATTAGTTACAATTGTATAGAATAGATCTTGTAATTTTGACAAAGAAAAATTTTCAGCACTGAGACCAGAGTCAACTTCAAAAACACCTTTGTTATTTTTTATAGATATTTCTAATTCCTTTTCGTTTGGAAGTTTCACAATAAGTTTTTCACTATCAATATTTTTTATACATCCGACATACTCTTTTCCATCATCTTGCAAAATTGAAAAATATAAAGCAGCAGAAAATCCTGAAGAATATATTAAATCACAGCCATTATATGGAAATATAGACTTAATGCAAAACGCAAAATTATTTATAATTCTATAAAGAACATCTAATAATGTTGATTTTCCAGAGCCATTTTTCCCAACAATACAACTTATATTTATATTTGTATCGGAGTTCTTAAATTTATAAAAATTATCTGATACATAAAATGAGATAGGAGAATCAATTTTGGGAGGTTTTTCACAATAATCATAACCACAAAATGAATACCAATCGTTAAAATTCTTATTTTTATGCTTTAAGTTCTTAAAAATATCTTTTTTATCATCCAATAATTCTATTCCAATAATATGCATTTTCATATCTCCTCATTTTTATATATTTATATCCGTAACTTTCAGATTCTGAATTTTTCCCTTTTTCTTGTATAAAAATGAAGTGAATCTATTTTATATTTTATACAAAGCATTGTATTGCTTTGCAATCCGATCCCAGCTGTAAAGATGTTTTCCAGCCTCGCCCATTTCGCTCGCGATTTTCTCAAACTTGTCGCTTTCATTTTTCATCAGATCCTGCAAGTCATCAGAAGTTTTCCAGTAAAGGCATTTTTCTTCGGTTGTAGCACGGTTGTAAACGCAGTCAAACGCAAGAATCGGAAGAGAAAGATTCATCGCCTCAACAAGAGAAGGATTTGTTCCGCCTGCGCTGTGTCCATGAATATAAACATGGGCATTTGAGCGGAGCCAGTTCACGGTATGCGGCTCGTAAATCGGGTCAAGCAAGAGGATATTTTTGCACGCGCTGAATTTTTCTTTTAAGCTACGGCCATATTCCGACTTTTCCCAGTTGCCCACAAAAACAAGCGTCTCGTCCGGCATTTTTGAGAACGCCTCAAGAATCACATGAACGTTGTTTTCAGGCTCAATCCGGCAGACAGTAACCGCATAAGGCTCTCGGCAGAACGGATATCTTTCAAACAAAGAATTGTCCTGAACACGCGAAACCTGGTCGCCGCCATACGCAATCAGCTCAACGCTCTTGTTCTGCACAATTTTAGAATATTCAGATTTTATGTAGTCAGTAATGCCCTTGTTGTCGCCTATTACAATGTCAGAATGACGGACCGCCATCTTCTCGCTGAATTTCAAAAGATGCTTTGCATACCACTTCCATTTGTCGCGCCGCCATTCAAGACCGTCAATATTCGTGATGATTTTTCCCCGGAAGTGCCTGCGGATATAAGAAAGGAACATACACCCGGAAACACCCAGAATCAGCATTATGTCCGAATTCAAGGAACGCTTCATTCCTTCAAAATCGTAGAAAATGCTTTCGATCCCGTTGGCGTCCTTTTCAAGATAGACAAGCTTTGCGCCCTTGTAAGACTCCAGCCTGTTTTCATATTTTTTTGCCGAACAGAAAACTGTATATTCCACATTCGCAGGCGTAAAATCAAGCAAATTGTCCACCAGAGATTCAAAACCGCCGTAACAGGCAGGCACACCAACAGTACCGATGACAGAGATACGGAGAGTTTTACAAAGATTTGTGTCATGCTGAACTTGATTCAGCATCTCATTATTTTCAAGCATAAATGCCTCCAAAAGCCTTTTTCAAGCGTTCAGTGACATTTTTATTTTTGGAAAGAAAACAGGAAATTATTTTCCGATGTAAAATCCTTCTTTGCTATATTCCTGCCATTTATCATACATACTTTGGTAATTATCTTTAATAAATGCTTGAATTTTATTTATTTCACGGTCATTAAGGCATCCTTTTTCTTGAAGAACAGAATCCCCATTTCCTTTTACAAAGAATTTTGCAGAACCTTCTTCAGTGAGTTTTGAATCGCTTGCATGAACATGCATTGCTTCAATAATGCACTTTGATGTAAAATACAAATAATATCCGCAAACCTTAAACGAAAAATATTTCGGCATGATTATGCCTCCATATATTTTGCATTTTCAAGATAATGCTTTTGTGCAATAGAAAACTCTATATCATCCATATTTGTTTCAATAAGAGAGCCGTCAGCAGATATAACTGCGGCTCCGCTCTCATTGTTTAAATTAAAGATATGTACACCGTCACTCTGTTTTTTATACGCAAAACCACAGACAATCATATCAGCTTCATCAGAAATTTTTTTTAAATCAGGCATATTTCACCTCCACCGATTTTATTGGATGCAAAAACTCGTCTGGATTTATATACAGATTTTTTAAAATAGGACGCAAGTCAATGTATTCTTCTTCTGCATCTTTATTATGTGCATATTTTGCCATTACAACCAGATAGCCGTCATCCCATTTTACAACACTTTCATATCGCTCTAATGAATATGGTGCCACAAACTTTAAACGTGAATCACCAAAAGAAAAAATTGTATATGTGCCGACATTTGAAAGATATGCTGTTTGTTTATCCATAACAACCTCTTAAAAAAAACTTCTCGTTAGCGACAGCGAAAGAAAGTGCTGAATAAGTTCGCACTGCAAACTCGTGAAAAAAAATTACACGGATGTAATTTTTTCACACCTCTTTGATAACACTATAGCATACAAATCAAAGAAAAAAAACTCCAATTTTTCTAAAGTTTTCCTTCAAAAATAAAAATGTCAAAGAACAAGTTATAAATTTTATATTATTTACAGTAAGGAACTGTAAAAATAATAGTTTTAAAAATCAGCCATAATATCAACATTTGCCAGAGCACCTAAACAAACATTGACAAACACATTACATTCACATATATCGAATTATTTACTGGCTGTCATTTTTTCACCTCATAAACTTCTTCTATCACTTTTTTTATTCCATGCAAAAACTTTTCCTCACTGAAATCTTTTGCACGATTTTTTGCATTCAAAGCAAATGTTTTATAAATATCAAAACTGCTTGTGATTCTTTTTATACACTCTGACACTTCATCAAGATTATATGGATTAATTAAAAATCCGTTTTTTTCATTTTCAATAATTTCTTTAGGACCTCCATAAGCCGGGGCAACAGCAGGAACAAGTGCATCGAAAGATTCAAGGACTGTAAGTCCGAATGTTTCGATGAACTTGTCATACAATGACAAGTTCATCGAAACTGCCGCTTCGCGGTAAAATTTTTCAAGAGATTTTTGTTTTCCAACAAGAGTTAAATTTCCAGGCAAATCTATTTTTGCAAAGAATTTCTGCATTTCAGAAAGTTCCGTGCTGCATAAAAGCACAAAATTATAATCGATATTTTTTCTTGCAAGCTCCACAAACTGAAAAACGCCTTTGTATTCTTTTAGAGAAGTCGGCATAAAAATTATTTTCCGCTTAAGTTTTTCATTTAAATATTCATCTAAATTTTCTGGAAGCGGACTAAATTCAATCGGATTATAAACAACAACAGAAGGCAAAAAATCAGTGTGTTCTTGAACATAGTTTGAAACGCAAATAGCTACTGACGCACATTTTTTCATCACTTTAGTGTAGAGACGTTTTAAAAATCCAGGATTTATATAAACTTCATGAATGTGGTAAATGATTTTTTTCCCACGGAGCCTTGCGGCAAGTGCAGCTCCAAACGGCACGACAGTATTCATATAAAGAATGTCAAAATCAGCAAAAAGTATGAAGAAAAAATTCCTTGTCTGAGCCAAAACAAACTGAAAAACGCGCAAAATTTTGTTTTCATGCCAGCGGTAAAAGTTATCATGATATTCAACATTCGAAATGTCGTTTAAAATTCCGTCTGTCTTTGAAGTAAGAAGAGAAATTTTTATGTTTTTATCATTTGAAAGCGACTTTAGCAGAAGCGAAAGCACTTTTGGAGAACCTGTGAAGTTGTTCAGAAGATGGGCAAAAATGATTTTCATATTAAATTTTTCCATGAAGTTTCAGATATAATTCATAAAGATAAACAATCAATGTCTTAAATAAACTTTTCTTATTCATAATAAAAGTACCTTCAAGATAAAGTCTTGTATGTTTCTTTCTGTCTTCTTTTGACAAATGATTCTCCGACAAATCATGTTCTAGCCTTTCATCCAAGACATAAAACCTGCTGTCAATTTTTCTTACATCTGAGAAAAAGCACGTGTCAATTCCGTAAAGTGAAAGTTCCTCGTTGAAAGTGATTTTGTTTTTTTTCAGAAATGGAATTCTGACTCCTGTTCCGCTCATAATTGCTGTGTAAAGATTGTCTTTGTGGATTCCGGCGGCAAGTCTTTTATAGTGCCATCCTTTGAAAATCCAGAATTTTCCAGGTGAATACAATTTATTTTTTGAATAAACCTGCGGAAGAAAAATATTAACGTCAGGATTTTCCGAAATCGTTTTTTCAAGATAGAAATCAAAATCCTTGCGGATAATTTTTGAGTCCTGGTCAAAAATCATGAGAAAATCAAAATCTGAATATTTTTCAAGGCAACTGTTGTAAACTTTTGAAAGTGCAGTGTTGTCAGGCGTATGAAGATATTCAACATTCTCAGTATTAAGGAACTCCTTGAGTTCTTGAATTTTTGTCTCGCTTTCCGGGGAGTTATCCCAGACAACGAAAAAATTGTTCTTGTTGTCACCAAAACGCAATTCCGAAAATGAGCGCAATGTCTGGGAATTCGAGTATTTTATTTTGTAGAGAACCGTAAGATAGAGTTTTTTCATTATAAAACCGCCTTTAAAAATGCCCGTGCGTAATATGCTAAAACCAATACAGCGAATGGCATAAGAAATATTTTTTCTTTGAACCTAGAAATAATCTTAGGAATAACAATAAAAACAAAAGGAATAAAAAATTCTGAAAGTCTAAAAGTAACTACATTAAAGCCTAAATTAAAAAGACAATAAAATATAATTACAGACAAGGAACTTAATTGAAAAATCGTAAAATCATAATTTTTATCCGGAAAACCCTTATATAAAAAATAAAAAATTGTATTCATAATCAAAATAAGGAGATAACAAATATTAAACACTGAAAAATCAGCCATATTTTGCAATGCACCAAGTTTTTCTAAAAAAAATAATTTTGAATATAAATTTGAACCTAAAAAAATAAACAGACTTTGTCCGTGTAAAAATTTATACAAAAGAACACTTGCAATAAATGTAATCCACAAAATCTGAAAATATCTTTTTGGCTTTTTAAAAAAGTTGCAGTAAAAATAAACGGCAAACATAATCACAGAAGAATAATGGAAGCATATTGCAAAAAGAATTTTAATTGCAAACTTAGTAAATTCTCTTTTGTTAATTTCTTTTACAGAAAGATAACAAATACCAAGTCCGATTGCAGCTCTAATTTGTGTATACTCATGAAGAAAATAAATTGTAAAAATATAAAATAATATAGAAATAAAAAAGTTATTTGAATATTGAGCATAAAACACACCCTTTAAATAAAGCCCAATAAATGCACAAAAAAAATAAATAAAAACAAGTGTAACAGTCCCTTCATTAACAAAGTTGTTAATAATTTTTAATAACCTGAACATAGGTTCTGTGGACTTATTGCCGTAGAAAATTCCAAGGTAGCCGACATAATCTACACCGGTTCCAAAAATTCTAAAAGCAGAAAAAAGGGAAAGAAATAAAGCAACTATTCCAAAAAACAAAATGTAGTCAAAATAAAATTTCTTAGAAAATTTCATATTTCAACAACCTTCTTAAATTTTTCAAAAGCTTTTTCCCAAGTAAATTGCCGCATAAGCTCATTACCAGTTTTTGCAAACTGAATTCTGACATCATCATGTGTCATTAAAAAAATTATATTTTCTGCCAGCTTATCAATATCAAAAACAGGGCTAAGCAATGCCGTTTTATCTTCAATTGCATAGATTCCAAAACCACCGATATTTGTACAGCAAAGTGCACAGCCACAGATAAAAGCTTCTGCAGGGGGAAGAGCCATTCCCTCTGTTCTGCTAGCGGCAACAAAAACTGCAGCAGTATTATATAATTTTCTAAGCAAAGACTTTTCAGGTTGCTGATAATACTCAAACCAATCAGGTAAATTTTTAGGTCTTTCAGGAACTCCAAAAACAAGAACTTTTAAATCTGGAATATTAATCTTTACTTTTTCAAATGCAGCTATCATATCGGAACAACGCTTAATATCATTATTTGAAGCATACATCATCATTCCAATATGAGGATTTCTATTTTCAATAGGATTATCGATTCCAAAAATATTAAAATCAAAGCCATTTGGAATAAAACTAACTTCACTACCACTAGCTTTTACTTTTTCTACAAGATAAGGAGCTATAGCAATTTTTTTCATTTCAAATTTATAAGAATTCGATGTATAGGGCTCAGGGACATTCCAGGTTTCATAGCCTTGGATATAGTATATTTTATTATCAGCTGGAATTTTATATTCATTTAAATAATATGAAGTTTCCAAACTTGTAGCACAATAAAAATTTGATTTTGGAACATTGTGTTCTTTTAGAGAAAAGACTTTTATTTCATGAATTCTGCTATCTAAATCAAACCATTTGGCTTTAAAATTATTTCCCAAAAAACCTTTTAAATATCTATTAACTGTTCCAAGAACATTTCTTAAAGTTATTTTTCGTATAAATGTATGAACAGGATAAACAATATATACTTCCCAGCCATCCATAACTAGCCGGTTCGCCTGTTCATAAACAACTTTATATCCGCCGCTCGGATTCTTTCCGCTGCCGGGCATAAAAAATGAAATCGATTTTGCAGTTAGACAGTTTTCTTTCATAAATGTTTTTCCTATTTTAAAATTGAAAAATCAAAGTCTTCAGTAAATGCAATGCGAGGAATTGCCCAATGACAGCTTTTTTGTTTTACACCACGTCCGCAGCCTAAAAAGGCACTTGTAAATCCCATTTTTTCAACAATATCAATTTCTCTTTTTCCAATTTCAAAAGGAGAGCCAAATGGATAAGCAAAAACCGATTTTTTGTAATTTGGGATATGATTCTCAAATTCATTCAAACCTTCTATTATCTCTCGCTTAACATCATTTTCTGTTTTCATCGCCCTCAAATTTGCATGATGTGCTGTGTGAGCACCAATTGTTACAAGAGAATTTTTATTAAGTTCAACAATGTTTTCCCAAGACATACAATATTTCGCATTCAAAGTCTGCAATTCAGGCAAATCAATTTCAAAAAGGCTACAAAACTTTGTTATCAAATTTTGCGAATTTAACAGAAGAATTTTTGAACGAAGTTGTTCAAATACTAAATTTTTTGCTTCTAAAGTGGCACAACTATAAATACTTCCGTCCGAAAGTTTTATATGGTCATTTTTTTTAATCATGTCCCCAAGAATATGCCACCACAAAAAGCATTTCATATTCGGAAAATCACTTGCTACAAAAACAGTGAACGGCACATTATATTTCTTAAAAATTGGAAAAGCGGTTGTATAATTATCTAAATATCCGTCATCCATTGTAAAAACAATAAACTTTTTCTTTGATTTATTTTTTAATCTGTCATTTATTTCAGTCGAAGAAATAAAATCATATTTTTCTTTATATTTCAAAATAAATTCCTCAAGAAATTTAGGAGAAACTTTCATATTTTCATTCATAAAAATTCCATTGGATTCAATTTCCGAAACTCTGTGCAACATAAGCACATAACCTTTTGTTCCAATATCTTGAATGCAATGCTTCATTTTTCTAAGGATTCTTTTTATCATCTGCAGCCACCAATTTTTTTGAATTTTTTATAGATTGCATAAACAAACTTGAAGTTGTTTTTTATAAATTGTTTTGCAGTTGAAAAAAGATTAAAAGAAAAATACATTTCCCTTATCAATGATTTTTTCACTGCATATTCAAAGTTTTCTGTTTGCAAATAACTATTTTTAAATTTGCCCCTGTTTTTATGCGGAACAGAAGGATAATTCAGTTGCCCGTTATATTTAAAAGGTTCTGGCAAAGGTCTATTCTCTAAGTAACACGATTCTTTTAATTCTTTCACAAGCACATTTCCTTTTTCTGTGTAACACAGAACACAAGAGACTTGCTTTACAGGATTGTTATACTCAACCTCACAGCCTAAACCATCGTAATCACCAATAGTCAAATCACAAAAACGTTCTGGCTTTGCATAGCTGCACGAATAACAGTTTTCCCGAAAAATTAAATTACTTAAAAATGCATTTCCGTAAGATTCTTTTTTGTGCATATCACAAATATAAAATTCCTGACTATCATCTGAGATACATCTCAGATGATAGTCATAGGAGTTACCACCCCTATGACTTTCATCCGCAGTTTTACTACGGAAAAAAATTTTTGAAATTCTTTTTTCAGATTTCTTTTCAATGAAATCAAGATGTTCGTCAAGAAATTTCCAATTTGGAACTCCATGACAAATAATATTTACAAGGAATAGGTTTTCTGTAAATTTTTTGTTCTTCAGATTTAAATATGAATACAATGCCGCACATTGACAAGGAAGACCAATAAAAATCGCATATTCATTTTTAGAAAGATGCTCGCAATAACAATTAAATGCTGGAAGCATATTTGAATAAACATATTTTGAACTACAAGCCCAATCTAAATCATAAACGTCTTTTACTTCTTTATAAAAAACTCCGGTATGCCTATCAAAACAAGTTCCCATCGAAAACCAATTATTTTTTATAGCAATCTTATAAAGTTCAGAAGCAATTCCACCGCTAGCAGCTTTATTATAAACGGACTTATCAAAGCTATAAGCGACATAAACTTTTTTCACTTTTGAAAAAGATAAATTCTGATTATTCGGGCAAACCTTTTTGCATAATCCACAATTAATACATTTTTCAGAATCCACAAAAGGACGTAGAGATCCATACAAATCTTCTTTGAGGATAATCGCTTTTTTTGCACAAATTGAAACGCAGGCGCCGCAGCCTGTGCATTTTTCATCAGGACAAATCATTTTTTCAAGATTCCTTTTAGATAATCCAATGAAGAATCTTGAAATTCTTCCCTAATTCTATCCACTAAGTCCCAGTTAATTTCTGGAATTTCTTTTATCTCTAAAATATTTGTTGCATCATGATTCTCTATATTGAATTTTTCCGCCAGAAACCTCATTCTGGAAGTATCCTGAAAATTATAGAACATTATATTTGTATGAAAATACAAAGAAAACAAAAAACCATGATATGATCCTGTGAAAATATATTCTGCATATTTTATTTTAGAAAGAAAAATTTCTATCGAATCATAAAATTTTAATTCAACAATCTTCAAATTATTAGCTCTTGCAAAATTTCTAGCATCTGCTTGGCATTTTTCATTCGGTAAATAGATAAGGACATATTTCCCGAACTTCTGTTTCTTTGTAAAATGTTCCCATTCTTCTGGTTCTATAAGCATCGTAGGATCACAAACCAAATTCGCTTTTTTTTCTGATAATTCATTTACCCAATCTACAGCTTCTTTTTCTCTAACTGCGATTTCATCAAATCTTGAAAGCCATTTCTTTATTTCTGATTTTTCTTTTTCAGTCCATGGTTCTCCAATTGAAGTTGCATAAGAAAATTTACCTTTATTATCACCAGCAAAATCAAGAAAATATGAAAAATCATTTCCCGAAATTGAAAGATTCCATAAAATATCACTTCCAACAATAAAATTATCATATACAGAATTTGCTTCAGATATATTTTTTCTTGTGTAGATTTTTTGAGAAAGTCTCTCATGACTTTTTATAAACCGGCACAAATTAAAATGCTTTATAGCACGTTTAGGATAGCGAACTAGAGAGCCTATAAAATTTCTCACTGAACCATGTATATTTATAAACGGAAGTTCTCTTTTTATTATGTTTTCGCATTGATAATTTATTATTTCGCACTCATACCCAAGATTTTTAACAGCCTTAAAAAGAGAGTATGCCTGAAGATTAGCACCATAATTAGTTGTATCGTGAAAAGTAATTATTCCTGTTTTCATTTTTTATTTTCTACCTTTACAAATATATGTTTTGCTTTAGAAGCTATACCATGAATAAAGTTGTAAAATCCCTTAACAATATAATGTCTTGAAATTTCACCATTAAATGTGAAATCCTCTCTACTTCCAAGCATTTTTTTATATTCATGTCGCCCCCCCCCGAGAAAAATTTCTGAATAGCCTTTCTCTATCATCTTTTCAAGAAAACAAAGATAAATAACAGAACCAGGTGAATATTTTTTCCATTTTATGTCATAACTTGTCTGTTCAAAAATAACTTTTTTGAAATGCTCATCTGACATTGCAAAGGCAATAAAATCTCCATTCTTTTCAAGAACATAAATATTTGTAATATTTAGCCATTTCAAGAAATCATTAGGTGATAGCCCCCAATCTCTATTATGTGTAACCCGCTTTTGTGCAAAAAAGATTTTAACTGCATTTTCAAATTCACAAGCAAGTAATTCCCGAAACGAAACTCCCATCTCAAAAAGAATTCGTCTTTCTCGTTTTAGGTTGTATCTCTTTTTTCTGTCTTCTCTTAAAAGCAATTCATTAAAATTTGAAGGAAGCTCTATTGAATAATTATGATCCGAATGTAAATTATAAAAAAAGTTAAAAAGAGAATAATGGCATTCTATTGCCTTTGGTCGTAGAGTTTTGAAAATATACTTTATAATTTTCTTAAAAGTATCTTTATCATAAAAATCAACAAGACATGACTGCATAAATATTGTTTTATTTTCAACGTGAAATCCAACTTTTCCACAACTTTCTTTATCTTCCCAAAAAAGAATATAATTTGAATCATCATACAGCATTCCTGTCTGATTAAATGTAAACGGCAAAAGTTCAGGAGAGTATTCCGTTTTTAGTTTTTCTATATAAATATTCATATCAATTCTTCTCCAATCTTGCCTTTATTTTTGAGAAAACAGAAAATTTTTCATTTCTATTAAGTCCAAATGACAATATCAAAATCACATTTACAATAAGAGAAACAGCAGTGGTTTCGCAAAGTCTGAAGAATGACTGGACAAAAAATCCTGTAAAAACAAACATTATAAAAAATGAAATTACAGAAACTAAAATCACAGGAATTAATATTTTAAATATAAGATTTATGAATTTATAATCCATATTTTTACAAATGTAAAAAATACGTATAAAAATAGAAAAAAATGTGAACACAGGAGATACTATTAATGCCGAAGTTGCATCAAAACCTAAATGGAAAAGAATAAGGCAGATAGGAAGATACAACAAGTTAAAGACAGACATAGAAAAAACATATTTTGAGATTTTTCCAGTTGCCTGAATTCCAACCATCAAAGGCAATGTCAGAGAATCTATGCAACAATCGACTATTATCAATTTTGAAAAGATAACAGAATATTCAGGCGGAATTTTCAGCCAAATATTCAAGAGATATTCCATTTCTAAAAACGCAGGAAGACCAATAACAAAATTTATAAAATAACTGATCTTGCATGATAAAATCAAAAAATCATATAGTTCCTTTTTTCTGTTTTGTGCAAACTGCTTAGTAACAAATGGGCTTATCGCAGTAGAGAAATTTATTGAAAAACTTTGTATTATCCCACTTATGTTTGTCGCAATTCCCCTCGCCGCAACAACTTTAGAATTAAACCTTTGGTTTATAAAAACATTCAAAATCTGAATTTTAAAAATATTTATTATTGAGCCACCCAAATTGGAGAATGTATAAATGTACATACCACATATTTGACTCCAATTCCAGTATTTTATAAGCTTTACATTTTTATATTTAAGAAAGCAAAAAAGCATATAAATAAAAAATGAAATTGCAGATGGAAAAATCATTAAAAAACTATAAAGAATAAGCTTATCAAAATTCACTTTTGTCAAAACTACCGTCATTATCAATTTTGCAAGTGATTCAAATACACTGACAAAAGAAAAAACAAACATATTCTCATTTGAAATTATTAACGCGGTAAAAGGAGATGACATAAAAGAAAATACAAAAGTTGCAATAACACACTGAAATGAAAGAACAACCGCCTCACCTCTTCCTTCTGAAATAATCATTTTCTCTGAAACATACCAGAGTCCTATGCTCTCTGAAAGCAAAACAATTACAACAGCAATTCCTATATAACTCATGATTGTCATTGAGAAAAGCTTTGAAAGTCCATTGCTATTTTTTCCAATCTCAAAAGAAAAATAACGCTGGCTGGCATTTGACATAGAATTATTAATAAATCCCAAAGTCGCAACAATTCCAGCAATAACATTGTAAATGCCATAATCTTCTGTTCCCAATATATTTAATACAATTCTTACCGTATACAGGCTTACAAATATATTGAGAATCTGACGCGCATAGAGAAAAAATGTATTTAATGTAATCTTTTTTGCTGTACTTGGCATTTTTTAATTTAGAATATAAACTTTTGATTTTTCCTCAGTTTCTTTTATAACTAAATGAAATGTTACAGTTATAATAACATTTCCATTCTCAATGTTTTTTTCAGATTTATTTTGAAAATCTATTATATCTGTTAAAAAAATTTTCTTTTTAATTTCAGAAAAAGGAATAATATATTTATTGTTTTCATTAATATAAATTGTTTCGATTTTTTTATTATCAAAATTTATTTGACTACCATTGAACTGAAATTTTTTATCTGCAATTAATGAATCAAAACAATTTGGCGAAACAAAGATTTTATTTTCATTTTCCAGATTAGAAATTTCTCTGATTGAAGAAATTTTTATTTTTTCAGTATTTTTTATAAAATGACTACAAATAACTTTCCAAAGAGTTTCTTTTAAGAAATCAAATGTATAAGTCTCGAAAAAATGCTCGCTTAACAGCTTTACATTAAAATCAAATTTGAATGGAAAATAAAAAGAATCATTTTCTATTCCATCCGATTCTTCTTTTAATAATTGTCTAAGAGATATTTTCAATTCATTTTTTAGTTTTTCAATAGCTGTTGATAATTCTGATGATACATCAATATTTTTTAAGGATTCTATTTCTACAGTTTTTATATTACGTACTTTTGAATCAATATCATTTTTTACAAATTTTAAAGATTTCAAAATTTCATCTGTACTAAAAAACAATGATAAATCATCTTCTGTAATCAATTCAATATTTTCTTTTAATATGTTGTATACAGTATTTAAATCAGATGTTCCATTGTTTTTATAAATAATTTTATTTAAAGTCTCATTGTAAAATTCTTCATTTTTATTTTTGCAAAGAACAAGAAGAATCGAAATGTAATAATTTCTTGAATACTTAATATTATGCCACGCAATACTTGGTAATATTTCGAAGTATGGCTCAAAATCAATATAGAATAAATCAATTTTTTTTATATGTTCTAATCCTCTATAAACAAAAATCAGATTATTTTTATCAATTCTTTGCATTTGTACTAAATTTATTATATGTGTAAAAATATCTATAAGAAATTTTTCATGCATTTCCAATAGTTCAAGATTCTCTTCACAATAATTCATTTCAAGACTTTGAGATAAAATCATAAAATCGTGAATATGAGAATGAATGTTCACAGAATCACATTTAAACATTGAAAACACAACCATTCTTTTAGAGTTTATAAGAATACTTTTATATATATTGAAAAAATTGCTGAATAGAATTTTATTATTTACTTTATTTTTTCCATCTGTTAGAAAATCTTTTATAAATCCAACAGCCTCCAAAATGTATGGATATTCAACTTGATTACAAAAAAACAATTGTTCATATAATTTAAAATATAGAAGTTCATATTTTTCTATATAAGTTACTAAATTATTACGTTTCAATGTTATACCAGTACCGAAATTTATTGAGCCTGAATAAGCAGTAATATATCCACCTATTTTCTTTAACGCTTGCTTTAAAACAACATAATTGCTTTTAAATTCAAAATCAGAAAGAAGTATATTTAAAACATTGCAATCTAAGTAATCAGGAATTACTCTTTTTTCTTGAAGTTCATGCATTGAATCAAAAACTGAAAAAGAATTTTCAAGAAATGAAGGATAAACAAAATCAAAATAGAATTTTAAAGAAATATCAGAATCGATATTAGCTTCTTTGGCAGAAACAATTTTTTTATATAATTTTGCACATAATTTTTTATTTTCCATATAAAAAAGTGTTCTAAATAAAAAAGGTATAAAAAATATAAGTTCAAAAATACTAAAGACCTGAAAATTAAAACCAACTTTTCTTTCAATACTTAAATAAGGTATTATTAAATTTAAAAGTGCAATTAAAAATGTAAAGACAGAAAGAAACAACAACAAATTATTTTTTACATAAAAAAAATAATTTCCAATAGAAAGTTCTGGTCTTGCATTTAATAAAATACTTAAAACTGTAAAATAAATTCCTATTATGCCAAGAAAAAATGAAAAATACAGAGTCTGCATACTAGAAAAATCTATATGTTCAATTTCACATCCACTTCTAATTGAAAGTATAATTGGAAATGGATTCGAAAAATTTAATGAATATTTACAAAGAACAACTGCAAAAACACTAAAAAGAAATCCTAAAAAAAGTAGAAAAATAAATACTCCTAAGTTATTACTTTTTTTATTTTTCACAAGGACCTCCAAAACTGAAAAATCGCCGCCTCTTCTTCTCTCACCAATTCCCTGCCACAGTCATAAACCACCTGACCGTGACCCTCCGCACAGAACGCCTCAATCAAGCTTTTTCTAATTTCATCTCCACCCAGCCACACCGACTTATCTTCATCCACAACCGGCGACAAAGTACATATATTATAGAAAAATTTGTTCAGCCTTATCCGCTTTTAGCCGTTCAAGCACAAAGGAAAGCATCGCCTCGCTCACGCCGTTCGGGAAAAACACAATTTCTTTTTCCGCCCATGCACCGCCGGAACTGCTTGTGAGAAAATCGTACATTTCGTTTATTTTTTTCTGCGTGAATCCGTCAGAGGCACAGCCGCAGAGAATGGCGTGTCGGGTCAAAATCTTCTCCTAAATATTGCTATTTTCAATATTATAAATTGCTTTTAGATAATTTTCAAGTATTGCTGATAGCAACATAATAATTTTAATGACAGATATTCTTTTGGTTTTAGGAAACAATATTAGAAAAATAAGAAAAGAATTTGGCTGGACTCAAGCGGATTTGAATTGAACTTGGAAGAAAATCCGCCTCGCTAGAAGTTGTTCAAAATATTGCCAGTGCACTAAATATTTCCTATAAGCAACTTTTTGAAGAAAGTATTTCTGTTTCTCAAGAAAAAACAAATTTATCATTGTTGGAACAAAACATCACTTCTTCCGTTATAAAAAAAATTCATGAAGAATTTATAAGGATAAAATAGATTTTGGATTTTTCAAACGCAAAAAATCATTGGTAGCAAAATTGCAAAACTAAACGGTTTCAAAAATCAGTTATATCTTGTTTTAAACATCAATTTTCTACATACATTCCAGGGCAAACGCATGTAAAAATTTTTTGTTTTAAATCTCTAAACTACTATTTAAAAAATGCACAAAATGGTAAAATTCCCCTTGGGTGGAATTATGCTTTTAAGAGAAAGTCTGGAAGAAATAGACGATTTTAGAGTAAAAAGGTGCAGGAAGTTTGAACTGGCTGATATTTTCCTGCTGGTTTTGTTCGGGCTGCTAAGCGGCATCAAGGACATTGAGCACATAGCTGAATGGGCGGAGGAAGCGGAAGAGTCCATCAAGGGGCTGGTGAAGTTTGAGTTAGGTCCGCCAAGTGCCGACACAATTCTCCGGATTTTCAGAAATGTGAACGCAGATAAAATCGAGAAAGTTTTTATAAAGTGGACTCATGGAATTTACGAAAAAGTAAAAATTGAACCGGACAGAACAATTGTTGCCATCGACGGAAAGACGGTGTGCGGCTCAAACAAGGTCACGGGAGCAAAGGGAATTCACAATGTAAGTGCATGGGCAGATGAACTGTCCCTCATTCTTGGGCAGGTAAAGACAGATGAAAAGTCAAATGAAATCACTGCAATTCCTGAGCTTTTGGAACTGATTGATATAAGGGGAATGATAATCACAATCGATGCAATGGGCTGCCAGAAAAAAATCTGCGAGAAAATTAAGGAAAAAAAAAGCAGACTATGTTCTTTCTTTGAAAGGAAATCAAAGCACGACACACGAAGCCGTAAAAGATTTTTTCTCTATGGATGAAAAGGAGCTTGCAAAATACGGAGTTATAAAAAGCGAAAAGGAATGTAATCCTGACCATGGACGAATTGAAAACAGGCAATATTACCTCTGCACGAACCTGTCGTGGCTGGAGAATAAAGATGAATGGCCAGGACTTAAGGCTGTTGCCATGGCACGGGAAGAACGGACTGTAAATGGAAAAACTTCCACAGACGTCAGGTTTTTTCTAACTTCACTTGATAACATTGAACTTGTGAAAAAATCAATTCGACTACACTGGGGAATTGAAAACCGCCTTCACTGGTGTCTTGATATGACTTTCAATGAGGACTACAAAAGGCACCGAAAGGATCATAGTCCGGAAAACATGACAGTTATGCGCCGGCTTGCATTAAATATCTTACGCCAAGCAGAAAAACCGGAGAATAAAAAACAGGACAGTTTAAGCAAGCGCACGATCTGGTTTCGGGAAAACCGCCAGTTCCGCCAAACGGTTTTAAGGCTCCTTTAAAATTTCACACTTTCTGTAATTTTATCAGAAAGTGTTTTTACATGCGTTTGCCCTGTTGAATCTCCCAGGACAGCAAATGTCCAAGAGAATAAAGAGATTACACATTGTGCATTGCAAACTGGTCATTACTTAGCAGCGTTCCTATTGCCGTTCGTTTTGTTTTTGCGTGCTGAAATCAAATTTAACACCTTTGTTCATAAGTTCATACGCTTTTGCAGCTAATGTTATATACAAAAGCACACAGGAACTGTGTGTCGTCATCACAATTTTGTTTTCATCATTAACATTTGCCGCTTCCAGCAAAAAAAAAAGCCAAATTTTTCATCTGCGATTCTGGAAACAGATTCTGCGCTGGTTCTTCCACAACATTTAGAAAAAAATGAATTTGTATATTTATTCGCAACCGTTGTTATTTCGGCAAGAGTTCCATTTGAAACGCTCTTTGAAATTCCAGATGTCATGAACCTTTCCAATTCTGACTGTGCAGCAAGATACGATGTTACCAATGCAGATGGAAAAATTGACTATAATCCGCTGTAGGCACATACAAGAGGAAGTGCTCTCCCAGATTTTTCTTCCAAAATAAAAGTTTCTCCGCTTGATTTATTTACAAGAGCCTTGTAACCAGAAAGCGGAAGGTTATCGAGTTCTTCAATATTCTTTACAACAGAAAGGACATTTCTTTCCGACGGTATATACATTATTTTAGGACGCTTGTATTTATTTCTTGAAACCTTTATTTCTTCTGCCAAAAAAGCATCTTTTTTAAACCAAAAATGACAGGCGTTTCCTGCATATTCCAATTCTATTTTTTCAGTAAAAGAATCTTCCAGAAGCTGATTTCTGCAAATTTCATAGAAATCCAAAGTTCCAAAAGAGGCTACATCATAATCACCACGAAAAAAAAGGCCTTTTTAAGCCAACTGCATAAAGAGAATAATTTTGCGACGGTACTTTTTCCAGTCCCCTGTTCACCAATAAAAAGAGTTAATTTTCTAAAGTCTATAAAACCATCTTCTGAATCAAAACCTTCTGTTATTGGTCCAAAATATTTAATCCGTAATTTCGCCATATTGTCTATACCATAAAAATTAAAATTACATTTTAAAATAAAACAGCAATTTCCATTTTTCCTTCATAAAACCTCTAATTTAAACTACCTATTTATAAGCAGCAATAATTTTTTCTCTCACCATACCGATGGTGATTTTTTGATGACCGTTTGCGGACGTTTTTTGTTTACACATGATTTTTTTGTGGTATCTTAAAAGCGTAAACGCAAGGCAAAAGAAAAATAATAGGCAACAAAAAAATTGTGGTTATTTTTCAATCCGGCTTTGCAAAATTCTTGGAGGTCTATATGCAGTTGAAATTTTATTATTGCAGGCACTGCGGAAAAATCATCGCCATCGTAAAGGACTCTGGAATTCCAACAGTTTGCTGCGGAGAAGCAATGCAGGAACTTGTGCCAGGAACAACAGACGGCTCTTCGGAAAAGCACATTCCTGTAATTAAAGTTGAGGGAAACACAGTTTCTGTTACTGTAGGCTCAAAACTTCATCCGTCGGAAGCAGAGCATTACATCGAATGGATTTTGCTTCAAACCGACAAGGGAATCCAGCAAAAATGGCTTCGTCCAGGAAATTCTCCAAGCGTAGATTTTGCCGTTATGACCGGGGAGAGAGTTGAAGCCGCCTATGAATATTGCAACATCCACAGACTTTGGAAAGCGGAATACTAAATTTTACGGAGGATTTTTATGAACACAACTACAACTTTAACTTCAATGCTAAACACGCAGATTCAAAAAGAATTTGAGTCGGCTTATATTTATCTTGGGTTTGCGGCTTTTTTTGACATGAAAGGACTTGCAGGATTCGCTGAATGGTACAAGCAGCAGGCAAAAGAAGAGGAAGAACACGCAATGAAAATTTACGACTACTTGTGCAAAGTAAATCAGCCGGTGGAACTTATGCCAATCGGCGCGCCCAAGAACAAGCCTGAAACAATTTCTCAAGTTCTAAAACAAAGCCTTGAGCACGAGGAGTATGTAACAAATCTCATAACCACGCTTTACTTTCAAGCTGAAAAAGAAAAAAACTTGTTTGCAAAAAATTTCTTGAATTGGTTTATAAACGAACAGCTTGAAGAAGAGCAAAAGGCAAAAGAGCTTATAGACAAATACAAAATGTTCGGCTCAACACCAGAAGGCCTTTATGCGCTTGACAAAGAACTTGGCGGACGACAATAAAAAGATGCAGCATGGAAACTAAATCTGACGGAATATTTTTTCTGATGATTTTCTTCCCATGCGTTCTTTTTTAAATAAAGAGATTAGCTGCTCACGGGTAATATTTCCGTTGCGTTCACGCGCCGCCTTGAGTTTTCTGTACACGGTATTTTCGCTGAATCCTTCAACTTCTTTCTGGTAGATTTTTCCATCGCAAAGCTGTTCTAAGATTTTCACTTCATCTTCATAAAGCACAAGCCGCTTGCGTTCAAACTGATTTTCAAGAACAAAGAAAACGCTTCCAACAAACCAGATGCTGCGGACAATGTGAATCAGAAAATGAAACACACTCTCTCCGTTTATTGAAAACGCAACGCATACTGCCGCAAAGTAAAGCGACATGGCAATATATTTTATCTTTGGCTTTATTATTATTACAATGCAAACAATAAACAGAGCCGTAAAATTATTGAACAAAAAAGTTTTTTCAAAAGCAATCATAAAAACAAGAATTGTTGAATAAGCAAGATAAAAATAAGAAAAACATTTCTGCTTGAAAAAAAACGCGGTTGGAATATAAAGAAAATTCATAAGGGCAACAATCCAAGTTCCTGCGAAAAATCCCTCGCTAAAACCTTTCCATACATAAAGCGCGCAGAGAACCTCAGAGAGAACACTTGTAAACAAAACAAAATGATCATTCAGAAAATCAGCAAGAATTTTAGACTTCACAAGCCCTCCCCTGCAAAGCAAAACTGGCGAATAAAAAAAAGCTTCTATATAGCTGCTATATAAATAATAGCACTTTCCGCCAGAATTGCAATAGAACAAAGGGGCAATATCGAAAACTTTATAATTTTTTTATCCGTTATCTCATGCTGAAATCTTTTATAAGCTGCTTAATTTCACTGCGTGCAGGCATTACTGAAAGCGAGCCTTTTTTTGTTGTTACAAGCGACGAAGCTGCATTTGCAAATACAAGCATTTTTTGCAGACGCTCCACAGAAAAAGATTCATATCCGTTGCAAAGAATTTCGTGCAATATGCAAGCGCAGAATGTGTCACCTGCACCAGTCGTGTCGATTGTTTTTACATTTGAAAACGTTCCGGCTGTTTCATGTAAAGAAATTTTTCCGTCAGAGTAAAATGCTTCACTTCCGTCCTTTCCTTTGGTAACTGTAATCAGCGGAATATTGAATTTTGAGCGGAGCCAATTTACGCCATCAAAAATAGATTTTTTGCCTGAAACAAATTCAAGTTCTTCCGCCGCAATCTTTAAGATTTCGCATTCTGAAAGTCCGAATAAAATTTTTTCTTTTGCCTGATTTTCATCTTCCCAAAGCTGAAGCCGCAGATTCGGGTCAAACGAACGGAGCACGCCGGATTTTTTTGCTGTCTCAAGCGCAAACTTTGTGGCATCAAAGCAAATTTCATTTGTCATTGATAAAGTTCCAAAGTGAAATATTTTCGCATCAGAAATCAACTCTGGTTTTAATTCAGATTTTTCAAGCATCGAATCCGCGCCATGATTTCTATAGAACGAAAAACTTCTGTCACCGTCATTTGCAGTGTGAACAAAAGCAAGCGTTGTTTTGTATTTTTGTGAAAACACAAGATTTTCAATTCCGATTCCGAGGCTTGTAATTTTTGACTGGAGCATTTTTCCAAACATATCGTCTCCAACTTTTCCAACAAACGAAACCGAATGCCCGAGTTTTGCAAGCATCGCAAGAACATTGCACGGAGCACCTCCAGCGTTCGCTTCCATAAGCCAGTTTCCCTGCGCACTTATCCCGTTCTGAGTAAAATCCACAAGAAGCTCTCCCAACGCAACAACATCGTAATTTTTCATTTTGCAAATCTCCATAATTTAAATTTTAAAAATCTTGTATTCAGCGCGAATATTTTCCGAAACAGACATTTCAAGCACCGCGGAATTTTCAGAGCTAACAAAAGCATCTGGAATAAGAAAGAACGCATTTGTAAATGCCGACTCTCCGCCATTAACAAAAACTTCCATGGAGCAAGCATCAATTAAAATCCGCAAGGAAATCCTTTTTTCATAGGCTGATTTTTCATTTCTGAACGAAGACGGCGGAAATTTCATTTTGCGGAAATTTATTTTTCCGCCTCCTTCAACAGAATTTCTTCGGTCAAAGCAAAGCGTTTGTTCTGCAAAGTCGCAAGTGAATTCTACGGAAAACTTTTTGCCGGCAACATTTCTGCTTAACACAAGAGAAAATTTTTCATCTTGATTTTTGCAGTCAGCTGAATTTTCAAAAGCAGAAAAAAATTCAAGTTCAATGTCGCCATGGGAAAATCCATTTTTTATAAAACTAGAAGTTCCAGAGACAACACCGCATTCGCATTTCTTTCTATATAATAAAAGCTCGCGCACAGGATTCTGAAAAAGTTTTCCGTTTTTAAATTCAAGCTCTCGGGGAAAAGTCATCATTCCAGACCAAAGATAATTTTTAGGTGTAATGTACGATTCCCAGTTTTGCATCCAGGCAATCATTATTCTTCGTCCGTCAGGAGCAAGGCAAGTTTGCGGTGCATAAAAATCAATTCCGCCGTCAATCTGCGCAAAATTAAGGGAATTTTCAGTCCGCATTTCACGCTCAAAAATAAATTCCGGCCGCTTAAGAAATCCTGTCATGTAGACGCTGTTGTTTCCGTCGTGAAGCCCGTTCTCAAAATCAGCCTTCATTTCCTGCGGAGAAAAAATCACAACATCCTTTCCGTCTAATTTAAAAATGTCTGGACACTCCCACATTCCGCTTTTTCCGCTGCTCCTGTCAATTACAGAAACAAATTTCCAGTCAAGAAGATTTTCAGAACGGAAACAGACAAGAGAGCCTTTTCCGTCCGGCATTTTGAGGACACAAGCCATGTAAAATTTTCCGTCTTCGCACCACAACTTTGAATCTCGGAAATCTCCTTTCTGAAATTCAAACGGAACGTTCGCCGCGCTAATCACAGGGTTCTGAAGAATTTTTTTGTAGCAAAGACCGTCGCCTTCCGCCAAGCATTGATTCTGTAAAGTTTCACCATTTTTATTTTTTGAAACTCCAGTGTACGCAAGAATATGCCTGTCTTCAAATTCAATCGCCGTTCCTGAAAAGCATCCTTCGCAGTCAAAATCGGAATCAGGAGCAAGAGCAGGCTCAAGAATTTCCCAGCGCACAAAATCCGAAGTGCAAAGATGTCCCCAGTGCATCGGTCCCCACTGCGTTGAATACGGATGATACTGAAAAAACAAGTGGCACTTTCCGCCGAAAAACGAAAAGCCGTTCGGATCATTGCACCATCCCGCAGGTGAAAACGCATGAAAAACTGGTAGCAGAAAATTCTGCGGCTGCGATTTTAAACTTTCTTGAATTTCATTTTGTCTTTTTGCGGCAGCTTCAAGTGTATAATTCTGCATGGGGCAGCTCCTGTAAAAGAGAGTTGTAAATTAAATTTAATGACATTATTCCTACTGAACAAGATTCCCGCGTCAAGCATGAAAATGACAGTTAAGATAAATATTATTATAACATCGTTCAAAAAAAATTTTCTATAAATTGTATGGCAGATGAAAATTGAAAACGTCCGGTTCCCCACAACGAATCATGAAAGAACCGGGCGAAAATTGAGGTTCCTACAACGTTGTTATTCTTTTATTTTTACAGCGCTGCTGACGGACTCCAAAAATTCCTTGCGGGTAACGCTTGCGGAAATGTAGTTTGTTTTTATTACAACTTTGTATTCTTTAGAAGAATCCAAAGTTTGCGACACAAAGAAATTCAGTTCTGCAGGCTTGTTGCGGAATACTTTTGAATCGTCAATTCTTGTCCAGGTGGAAGAATCTTCCAATTTTTCATCTGAGCTAATAGCCGCAAAATAGATTCCGCTTTCTTCGCTACCAAGCTTAAGGTTTGCGCCGGTTATTTTTGCCGGTGCACCTAGCGAAAGAACATTCTCTTCTTCAGTGCTGATGTCTGCCACAGAATCAATTTCAGGAGACTTGTCGTTGTAGACGATTTTATCAATGCTAAGATTCTGCAAAGAAGAGCTTGTAAGTTTTGTAGGAGAAAACCTTACCTTGAACTTTCCGTTTTGCGAAACTTCAGTTTTTGACTTTGCAGAAACTTCCATTGCAATGTACATAGTTCCAAGGTCAAGAATGTTCACGGCTTTCCCCTGTTCAAGAAATTTTAAGATTTTCTTCTGCAGAAGAATTGCGCAGTACTGCAGAATAAACGGGTCAATCCCTTTGTTTTCTTCCGCAATCTCTGAAAGAATGTTTCTGAAGCTTGCCTTATTGCGCGTTACAGTAGCGTAATAAGTTCCGTCTTTTTTCAATTTGTTTTCTTTTAATGTTATGCTCACCAAGGATGAGCTGTTTTCTAATGTAGAAATATTTTCCATTTATATATCCTTCTTCAACTTATGGCGTGAAGAGCCTTTTGATTTTTTTGCCATGCGGCAATGTTTTAGCCGGCAATTTTAACAATCTAATTTTACCGGCACGCTGTTCTGGCTCTTGCAAAAAGACAGAATAAAAAGTAGGATATACAAAGTTATTTTTTAGTTAGGCATATCCTGACTTAATATTGCAAAGCTTGAATCTATTGGCGTAGGTTCAAGTTTTTTTTTGCAAGAGCACCGGCAATTCCATTGTGCATCCGCTTCCTCCTTAAAAAACAATATTTCTTTTTCATTTTAGACCGCCTCCAGGAAGTTCTTATTTAAGGCAGGACTTTTTGCATTTTCTTCCTTTAGCAAATTCAGGAACTGTTTTCCTACATTCTTTATCAGAATGCAAAGAAGCGAAAGAACTGGCTTTAGCACATACTCGTCCAGAACCTCCTCCTGTGTTCTGCCCTTTGTGATTTCTTCCGGAGAGAACAAAAGCCGCATTATCGAATCAGTCTGAAACTCATGCTCCTGAATCTGCTCAGCCTTGATTTTTGAAAGCTCCTTTTTGAATTCCGCGCACTCAAAAATTCTAATGAATCTCAAGATAATCGACTGGATACAGTGCACTACCTCATGCGCAACCGTAATCACGTCGATATAGCTTCCATTCTGCGCGCCTTCGTAGACATCGCTTCTGATGACAATCACATTCTGAGCCACATTGTAAAAAGCCGCAACATCTTTTCCGTGCTTCCAGGAATCCTGCGGCTCAATAAGATAATTGAAAGTCCTGTCAAAACGGGGAATTATGTTTTCCATTACAAAAAGCGGATCAAACTTCTGGTTCGTAGTAGCCGTGCAAAGCAAGTGGCTCCAGAAAGAAGCTATTTTAATCTCGTTTTCAGAAAGAACTAAAGTTTCTGAATATTTTACGTCTTTTAATTGTGTCTCATACTGCACCACTTCCATTTTTCTCTCCCGAAGATTCCGCCTGAAACTTTTCAAGCAGCTCTTTCATCAGCTTGACCTGCGCTTCTGTAAGCTTTGAAAAATCCTTGGCAAACATTACAGCTGTCTCAAGATATTCGCTTGAATCCTTCTGCTCGCCAAGGGGGACATTCACGCTGCCCTTTGACTGCGCCTGCGCTTCTTCAAGCTCCTGTTTTTCCACCTCTGAAAGACCGTATTCCTTTGAAATCTTTTCAACAAAAGAGTCCGGTATTTCACGCAGACCGTTTTCAATTGAAGAAAGGTAAGCCGCGCTTACATCTAGCCGCTTTGCCATATCCCCAAGAATTTCTGAAGAATCAATTCTTCTTTTCCTTAAAATTTTTCCAAACGCCGTTACTCCCATAAATGTACCTCTCGTTCTAAGGCTTTAATGAATCTTTTGGATTCTTATGTTTTAGCATCTAAGTGAAATATATACAACTTTTATAAATAAATCAAGTAATTTACAAAATATTTTTCACAAATTTGTAAATATAAGTTATCTGGGATTTCACTTTAATAATTCTTCAAAAAAGGGCTGCTCATTATCATGGGGGGGGGTATAATAGCGTTCGTATCGAACGGAAGCTGGCTGGACGGCAACGCGCAGGACGGATTTAGAAAAACCCTGGAAAAAGAATTCAGCAAAATCTATGTGTTCAACTTGCGCGGCAACTGCAGAACAAGCGGAGAGCTCCGCAAAAAAGAAGCTGGAAACGTGTTCGGACTTGGCAACCGCACACCGATTGCGGTAACCGTACTTGTAAAAAAGAATGGAGAATAAGATGAGTGAACAAAACGCAGAAATTTACTACTACGACATAGGCGACTACCTGAGCCGTGAACAAAAGCTGGACATAATCACAAACTTCAAGGGCATGGAAAATCTGCCGTTTACAAGGCTTAAGCCAAACGAGCATGGCGACTGGATTAGCCAGAGAAATGATAAATTCGGTACTTGGATTCAAATAGAGCCTACGGAAAAATTTAGTTCGAAATCTCAAACATGGTTTTCTGCACAATCTTGTGGGATTCTTACTGCAAAGGATACTTTTCTTTATAATCTATCAAAAAAGAAGTTGTCCGAAATAATACAAAATATGGTCGATTTTTATAATGTACAAAGAGAAAAATTTCAAAAAACAGGCTTGAAAGATGCTACAGCTGTGTTGGATTACAACTCATCGAAAATTTCATGGTCAGACTTATTTATTAGAGATTTACAAAAAAATGTCGTTTATAAATTTGATGATACAAAACTCTGTGAAGCATACTTTCGTCCTTTTATAAAACAAAACTTTATTTATGACAAGCAATTCATTCAGCGTACTTACCAACAATTAAGTTTATTTCCAAAATATGACTCTAAGAATCTAGTCATTTGTGTTTCTGGAATTGGGGTTACAAAAGAATTCTCTGCAATAATAACAAACATTATTCCAGACTATGAACTTATCGGAAAATCCCAATGTTTCCCGCTCTACTGATACGAAACCATCGAGCCGGAACAGAACTCTCTTTTTGGGGACGACGCGCAAATCGTAAAGCACGAGGCTGTCAGCGACTTTATCTTGGAGCGCGCCCAGAGCAAGTACGGAAACAAAGTTCAAAGAGAAGACATTTTCCGATATGTTGTGCCATTTGTCAATGACAAACCAAAATTTAATATAAAAAAAGAAAAGGCTTTAGAAATCAAGATTTTCGGCACTAGACCATCCTGATATTCGTGGATTTAAAACTTGAAGACGTAAGGCTCAAGTCTATTACCGACAGGTCAATGATCCGCCAAAAGTTCTTTCTGTCTATTAAGCGGGAATTCGCAAGGATTTCTTACTGTTTAGCCCATAGGAGGAACGAAGATAACTCAAATCTGCCCCGTTTCCGCCACCTTTTCTTTATTTCAAAACTTAAAATATGAATAATGAACTAAGCTATTTTTCCGTTCATCATTCCCCAGACAAAACATGCAAGTTCTCTTGCTCCAGCCGCTGAAGATACGTTGTAATTTTTTCCACGTTCTTCAAGATGCTTCATTTTTGTTCTGATTCGTTTTGTTGCCTTATCCGCATACGCCACAATTTCAGGGCTTGCATTCTTTTGCCTTTCAAGAATCCTCTTGGATTTCTGCCCGTAAGGATTCGTCCGTTTTATTGCCTTCGCTGACTCACAGAACAAAGCCCTCACGCGCTTGTTCCCCGCTTTCGTGAGCTGAGCGGAAGCATATTTTTAGTCTTTCCGCTGGAATCTTCTCCAGGACAAAGGCCAAGATAACTTACAAACTGAGCTGCCGTCGCAAATCTTGTAAAATCATGGATTTCCACGACTGTTTCCACAGCTGTAGTTACATCAATACCTGAGAAACACACAAGCTTATCAACCTTATCCTTTATGATTTCTAGCTCTGCAATTTCTCTGATTTTCATATCCATTAGCTCAATTTTTGCTTTCAGACTGTAGACTTCCGCAAGATACTCATTGAAAGCCTCCTGCATCCATTTTTCTGAGAACTGAACGGTCTTTATCCATTTGAAGAATTTTTCAGTCCAGTAATTTCCGCTTTCTGGATACGATTTCCCGTTTCTCAGCTGGAAAGAAAGAAGTTCCTGCTTTGCTTTTTTAAACATTCTCTTCTTTGCATCTCTTGCTCTTGTATATTCCTTCAGGGCCTCCATTTCTTCACTCGGAAGATGAACCTGACTGTAAGATTTATATGCAAGGATTCTCGCTATTGCCCTCGCATCAATTCTGTCAGTTTTTACCCGCTTCTTTCCATCCGGATTCGACATTGTTGTCGGTGCCATAACAACGCAGCCATAACCGGCCTTTTGTAATCCGCGGCAAAGACCATATCCTGTTGGTCCTGCTTCGTATCCACAGGCGAACAGGATTTCTTCCATGTGCTTTTTCTTTATTGCCTCCAGGTATTTTATTACAGCTTTCGTTGTTGCCTTGATTGTCATTTCATCAGAAAGTTCATTCTTGTGAAAATCAAAGCTGCAAAGTGAATAGGTGTCCTTGTGAACATCAATTCCAACGTACAAAATCTTTTCGTTTCGTGTTATACTTTCCATGTAGTGCCTCCACTTTGTATGAGGTAATGCCCATACTGTTATTTTTATCATTAACATTTTGACGCTAAATCCACGTTTTTACAAACTGGATGGCACTACATATTGTCTATGGGCTAAACAGTAAGAAATTACTGCGAACTCCCGCTTAATAGACAGAAAGAACTTTTGGCGGATCATTGACCTGTCGGTAATAGACTTGAGCTTTACGTCTTCAAGTTTTAAATCCACGAATATCAGGATGGTCTAGTGCCGAAAATCTTGATTTCTAAAGCCTTTTCTTTTTTTATATTAAAGTTTGTTTTGTCATTGACAAATGGCACAACATATCAGGTGGTAAATCGGGAAAAAAGTGTCATGATTTACTTTCAATAGCAGAAAATGCTGGATTATTCTCGCAAAAATACAAACCTTTTAAGTATCAGCAAGATTTGAAGACACTGAGAATAGTGTTGCAAGATTTATCAGACATGGTTATTTGGGGTGCCAAATACCCTGTTCCAAATGGTTCTAATAAATATTTTAAATTTGATAATAGTGTTCTTTTGATTTTGGTTTATGGGTTCCATATTCTAGATGTTATAGAACCTGTATTTAATTTGTTTGAAAAGGAACTGTTAAAATTAAATAAATAATGTTTCTGCGTTAGGGATAGTAGCGGCGGCGAAGCCGTTGCCTTTAGGCAATGGAGCGACAGCGGAACCGCGAATAGCCCGACCGTCTGCTACAGCAGACGGGAACGCCAATGGAATCAGCCTCGCTAGCATCAGTCTGTTCACGGCTCGGAGATTTTAATTCAAAAAGACAGACAGGAAGTCCGTTCAAGAAAAGAAGGATATCCGGTCGTTTATTCGAGTTTTCTATGAATGTCCATTGATTTGCAACGATAAAAGAATTATTTGAAGGATTATTAAAGTCTGCAATATAGATGATGTCAGATTTTGTTTCACCATTTGCGGAAAAGCTTACTTCAATACCATTCTGCAGGTAGTCCATAAAAAGGGCGTTTTTCTTTTTAAGTTCAGCATTTTCAAAATGTCGGAGTTTAAGAAGCGCCTCGTCAATCGCAGCAGGAGCAGCCTTTGGGTTAAGACGCCTGATAGAATCTTCAAGAACAGAATCATAAAGCGGAGAATGCCAGTCGCGTTCAACTTCCGGCCCATAAACATGCTCCCATCCCATATTCTGGAACAACTCAATCAGAGCATTTTCATAGGCTTCTTCGTTGTAATCGGCGGACATATAATCAAAACTCCTTATTCTTCAATTATGAAATTATACTACAAAATACAGAAAATACCATACTAACCTCACCAACAGCAAATAGGAAAGGTAGATATTACCCGCGACCTCTTTTTACTATTGACAATTCAAAATAAACCGACATATTATACATTACGTATAAGGCAATACATGGAAGTAAAGTTTGTTAATGAAGAATTAAAACTTTTGTACCAGACAAGTTCCTCAAAAAAATACAAGAACGTACCGGCTCAAATTGTAAAAAAGCTTGTTCGTGCTGTCGATGTATTATCTGCGGCTACAGTTATTCAAGATTTATGGAATTTTCCATCGTATCGTTTTGAACATCTACAGGGAAACAATAGATATTCTATGCGCATGGACAAAACCTGGCGCCTGGAAATGGAAATTGAGTGGACCAATAATGAATGCACAATCGGCATTATTGGCCTTTATGATTTAACAAAACATTATGGAGACTAAGAACATGTCCGAAACATTAAAGCCTTTTTATAATCCAGGACCTGGAGACATTATCAAAGATGCACTTGAAGAACTTGGCTGGCAGCAGGATGATCTTGCAGAAATCTTAGGATTATCAACAAAGAGTGTAAATCTCATTTTGAACAATAAGCAGGCTATCACTCCAGAAACTGCAGAATTACTTGGCAAAACATTTTCTACTTCTGCAGAAATGTGGTTGAACCTTGATGCAAAATATCAGCTTAGAAAGCTGGAAGAAAAGCCATCAGAAAAAAAAGAAATCACCAAGGCAAAAGCAGAGTTCAGAAAACTTATGCCTGTATACGAAATGAAAAAGAAAGGCTGGTTTGTAAATGATGTTTCAACAGTTTATGGAATAAAAGAAGAACGAAAACGCATTTTTGGCAATGAAGAAACAGTTCCCCAAAATTATGCAATGAACTTCTGCGCCCGCCAGACAAACTATGATTTTGATTACACTTTGACATATTGCAAGGTGTGGTATCAATTTGCAAAAATTTATGCAGAACAAATCAGCCTTCCTTCATACCATAAAGCAGGCTTAGAAAAAATTGCAGAAAACCTTTGCTCTTACACTTTGCAGAAAGACGGAATAAATAAAATTATTTCTGATTTACATTCCTGTGGCGTTGGCTTTTTTGTTCTAAGTCATCTGCAAAAAACATATCTTGATGGCGCAGTTTTTACACTCGGAGAAAATCCATTCATTGTCTATACAGCCCGCTACGATAGAGTTGATAACTTCTGGTTTGTTATTGCTCACGAAATCTCGCATATTCTTTTGCATTTAAAGCACCTGAAACAAGGCTGCCTTGATAATATGGATTCAAGTGCCAGTTCAGAACTGGAAATCCAGGCCGATGCTAAAGCTTCTGAATTACTTCACACCGATGAGATTCTTGAGCTAGGAACTCAGTACCGCCATTATTTTACATTAGACCGTCTTATGCAGATAAGCCAAAGTTTAGAAATTGCAGCTCCTGTTGTATTGGGAATCTTGCAGCATTACAAAATTATTGAGTGGAAGAAATTCAGTAAACTTAGAACAAATGCTAAGGAAAAGATTAACGAAGAGTTTATTAAGGGGTAGCGAAATTATGAATGAAGATTTGATTTTATTGATTGAAAGAATTTTGGGAAAAGATAAAAGGCGTATATCATTTACATTTAAAGACTTTAAACTTACAATTATTTTTACATTTATTCCACTAATTTTCGAAATTGTATCAGTAATTTTGATAAAAAAGAAACTGTTTGAAACAATTTCTATGTTAGTTTTTATTGTTTCCTATGCCATTCAGCTAATCTATGTAATCATAGGTTTTATTTGTACTTCAAAGCATTTATATAAATTTCAAAAAATTTCCGCACATTCAATTGTTCAGAATTTTAATAATTATAAAGAAACAAAGTTAGAAATTATGAAATTGATAGATAAATTAAATATAGAAAATCCAGGAATATTAGCTGAATTTAAAGAATATTTATCACTTGAAAAAACAAATTTTGATAATCAATATTCTTTCTTTTTTGAAGGGATACAGAATGTTAGTTTATTTAGTTTAATTTATTTATTTGCAAAAAACATCGAGGAAGTATCGAAACTAGAAACTCCGCTTAGCACAATTTCAATTTTTATTTTTGTATTTCCTCTAGTAGTTTCACTGTTTATTTTCTTTGAAAAGAAAAGAGCTTACAAATTTAATGAACTTTTACTATATCTTGAAAACTGTATTTCTTCAGAAAGTAAGTAGAAGTAATAACTTAATTTTCCTTAAAGGTAAAATACGAAAAGAAATTCAATGTTTTTATGAAGAATTTACATTGATTTTGCACAATTTATGCAAAATCAAAAAACTATTCAAACTCAACATCCTGTTCGGCTTTATTAAATACATCAATCTGATTTTCAATATTGATTCTATTTACAAGCCATCCTCGCAATGAACACAAATGTATAAATTCGGAAAGTCTGTTCTGGCCATTCAATTCTTTTAATGTAATAACTAATCCAAAATTTATAGGACGTTTATCATAATTAAGACGTTCTTTAGTCTTTAAACTAATGCCCCAACGGCCATCACCGTATACTTTTCTTGCTCTTGGAGAATCTTTTAATTCTTCTCCTACAAGTTTGATATTATCCCATTTTCTATAAAGTTGACGCGCTCGACCTTCTTTTAAGAAATGCATTCCTTCATCATTCTGAATATTATTATTTATCGGTTTTATTGAATCATCTTTGATTCGTCCAAAATGAAGATCCAGTTCTGTTTCTGTATAATCTACGCCCTGATTTCTTGCACATCTTGGAAAATAGCACAGAGTTGCCTTTGCAATAAAAGGTTGTGTATCTTGATAAACAGGTATTGGAATATTGAAATTGTATGTATCAAACAATTCAGATATATCTGATATCACAAATCGAATTTCGTCATCTTCAGATTGAATAATTTTTGTAATATCTTTGGGTACAATACCATAACCGGCAATTTTTGAAGCAAGTAAGGTTTTCTTCCAACCAGCCGCAGAATCAATTAATAATGCTTTTGCAACTTCGCGAGTTTGTCCCATTTTATAAATCAAGAATGCCATTTTTCTTGTTATCCATGGAGCGGCAAAAGATGTTCCATAGGTTTTTGCTTTTCCATACGGTGCATAAACCGTTATTCTGTCTTCATTTGTTCCGCCGTAATAACACAAATCGGGTTTATTAAAGAAGGACAAAACTGGACCAACCCTGGAATATGCTGCCGGATTTCCCTCAAAATCTACAGAATTGACAACAATTGAATTAATTGAGTCCGCAGGAGACCCTAAACGTTTTTCACCATTTTCTTCCTCTGATTTATTTGTTCCAGAAACAACAAATACAACATCATTTTCTACTTGAATCTGATCCAATATAGCTGCTTCAGGTGAAATAAAGTTCTTACTGATTTCAAGTTCAGACCCTAATGAAAGATTCCATACTTTTATATCTTTATTTTCAGAAACAATCTTTTTTATTTCACGCATAATTGTAGAAGAGTTGTTTCTTCCTTTTTTTGCAACACCAAAATGACGTACTCTAAATCGTCCACAATTATCTTCCAGACGCGGATTCAAAGCCGGTCCATCTACAATTATCGATGTAACCATTGTTCCGTGATCATAATCTTGCACTTCTATAGGTAGCTCTTTTGACATTGAGTTTACATATTCTACCCAATCAGAAAAATACACACTCTTATCAAAATGTGTATCTATTACACCAACAACCGGTTCATTTGTTGGTTCAGGAATAGGAAATTCAGAATCAATGTATTTTTCTTTTTCAAAATCAACAGAAGGTATTTCTGTAATATCACTTACAGACATTGCAACAAGATACGGAACCTGTTCTCTCAAAATATCAAACTGATCCGGATTCATAACAAAAGTAATATCATCAAGCTGCTGAAGTTTTGTTTCCGAGATTCCTATTTTCCGCATTATTTCGATTGAACGAACATCTGTTCTGAACAAAGTAATTACTGAACGGTTTTCTATTGGATCAATGTCTTTTTCAATTCCGAAATAATCTACATAATGAGAATCAACGATTATCGAAACGAATTTTGTTTTAGGAAGGCCCTCAATAGAGATTATATTTCTGTTAATTTGTTCTATCGTTTCAACGGAGATTTTCCCGTCAAACTGAGAATTAAGAATATCAATACAAGTATTCAGATCACTAATAGATTTTTTCAAAGTTTCCTGCTTAATACAATGTGTGATTATATGCCTTACAGTATCTTCTGTTTCTGAAAACTTAGCACCAACAATCGAATCGTTTGCCCCATTAACAGATTCAGACAATAAATCTTTTATTCGATTACTTTTAGCTACGACATCTGTATAATGAACAGAAACAAGTGCTTTAGAAAATAAAGTTTTATCTTTCCAGAATTCAACCAAATCAATAAGCTGATTACGTAAATCTATCAAATGAGAAACTTTTACAGTTTGTCCCGCAGGGAGATTTCTTGGGCCTGGTCTATTTGGATTTCTTCTTTGTTCAAAATGACCTTTTAATTGCAGAATATCATTCATGATTTAAGCCTCCTGCAAAGTGCGAGACACCTGACTTTTAGAAATACCAGATAGAATTTCTATTTCACGAACAGTAAATCCTTTCTCCTGTAATTCTTTAATATCAGGATGAAGATTATTTGTTACAGAAGCATAAAGCCTTTTAAGGTAATCAAACTCATCATTTGGATTGCTGAATGCAATAGCTATTTTTATAAGATTTTTAAGTTCACCTGGATATGGAATAGAATCCATCTGATTTAATATCTTTGTAAATAAACGTATATTTTTGCCTGCAAAATCAAACTTTTTAAGAAAGAAACCAAGAATAATCTGAGCAACATCGAGCAAATCTTCTTTTGAATATCTGTTAAAATCAATGCATGAATCAAAACGCCGAATTAAAGCTTTATCAAAAGAGTCAAAAAGATTTGTTGTTGCAATTACAACCAACTGTTCATTTAAACTATCCAAACCTTTTAATACTGCCGAAGTTGCACGCCCCATTTCTCTTAAGTCATTTGAATTAGTTCTATCCAACGCTATTGCATCAATTTCATCAAAAAGAATGACAAGTCTTTCTGGATGAGCAACTGAATTTAATTGGGCAAAAAGATTTGCAATATTTTTAGTAGTCTGACCAAGCTTACTGTCTACGAGATTATCAAAATCAACCATGTATAATTCACGGTTTAAAATACGTGCAACCTGTTTTACAGTTTCTGTCTTACCAGTTCCCGGTGCTCCGTAAAAAAGATATTTATTAATTCCCGCATTATGACCAATAGCATTAACAACACCTAATATATCATTCTTAATTAATTCCGGAAGAGGCAATGGTTCAGAAGAATAATCAATTTTATGAACAAAAGATATATCACTTTCGCTCATCTGAGGAACAAAAGTGTTTGCACTTGAAAGAAGAGCCATTACATATTCTGCAAGTTCTCTATCTCCAGAAGAATAAAAATCATTTGCAATTTCGTAAGCTTCATCTCTAAATGCAATATCATTGTGCTCTGTATAATATTTTATAAGATTAATGACATTCCGCTTTTTCATAATGGTCTCCAGAGAATAGTATAATATCATTAGGGACAAAAAGCAATATTTTTGGGACGTAATTGATTTTTTTGGTTGACGACTTTAATTTTTTTATATATCTTTATTATATAGTCCCATCAGACTATTGGAACGTTGTTCCAATAAAAAAGGACTAAAAGCAGCACCACCTGCAAATAGTCCTTAAAAAATTATTTATAACTCTGAACGAGTCACAAAAAAGTTAATACCTTACAATAAAAGTTTAAGGAATTTGTGTCAAGGAGTCATTCAGGGCAAACGCATGTAAAAATTTTTTGTTTTAAATCTCTAAACTACTATTTAAAAAATGCACAAAATGGTAAAATTCCCCTTGGGTGGAATTATGCTTTTAAGAGAAAGTCTGGAAGAAATAGACGATTTTAGAGTAAAAAGGTGCAGGAAGTTTGAACTGGCTGATATTTTCCTGCTGGTTTTGTTCGGGCTGCTAAGCGGCATCAAGGACATTGAGCACATAGCTGAATGGGCGGAGGAAGCGGAAGAGTCCATCAAGGGGCTGGTGAAGTTTGAGTTCGGTCCGCCAAGTGCCGACACAATTCTCCGGGTTTTCAGAAATGTGAACGCAGATAAAATCGAGAAAGTTTTTATAAAGTGGGCTCATGGAATTTACGAGAAAGTAAAAATTGAACCGGACAGAACAATTGTTGCCATCGACGGAAAGACGATGTGCGGCTCAAACAAGGTCACGGGAGCAAAGGGAATTCACATTGTAAGTGCATGGGCAGATGAACTGTCCCTCATTCTTGGGCAGGTAAAGACAGATGAAAAGTCAAATGAAATCACTGCAATTCCTGAGCTTCTGGAACTGATTGATATAAGGGGAATGATAATCACAATCGATGCAATGGGCTGCCAGAAAAAAATCTGCGAGAAAATTAAGGAAAAAAAAGCAGACTATGTTCTTTCTTTGAAAGGAAATCAAAGCACGACACACGAAGCCGTAAAAGACTTTTTCTCTATGGATGAAAAGGAGCTTGCAAAATACGGAGTTATAAAAAGCGAAAAGGAATGTAATCCTGACCATGGACGAATTGAAAACAGGCAGTATTACCTGTGCACGAACCTGTCGTGGCTGGAGAATAAAGATGAGTGGCCGGGACTTAAGGCTGTTGCCATGGCACGGGAAGAACGGACTGTAAATGGAAAAACTTCCACAGACATCAGGTTTTTTCTAACTTCACTTGATAACATTGAACTTGTGAAAAAATCAATTCGACTACACTGGGGAATTGAAAACCGCCTTCACTGGTGTCTTGATATGACTTTCAATGAGGACTACAAAAGGCACCGAAAGGATCATAGTCCGGAAAACATGACAGTTATGCGCCGGCTTGCATTAAATATCTTACGCCAAGCAGAAAAACCGGAGAATAAAAAACAGGACAGTTTAAGCAAGCGCACGATCTGGTTTCGGGAAAACCGCCAGTTCCGCCAAACGGTTTTAAGGCTCCTTTAAAATTTCACACTTTCTGTAATTTTATCAGAAAGTGTTTTTACATGCGTTTGCCCTGATTCGTATTTAGGTTATTCTATTCATAAAAAAAGCATTGTGATATAATTTTGAAAATATGGATAAAATTTTATTTGTTGCAAATATTTCAAAAACAGCTAGTGATATTTTCAATTCACTTTCAAAAAATTATGAAATCATAATGCAAGATTTTAATAAAATAGTGCTTCCTGGCAGAGCTGCCGAAATGCAGCCAGACTTAATCGCAGTATATTCAAATGAACTTTCACATGAGGATGTACAAGCTTATCAAAAGATAGTTACAGATGAAAAGTCAAAGAACTTCCCGATTATTTTCATTGGAAACAAATTTGACTATAAAGACTACATAATGCCTTGGGGCGGAAGCATAATAGGAATCATTATAACGCCAACTCCAATGTCAAATATTATTGAAAAAATTTCAATTGCACTTGAATCAATGCATACAAAAAGAGGCGACAAAATTAAATTAAAAAAGCCAGAGCAAAAAACTGACAGCCGAAAGCATATTCTTATCGTTGATGATGACCCAGTTATGCTCAGAGCTTTAATCAGCATACTAAAAGAATCCTACAAAACAACAGTTGCAAAATCTGGAACATCTGCAATTTCTTTGCTCGGAACACAAAAACCAGACTTGATTCTTCTTGACTACATGATGCCAGTTTGCGATGGAATCCAGACACTTCAAATGATTCGCTCTGAAGAAAAAACAAAAGACATTCCTGTTTTTTTTCTTACAGGTGTGAGCGATACAGAAAGTGTAAAAAGCGCAATGAGTCTGAAGCCGGAAGGATATATTCTAAAGTCTATGCAGCCGAAAGAAATCTTAAAAAGAATAGATGACTTTTTTGAAAAAAATGAAACAAACTGAAAATATAAAGTTCAAGACAGCAGAAAAATCTGATTATAAAATTCAAAATCAAGCAGAACGAGAAGAACTTTCTTTTCTTGCCGCCTTAAACAACAGCTCCATATTGGACAAAGTCGCACCAATCGTTGCAATTCTTGAAGCAGCAATATTATTATTCAGCAATATAGTAAAAAATCCAGACTTTATGAAATGGCAAAGTCTATACAACATACTTTATATTTTGTTAGTATGCGCTTCTGTCGCAGTATATATTTTTAATCGCCCATGTAGAAACAATCTTCACACAAGGCAACGCAGAGTTATTTTGCTTTCCCATTTGTATGTTGCATTTATAATCGCATGGAATGTAGTTATGCTTATTACAGATTTTCATACGACAAGTCAACTTGACTTTGCACTTTATTTTACAAGCAGCCTTGTTTCAGTAATCATATTCAATCTGATACCAGTTATTATAATTCCTCTTGTTACAGCAGCAACAGCAGTAATTGTAATAGAAATTCTTTTTGTACAAAAACTAGATCCAAGTATATTCTATAAACCAAATCTCTATCTTTTTGTAGTGCTAGGCTATTTTTGTGTAATCGTAAGGCAAATGAATTTAATACTGCGGGCAAAGCATAAGGCTTAGGGAAGCAAGGGCAGAAGCAGAAAGCGCAAATCAGGCAAAATCAACATTTCTTGCCACGATGAGCCATGAAATAAGAACACCGATGAATGCGATTCTAGGTTTTTCAGAAATTGCACTGAAAGATTCATCTCCGATTACAGCAACTTATCTCGAGAAAATAAACCGCGCTGCGCATACGCTTCTAACTATTATAAATGACATCCTTGACTTTTCTAAAATAGAATCAGGAAAACTCGAAATTGTTCCTGCAGACTACAATCTTGATACATTAATAAGCGATGTTGAATCAATTATAAAAGTCAGACTTGCATCAAAATCAGTCGCACTTTCTATAGATGTCAGCAACAATGTTCCGCGCAATCTTTTTGGAGACGATATAAGAATAAAACAGGTGCTTTTAAATCTTGCAGGAAATGCGGCAAAATTTTCAGAAGAAGGCGAAATCAAAATAACTGTAAAACTGCATGAACCCTTAAAATCAAAAGAAAGCTTTTTGGAAAATCAAAAAATTATCCTTGATTTTTCCGTAAAAGACACAGGAATTGGAATAAAAAAAGAAAACTTAGAAAAACTTTTCACTTCATTTCAGCAAGTTGATTTGCAGCACAACAGAAAAAAAGAAGGCAGCGGACTTGGACTTGCAATTTCAAAGCAGCTTGTTTCCCTTATGGGCGGAACATTCGGTGTAGACAGTGAATATGGAAAAGGAAGCAATTTTTACTTTTCAATTCCACAAACTATTGGAAAATCAAAAGAAAATAAAAAAACAGAATCAATCTCTTTCATAGCTCCAAATGCAAAAATTCTCGTTGTCGATGACAATGAAGTTAATCTTCTCGTGGCACAAGGCTATCTTGCAAAATATAAATGCAAAGTTGAAACATGCATGAATGGAGAGGAAGCTGTAAAAAAAACTGAGCAAGAAAAATTCGACATTATTTTTATGGATCACATGATGCCGATTATGGATGGAGAAGAAGCCACAAAAATAATTCGTGGCGAAGAAAAGAAAAAGGGAATACAAAACTGCATAGTTGCGCTTACAGCAAATACAACAGACGGTGCGCGTGAAAATTTTCTTGCTTGCGGATTCGATGATTTTCTTCCAAAACCAATTGAAGCACAAAAGCTTGACCACATAATGAGGACAAGGCTTCTACGTTCTAAATGCATTTTTGAAAATGCTAAAACTGAATCAGAAAAAAGAGAACTTTCAGAGCCAGTAAATGAAGCTATTCTAAAAACCTTTTTGCATCAAATTCCACAAAAAGCAAAACTGATTCGTAAATACCAACAAGAAGCAGAAGAAGGAAACGAGCAGTCATTAAAACTTTTCAAAATAGAAGTCCATGCGTTAAAAAGCTCAGCAAAAATTTGCGGTTTCCACGAACTGAGTTTTCTTACAGAGAAACTTGAAAAATCAGCAGCTGAAAAAAATATTGATTTTATAAAGGACAAAACGCCAGAACTTATTGAAAAGTGTATTATGTCTGAAATAGAACTGAATACGCGGTTCAACAAGCATATTGAAAATGAAGAAGAACTTCCAGTAGTTTCAAAAGACGAGCTTTCACACATAGTGATGAAAATAAAAGAATTCGCAGAAGAATGTGACCTTGCATCAATTGAAGACGAAATAAATATTCTTTCAAATATAAAACTTCCAGAAAGTTTAAAATTAAAATTCGAAAACTTAAAAGAGGCCGTTGAAGAAATTGATTTTGAAACTATAAAAAATATTGTAAGCTAAGTAACAAAAAAAATTATCTTGGTGTATTGGCTTCCTCATATTCAACAACAATCTTTCCATCAATCTCTTCAATTTTATTTATGAAATATTTATCGTAATTTGTAGCCATTCTTTCTTTGCCGCTTATAACCATCATTCCATAATCTGCAATAAGCCAATGGTCATAATCAGTCCAATTTGAAAATTCTTTTGTCATATTGAAATTATACATATTTAACAAAGTAAATCAACATATCAAATGGAAATACAAGCGTTTCTTATATCCGTGCGCCAAAATATCCGTCATCTGAACCGATTAATGAATGCCTAAAGAAAAAAACAAGACGATAAAAACTGCAAAAAAAAAGCTGTCTTTTAAGAAGTTTTGACAACTTAAAAAACAGCCTCATGAAAGCATGTATAAGATAAAAGCCGGCCGCTACCTACTTTCCCGCCATGGGCAGTATCATCGGCGCAGGGGAGCTTGGCTTCCGTGTTCGGGATGGGAACGGGCATGTCCTCCCCGCCATGGCGGCCGGCGTATAGACAAAGGAAAACGGACGCGGTGTCCAGAGGAAACGGTAATATGGCCAAGCCTCACGGCCTATTAGTACCGCTCGGCTGTGCGCGTCGCCGCGCCTGCACCTGCGGCCTATCGACCCGGTATTCTCCCGGGGGCCTTCAGGGGGATCACGTCCCTAGGGACGCCTAGTCTCGTGGCGGGCTTCCCGCTTAGATGCTTTCAGCGGTTATCCCTTCCAGACTTAGCTACCCGGCGCCTACCCTTGGCAGGATAACCGGCACGCCAGAGGTCTGTCCGCCTCGGTCCTCTCGTACTAAAGGCAGCCCCACTCAGGCGTCCAACGCCCGCAACAGATAGGGACCGAACTGTCTCGCGACGTTCTGAACCCAGCTCACGTACCGCTTTGATTGGCGAACAGCCAAACCCTTGGGACCTGCTCCAGCCCCAGGATGCGATGAGCCGACATCGAGGTGCCAAACTTTCCCGTCGATGTGAACTCTTGGGGAAAATCAGCCTGTTATCCCCGGAGTACCTTTTGTCCGTTAAGTGACGGCCCTTCCACTCGGAACCGCCAGATCACTAAGACCTGCTTTCGCACCTGCCCGGCATGTCTGCCTCGCAGTCAAGCCCCCTTGTGCCTTTACACTCGCGCTCCGATTCCCAACCGGAGTGAGGGGACCTTCGCGCGCCTCCGTTACTGTTTGGGAGGCGACCGCCCCAGTCAAACCGCCCGCCTAGCCCTGTCCCCGCCCCCGCTCAAGGGGCCGGGTTAGAAACCCCATCCGGCAGGGCTGGTATTTCACCGGCGCCTCCGCGCAGCCTGACGGCCACGCCTCGCAGGCTCCCAGCTATCCTACACATGCCGAATAGGGTCCCAGCGCTAAGCTGCGGTGAAGGTTCACGGGGTCTTTCCGTCTAATTGCGGGTATCCGGCTTCTTTACCGGAACATAAATTTCACCGAGTCTCGCGTTGAGACAGCGCCCAGAATCGTTACACCATTCATGCGGGTCGGAACTTACCCGACAAGGAATTTCGCTACCTTAGGACCGTTATAGTTACGGCCGCCGTTTACCGGGGCTTCGGTTCGCAGCTTCGCCTTGCGGCTGACCGCTCCCCTTAACCTTCCGGCACCGGGCAGGTGTCACCACCTATACGTCCCATCGCTGGTTCGCAGATGGCTGTGTTTTTGATAAACAGTCGCCTGGGCCTGCTTTCTGCCGCTCATTATCATCTCTAACATGAGCCGCACTTCTCCCGAAGTTACGTGCGCATTTTGCCGAGTTCCTTAACGCGAGGTCGCTCGTGCGCCTCGGATTTCTCATCCTGCCCACCTGTGTCGGTTTGCGGTACGGTTCCCCCATGCCTGGCCTTAGACAGTATTTCCCGGCACCATGGCTGCGCCAGCTTCGCTTCGACTTTCTCTCCGCTCGCTCACGGCTCGGCTCGGGCGGTGGATTTGCCTGCCGCCCTCGACGCCTCGCCGCTCCGGCCGGAACTACCGTTCTCCGGCCTGGCCTCGCCTCATGCGTCCTGCCCTCGAAACATGGGGAAGCATCGGACTATGGACCGTATTTCCCATCGGCTACGGTCTTTCGCCCTCGCCTTAGGGGCCGGCTTACCCAGGGCAGATTGCCTTTACCCTGGAAACCTCGGGCTTCCGGCGGACGGGGATCGCACCCGTCTTTTCGTTACTTATGCCTGCATTCTCTCTTCCGCCTCCTCCAGCGCCCCTCGCGGGCGCGCCTTCATGGGTCAGCGGAATGCTCCCCTACCAGTCGCGCCATAAGGCGCGAATCCGCGGCTTCGGCGCCATGCTTAGCCCCGCTACATTGTCTGCGCGCGGATGCTCGACCAGTGAGCTGTTACGCACTCTTTCAAGGAATGGCTGCTTCTGAGCCAACCTCCTGGCTGTCTGCGCATCCGCACCTCATTTCACACTCAGCATGGCTTTGGGGCCTTGGCCGGCGGTCCGGGCTGTTTCCCTCTCGACTACGGACCTTGTCGCTCGCAGTCTCACTCCCGCGCGACAGGCGCCGGCATTCGCAGTTTGGTCGGAACCGGTAGGATTTGACTCCCCCTCTCCCGTCCAGAGCTCTACCTCCGGCGTCCCTGCGCGAGGCTGTCCCTAAAGGCATTTCGGGGAGAGCCAGCTATCTCCATGTTTGTTTAGCCTTTCACTCCTTACCACAGGTCATCGCTACCTTTTTTAACAGATTACCGTGCGGGCCTCCACAGGGTCTCACCCCTGCTTCACCCTGCCCATGGTAAGATCACATTGGCTTCGGGTCCGCGACGCGCGACTTTCTCCGCCCTGTTCGGACTCGGTTTCCCTCCGGCTCCGGGACTGCAATCCCTTGGCCTCGCCGCGCACCGCGACTCGCAGGCTTATTCTACAAAAGACACGCCGCAAGCTCCTGTGCCCGCGGCATCTTGGCGGTCCATGGTTTCAGGTTCTCTTTCACTCCCCTCGCCGGGGTTCTTTTCGCCTTTCCCTCACGGTACTTCTTCGCTATCGGTGGCCGCAGAGTATTCAGCCTTGGATCGTGGTCGACCCGGATTCAGGCAGGGTTCCTCGTGCCCCGCCCTACTCAGGCACCGCATCACGGAGGCGGGGCGCGTTGCGCGTACGGGGCTGTCACCCTCTCCGGCGGAGCTCTCCGGCTCCTTCCGCTGCGCGTCCCGATTCGTTCCCCTCCGCGGGTCATCCCCATGCGGCCCTACAACCCCGCTCTAGGCGGTTTGGGCTCCTCCCCTTCCGCTCGCCACTACTCAGGGAATCTCTGTTGATTTCTTCTCCCGCGTTACTTAGATGGTTCACTTCACGCGGTGTGGCTCCGCCGGGCTATTTCATTCGCCCGCGCGGTGCGCGCCTCCCGGCGCGCGGGTTGCCCCATTCGGCTACCCCGGGATCACAGGATGTGTGCTCCTCCCCCGGGCTTTTCGCAGCTTGCCGCGGCCTTCATCGCCTTGCGGCCCCAAGGCATCCGCCATGGACCTGTTCTCGCTTGGCCATATTGCCTCTTCCTCTTTCTTACCTTCTCGTCTCGTCTTCCTTCCCTATCAGTTTCAAACAGCTTTCTTCGTTACTGGAGATTAGGGGACTTGAACCCCTGACCCTCGGCTTGCAAAGCCGATGCTCTAGCCAACTGAGCTAAATCCCCAGGCACAAGGAACAGACAGCAGAAGCGTCAAGAAGAAACGCCCTTCTTGCGGCGCACACTTGCCGCTCCCCTTCTCTTAGAAAGGAGGTGATCCAGCCGCACCTTCCGGTACGACTACCTTGTTACGACTTCACCCCCCTCGCCGGGCATACCTTCGAGAGCGGCCCCCTTTCGGTTGGCCTGCCCGCTTCGGGCATCCCCGACTCGGATGGTGTGACGGGCGGTGTGTACAAGGCCCGGGAACGTATTCACCGCGCCGTGCTGATGCGCGATTACTAGCGATTCCAGCTTCACGGAGTCGGGTTTCAGACTCCGATCCGGACTACGGCAGGTTTTCTGCGTTTCGCTCCGCCTCGCGGCCTCGCTTCACTCTGTGCCTGCCATTGTAGCACGTGTGTAGCCCTGGACATAAGGGCCATGATGACTTGACGTCGTCCCCGCCTTCCTCCGGCTTGTCGCCGGCAGTTCCGCCAGAGTGCCCATCTCTACATGCTGGCAACTGGCGGCAGGGGTTGCGCTCGTTGCGGGACTTAACCCAACACCTCACGGCACGAGCTGACGACAGCCATGCAGCACCTGTTCACAGGCGCATTGCTGCGCTTGCCTGTCTCCAGGCAATCCCTGTGTATGTCAAGCCCAGGTAAGGTTCCTCGCGTACCATCGAATTAAACCACATGCTCCACCGCTTGTGCGGGCCCCCGTCAATTCCTTTGAGTTTCACCCTTGCGGGCATACTCCCCAGGCGGCACACTTAACGCGTTCGCTTCGGCACCCGGGCTCATGCCCGGACACCCAGTGTGCATCGTTTACTGCGCGGACTACCAGGGTATCTAATCCTGTTCGCTCCCCGCGCCTTCGCGCCTCAGCGTCAGCCGTCCGCTCGCAGCCTGCCTTCGCCATCGGTGTTCTTCCAGATATCTACAGATTTCACCCCTACACCTGGAATTCCGGCTGCGCCACAGCGGCTCAAGCCCAGCAGTTCCCAGCGCGGTTCCGGGGTTGGGCCCCGGGATTTCACGCCAGGCTTGCAGGGCCGCCTACACGCCCTTTACGCCCAATGATTCCGAACAACGCTCGCGCCTTACGTGTTACCGCGGCTGCTGGCACGTAATTAGCCGGCGCTTATTCGCGCGCTACAGTCACCGGGAAGGCATTCCCTCCTCCCCTTATTCCTCGCGCGCAAAAGGGCTTTACAACCTTCCGGCCTTCCTCGCCCACGCGGCGTCGCTCCGTCAGGGTTCCCCCCATTGCGGAATATTCTTAGCTGCTGCCTCCCGTAGGAGTCTGGGCCGTATCTCAGTCCCAATGCGCCCGTCCGCCCTCTGAGGCCGGGTACCCGTCGTAGCCTAGGTGGTCCCTTGCACCGCCTACCAGCTGATGGGCCGCGGGCCGCTCCTCCGGCGCCCCCGTGGGGGCTTTCCACGCACGGCTCCAGCCCGTGCGTTCGCATCCGGCATTACCCTGCATTTCTGCAGGCTATTCCCGTCCGGAGGGCGCGTCGCCCACGTGTTACTCGCCAGTCCGCCGCTCTCACCACGCGCAAGCGCGTGAATCCCGCCCGACTTGCATGCTTAAGACGCGCCGCCAGCGTTCGTTCTGAGCCAGGATCGAACTCTCCATGCCTATTTCCTCGGCCCCCGAGGGGACCGGAGATCTCCATAAACACGCAGAGCCTCAAAAGGCCCTCTCATCTTCTCGAATCTGACCGCCTATAACACACACCGACAAAACTGCTCTCCTACAAGCGTTTCTTGCTTTTGCTGTCCATCCCTGATAAATGCCTTTCAAAAAGCTTGCGGCTTGCCGCCGCAGGTGGACATTAATATACCGCATATCACACGGATGTGTCAACACCTTGAAACCGCTTTTTTTTATATTTTTTTTGTTTTTTTATAGAGATTACTTATAGGTATAATAATCATTTGCACCTTTTTTTCCATATCCTGGTTCAGAATTATAAACTGTGTGGTAAAAAAACAAACGTACCGTTTCGCCGCCTTGATTTATCAAAAAAATATACATTGAAATTATATCTTCCATTTTTATCATAGGAAAAGTCTCGATTGTCAAAAAATCTCAAATTCGCATCAGAAAAATCAAAAGAAACAGAATCATCTGCAAATTCGCCTTTATACTCTCCCTGCCAGCCCCATCTTCCATCAAAAACTTCACAAATAACATCACCCAGACAATCTGGATTTTTGACTGAAATTTTATCAAAGCTAAGAATTCCGTTTTCATATTTTTTTTCAATATAAGGATTGCTTAATATTTTTATTTCACCAAGCAAATTTTCAGCCTTAGCCACAATTTCAACAACAGATGAATACCCAAGGCGCACAGATTCTTTTCCAGTTTCATTATGATTAAGATTCGCATAGAAACTGTATATTTTTCCTTCATCAACAAAAGGAAAATAAACAAGTCTGTTATTGCCACTTAAATCAATCCAAGCTGTTGTCTTCCAATATTCATCATTTTCCGATTTATACATAATATCCGCGCCATTACATCCGTCCGGCAAATTTGAAAACATAAGCTGAATTCCATTTCCGCTTGGCGAGTTGTATACTGAAAGGCAATTTATTCCTGTTTTTTCTTCATTACTACCATTTTCAGAATTTACCAAGTCAGACAATTTTTCATCATCAAGAGCACCATCAGCCTTGCATCCACAGAACATAGACAACGTGATAAACACACAAATTGAAATTCTTAAAAACTTCTTCATAACAATTCCTCCAAGAATTAATAGCAATGCCGCTCAACAAAGAGCAATCTCTATCTTACCCGGGATTCATCAAGAGCTTTTGTAAAATTTTAATGTTTTACATTTACGCATCTATTAAATAAAATAAGTGTATGTTGAATTTTTACGGAATAATCATTGCGTTTGCATCATTTTTTGTAATTGGAATTTTTCATCCGATTGTTATAAAAGGCGAATATTATTTTTCTGAAAAAATCTGTCCGGTTTTTCTTACGGCAGGAATTTTATTTTGCGCAGTTTCTATTTTTACAAGCGGAATTGTTTCGGTTTTGTGCGCACTTATAGGAGGCGCGTGTCTTTGGAGCATAAGGGAACTTAAAGAGCAGAGAAAACGAGTTCAAAAAGAACGGTTCCCACAGAATAAAAAAAGAAGTCAAAATGCTTCTGCACAAGGAAAAATTTCAGAAGCGATAATAATCAGACCGATTCAGAAAAAAGACAACGGGCAGCTGTCTTCTATAATCCGCGCAATATTTGAAGAGTTCGGAGCACCAAAAGAAAATTCCGTTTATTCAGACAAGGCAACAGATTTTCTTTTTGAAACATTCAGCGAAAATAAAAAATCAGAATATTTTGTTGCGGAACAGAACGGAAAAATTCTTGGCGGCTGCGGATATTTTCCAACTGAAGGACTTCCGGCGGATTGCGCTGAAATTGTAAAATTTTACCTTTGCCCGGATTCACGCGGAATGAAAATCAGAACAAAGCTTTTCAGCCTTGCCGAAGAATGCGCAAGACTTGCAGGCTACAAAAAACTTTACATTGAATCGTTCCCGCAGTTTTCAAGCGCAGTTTCAATGTACAAGAAAAACGGCTTTACAGAACTTTCTTCACGGCTTGGAAATTCTGGACATACCGCGACAGCAATTCACTTGATAAAAGAAATTTAAAATCACCTGCATACCATATATGCAATTGTAAGAGCATCCTTTGCGATATTTTTTACGATTGCATATTCGTTTGGCTGATGCGCAAGTTCATCCATAGTTGACCAGACAACAGCGTCAATTCCGGCATTTCGAAGTCCAGAAGCAACTGTTCCGCCTCCAATGCCAACAAAGCGAGGTTCAACTCCGTGGACATTTTTTATAGCTTCAAAAAGTTCTTTTGCAACATGGGATTCTACAGATGTTGCTTTTGACTGTTCCGCCTGAAGCTCTTCAACTTGAATTTTTACGCCGTAACTTTCTTCAGTCTCCCGAATAACTTTATTCACTTCAGCGCGTACTTGGTCAAGTGAATACTGCGGAAGAATACGACAGTCTGCACAGAAAACATCATCGCCCGGAATTATATTCACGCCGGAAACATTCTGGTACTGCATCGTCGGCTCAAAAGTTGAACGCGAAGGCTCAAACATTTTGTCATGCGCATTAAAAAGTTTTTCAAGTTCATGAACCTTTAAAGCAAGATAGCTTGAAGCAAGTTTTGCATTGCAGCCTTGATCAGGACGAGAACCATGCGCCTGTTTTCCGATTATATGGAACTTGAGCCAAAGAATACTTTTTTCCGCAACTTCGATTGTCTGTCCTAAAGGATCTCCGCCGTCTGGAATAAGAATTCTATCATCTGCTCCAAAAATATTCTTGTGGTTTTCTATAAGAAAATTCATTCCATACTTTGAGCCGACTTCCTCATCAGCCATAAACAGAAGCTTGAGAGTATGAGCAGGAACAATATTTTGCCTTACAAAACTCAACGCCGCAAGAACTCCGCTGCAAAGCCCCTGCTGATTGTCCTCAACTCCTCTGCCAAATATTTTTCCGTCTTTTTCAACAGCCTGCCACGGATTTGTATTCCACATAGAAAGCTCGCCAACAGGAACAACATCAAGATGCGCGCAAACCCAAATGCAAAAATCATTTTTCTCACCCGGAATTTCAGCGACTAAATTCGGACGGAATCCAGCAGGAACTCTTGAGTCTGGAGCATCATAATGCTTAAGATTTTTTATTCCGTTTGACAAAAGCCACTTCTCAAGCGCCGCGCATTTTTTTTCTTCGCCCTCACCGCCGTTTTCAGGAGCAAGAGCAGGAATAGAAGTCAAAAGTTTTTCAAGCTCCACCATGCTGCAAGTGTTATTTTCTATGTAATTTTTTATCTTTTCAAAATCAACATTCATTTTTGTGTCCTAGAATATTTTTGGAAAATTATAAAACAAAAAAGCCGCCTGTTTCAACAGACGGCTTTTTGAAAAACTAATTTTCACTGTAGTACTTTAAGTAAGCATCATAAGTTGACTTTATCAAAGTATCAACATCACTATATTTTGGCTCCCATCCAAGCACTTCTTTTGCAAGTTTAGAAGAAGCTGTAAGTTGAGCCGGATCTCCCGCGCGTCTGCCAACATATTCAGCAGGAATTTCTTTTCCCGTTATGCGGCGAGTAGCTTCAAGCATTTCTGTAACAGTAATTCCCTTTCCTGTTCCAAGGTTGAGCGTAAGGCTCTTTTTGTTCTTTGCAATGTATTCCAAAGCAAGAACGTGAGCAGAAGCCAAATCCGTTACATGAATATAATCACGGATGCAAGTTCCGTCGCGTGTATCATAGTCGCTTCCAAAAACTTTAAGCTTGCCGCGCTTTCCGCAGGCAACTTCCATCATCACAGGAAGAAGGTTTGCAGGATTTCTTTCAAGTCCGTAAATAACGCCTTCAGGATCATATCCTGCCGCATTAAAATATCTAAGAGCAGCAAATTTCAGATTCTTAAGCTTATCGTACCAGCCCATGAACTCTTCAATTTTAAGCTTTGTAAATCCGTAGTAATTTTCAGGATTCTTAGGATGATTTTCATCAATAGGAAGATACTGAGGCTCGCCAAAAGTCGCTGCGCTTGAAGAGAAAACCATGTTAAGGCAGTTGTGCGCAACAGCAGCATTCAAAATATTCAAAGTTCCGTTTATGTTGTTTATTGAATATTTTTCCGGAAAAATCATAGACTCGCCGGCAGCCTTAAACGCAGCAAGATGAATAAAAGCATCAAATCCGCGTGCAAATGCTTTGTCCAAATCTTCCGGATGAAGAATATCGCCTGCAATAAATTCATTCTTCTTAAAAAGATTCTGGATAAGTCCGCTTGAAAGATTGTCAAAAACCGTAACTTCATGATTTTTCGCCATGAGTTCTTTTACAACGTGGCTTCCGATATATCCAGCGCCACCAATAACTAAAACTTTCATTCGCTCCTCCGCCTTGGATTAAACTGAGAATATAATAATCCAATAAATGTAATTTTTCAATTTATATAAAAAAAAATGCGCAACAAATTGCACAAAGTTTTCATCACGAAAACGCCTCAAGTTTTTCCGCAGCGCAAAGCCACTGAGCATTAAGCTCTTCAAGCTCCGAAGCGATTTTTGAAATTTGAGCCTGAACAGATTTTGCAGTTTCGCCATTTGAATAAACTTCTGGCAAAGAAAGCTGATTTTCAAGTTCGGATTTTTTTTCTTCCGACTCAAGAATCATGGCTTCAAGTTTGTCTGCCTCCTTTTGAATTTTTCTTTTTTCGGACTCGCGCTTTTTCTGTTCTTCCCACGAAAGTTTTGATTCAGTTTTTTGCTCTGATCTTTTTGCTTCGGGGACTGAATTTTTTTCGCCTTCCGCAGACTGCTCTTCTTCTATGCGCTGCATATAATATTTGTAGTCGCCGACAAATTCTCTGAAAACACCGGGATGAAGCTCCAGAACTTTTGTAGAAAGCTCTTCAATGAATCCGCGGTCATGGCTTACAAAAACAACTGTTCCTCCAAAACTTTTCAAAGCCTCAAGCAGGACATCTTTTGAATGCATATCAAGATGGTTCGTAGGCTCATCAAGAACAAGAAGATTCACAGGACGAAGCAAAAGCTCAAGCAATGCAATGCGGGATTTTTCTCCTCCAGAAAGCACATTGATGCTTTTAAAAACATCGTCACCACGGAACAAAAACGCGCCAAGCATATCACGGAGTTTCGGAACAAGTTCAAGAGGCGCATTGTTTTCCAGACGCTCAAGAATTGTTTCGCTGCCATTTATTTTTTCCGCGCTGTCTTGACTAAAATATCCGACTGAAACTCCAGCTCCAAGTTTTACAGTTCCTGAAAAATCATGGTCGATTCCTGCAATGATTCTAAGCAAGGTTGATTTTCCGGCTCCATTTCTTCCTGCGACAACAAGACGCTCGCCGTTTTCCACAACAAGATTCAGATCTTTTATTATATCAGGTCCGCCGTAGTTTTTGCAGATATTTTCCAGTGTAAGAACAAGCCGGCCGGAATGAGGAGCTTCTGGAAAACTAAAATGAATTTTTTTAAGGTTCTCTGGGATTTCAATTTTGTTTTCAAGGATTTTATCAAGCATCTTCTGACGCTCTTGAGCTTGAGCCGCCTTTGTCGCCTTGTAGCCGAAACGTTTTATAAATTCTTCAAGATGCTGAATTTCCTGCTGCTGCTGTTCATAAGAAGCAATCAGAGATTCAAGTTCAACTTTACGAACTTCCTCATAATGTGAAAAATTTCCAGGGTAACGTTTTAATGTTCCATTAAAAAGCTCGTAGACTTCATTTATTGTATGATCCAAAAAATAGCGGTCATGGCTTACAAGCAAAAATCCGCCTTTAAAATCCGCAAGAAATTTTTCAAGCCAGTTACGCGCTTCAATGTCAAGATAATTTGTAGGTTCGTCAAGAAGAAGAATGTCAGGACCACACATAAGGGCTTTTGCAAGCGCAATACGCATCTGCCATCCGCCGGAAAATTCTTCAGTGCGCTTTGTAAAATCAGAGCGCTCGAAGCCAAGACCAAGCAAAATTTGTTCAGCAAGAACTTCACGCCGATACCAGCCGCTGTTTTCAAGTTCCGCCAAAAGTTCTGAATGCTCAAGTGCAATCTTGTCAGAGTTTTCAGGATTTGACTTTAAAAGCTCGCCAAGAGTATCTGCCTTCTTTTGAATTTCGTAGCCCCAGTCAAACGCCTTGTCTGCTTCTTCCTTCAAAGTGCAGCCTGAATGAACAAGCCCGCTCTGTGGAAGATATGCAATGCGCGCATCCTTTTGAGCAATCCGTTCTCCAGAATCAGGTTCTGAAATGCCAGCCATTATCTTTATCAAAGTCGATTTTCCTGCTCCATTTGCGCCGGTAAGAGCAGCCTTTGTTCCTGCCTGCAAATTCACAGAAACATTCTTTAAAATATCTCTGTCGCCAAATGCAAGCGAAACTTTTGAAAACTGAATAAACGCCATAAAAAACCTATTTTTATAAGCCAGTTCAAAGCAGAAAAAATTTTTTGAATTCTGAAACTAGCTCAGTAATTTTTATTTTTGAAAAAACAAAACCATAGAATTCGCAGGAAGAGAAACTGAAGAATATTTTCTTCCAAAACTATCGTCGTATTTTTCAATTATATTCGCATAAGCAAGCCTAAGTCCGTTGACTTCTTTTTTATAAAGGAAGTTGACTTCACGGCTGGCATTTTCAAAATGGAATGTAACAACTCCGTCCCAAGAAGATTTTAAAGTTCCGTCAAGAAAATATTTCATTTCAACAATTCCAAAGCCTTTTGAACCTGAAGGAATTACAGACGGAACAAGCTTAGAAAATCCGCTCCACCTGAAAATATTCCCATCGTTAAAAGAAAGTGTTCCGTAGTTTCCGCTCTTGAAATCCGGTCCAAGAGTTTGGATAGATTTGTAAAGTCCCTGCCGTCTGTTTTTTTCTGCAGAAACTATTTCTTCGATTTTTATATTTTCATCAAGCGAAACAAAATTGTAAGTCTTTGGTTTTCCGCCTTCATCTATATATTTTACAATTATGAATTTCGAATTCCGCGGAACAATTTCAACAGGAGCGTCTTTTGCCTTGTAGTCTCCGTTGTCTGATTTTTCAAATTCAGAATACGGAAAACTTACATTTAAATTCGGAAGGCTGATTTTTGTAGTGCCAGAAACATAGCCTGAATCAAAACCGTAGACTGGAACAATGTAATCCAAGTCAATCTGCTTTTTAGAAATCATGCCTCGGTAATATTCAGGATACCAGACAGTTGAAAGAATTCTTTCAAGAGTTTCATCGGCTTTTTGAGCTTCAACAACTTCCGATCCAATTCCGTAAGTTCCATCCAAGTTCATTTCAAAGAGCCTAAGATTGTAGCTAAAGCACCAGCCTTCAGTTCCGTTGTCAGTAAGAACATGAAGCCATTCACCAGAAAGAGGAACTCCGCCGTTTGTAGGAGAAACGCCTTTTTCTTTATAAAGCGTGCGAACAACTTCATTTTTGCGCAGACGGTAAACCTGCTTTGAAGTGTTCATTTTTTCTGCGCGGATTGGAAGTCCGTCCAAAATGCAAAAAGCATATTTTCCTTTATATTCAGAATACTTTTGCGCACGTTTCAATGCCTTTGATTTTGATTCTGGAACTGAAAGTTTCCATAGAGGAACTTCAATTTTTTCTTTTGTTTCAGGAAGTCCGATTACATAAACTTTGGAAATATTTGACTTTAAATAAACAGGAACAACTGTTCCGTCTGGAATTTCTTTTTCGCCGACATTCCATAAAAGAACCCCATAGCCAATAACTCCAGAGCATGAAGAAAAAGTCAGCATGAACAATGAAAATGCAAAAAGAAAGATTCTATTTTTCATGGCGGATATTTTACAGGATTTTATCATAAAGTTCTACAAAGGAAGCAAAATTGAATTTTTATAATTTTTGATATAATATGAAAACATGAAAGACGAAACAATTCCATTAAGAAAAGACATCCCTGCGGAATACAAATGGGATCTTACACAACTTTATAAAACAGACGAAGAATGGGAAGCGGATCTAAAAAAGATTCCTTCGCTTGTAAAAAATTTTTCATCATTCAAAGGAAGGCTGTCGGAAAGCAGCAGCATTTTTCTTGAAGCTTTAAAAGCAGACGAAGCTCTTGACCGTCAAATTGAAAAAGTCTATCACTACGCAAGTCTTAACAATGAGGCTGACCAAGGAGACAGTGCCGCACAGGAAAAATACAGCCGCGTAATGATGGCATACACAGCAGCCTGCTCTGAAACAAGTTTTTTTACACCGGAACTTCTTGCAATTCCAGATGAAAAAATAAATTCCTGGATAGAGCATCCGGAATTTAAAGACTATAAAATCTACATTCAAAAAGCACTTCATGCCAAGCCGCACATTTTAAGCGAAAAAGAAGAACGCATAATGGCCCTTCAGTCTGAATCCGGACAGACAGCATCAAATGTATTTTCACTTTTAAATGATGTTGACATGAACTTTGGAACTGTAGAGGTTGAAGGAAAACAGCTTCCGCTCACACATAGCACTTGGAGCGACTTTGAAGAAAATCAGGACAGAAAAATCCGCAAGGAAGCTTATGAAAAATTCTACGGAGCATTTGAAAGCCACGCAAACACACTTGCAGCTTTATATTCAGGATCTGTAAAAAACGACATTTTTCATGCACGGGCGCGCGGCTACAATTCATCTTTGGAAGCAGCTCTTTACGGCGACAAAGTTCCAGTAAGCGTTTACAAAAATCTTATAGAAACAGTTCACAAGAATCTCGACACTCTGCATCGGTATTACAAAATCCGCAAAAAAGTTCTTGGAGTTGAAGAACTCCGGCACTATGACGTTTACGTTCCATTGGTAAAATCTATAAAGTCAAAAATTTCTTATGACGAGTCTGTTGAAATTGTAAGAAACGCGCTTGCAGTTTTGGGAAGCGAATACACAGACACACTTTGTGGCGGATTAAAAGGCGGCTGGGTTGACAGATTCGAAAACAAAGGAAAAAATTCTGGAGCATTTTCAAGCGGATGCTACGAAGGATATCCTTACATTCTTTTAAATTACAAAGACACTTCATTGCGAGACGTTTACACAATGGCGCATGAAGGCGGTCATTCAATGCATTCATGGTACAGCGTCCGCAACAACCCATTTATGTCTTATGAATACACAATTTTTGAAGCCGAAGTCGCATCCACATTCAATGAAGAGCTTGTGTTCGAGTATCTTCTTAAAAATGCAAAAGACCATGAAATGAAAAAATATCTTTTGTCTATGCGCGCGAACGATATTCTTGCAACTTTGCACCGTCAGACAATGTTTGCGGAGTTTGAGTTGAAATGCCACGAAGCTGTAGAAAACAACGAACCTTTAAGCACAGAAGCAATCCGTAGTATTTATAGAAAACTTTTAGAGCAGTACTTCGGACCTGCAATGAAATTTGAAAAATCCAGCGACATGGAAGGACTTCGCATTCCGCATTTCTATAACGCATTCTATGTCTATAAATATTCAACAGGAATTTCCGCTGCTCTTGCACTCGCAAAAAGAGTTGTCAACGGAGGAAAGCAAGAACATGAGGACTACTTTAAATTCTTAAAGTCCGGCGGCTCAAGATACCCAATCGAAAGCCTAAAAGTCGCAGGTGTAAACATGGAAAGTACAGAACCAGTTCAAGCGGCTCTTGACACATTCAAAGATCTTGTTGACCAGCTAGAAGAAGAACTTCTATAAAAAAAACGCGGCATAGAAAAAAAAGCAAAAATAAGCGATCCCGACACAAAGCATCGGGGTCGCTTATTATCATAAGGTATCACAGTCGAGTACATACCCTTCTGTGCGAATCAAAATTACTTTTCAAGAATAAATTCTACACGGCGGTTTTTCCAGTTCACATTTGTATCCTTGCGGTCTGCAACTGGCTCTGTTCCGCCCTTTCCTTCAACAGAAAGGCGAGAAGAATTAATTCCAAATTTTACAAGCTGGCTCTTAACATATTCAGCGCGCTGCTCAGAAAGAGAAATCAACGCCTTGCCCCAAACACCTTCCTCAGTTTCTTCCGCAGAGTTATCAGAAATTCTATTTGCGTGTCCAACAATAGTAACTTTGTAATCTTTGAACTTTTTAAGAATTTCAGAAACGCGCTTTAGAACACGGGCATTGTTATCAGCCTGCGCCTGTGTAATTCCAGCCTTAATAATTTTTCCATTAGAATCAACAGTTCTTACACCAAAGTCTGCTTCATTGCTTCTAAAGATAATTGAAGGGATTTGCATTTTGAGTTTGTCGCCATCGCGGACAACAAGAACATCAACATTTATAACGCCTTTGACAGCGCTTGACATTCCAAGCTCATCGCAAGCTGTAAATTCAAAAGGATAATCTTCCGCCGACTGAACAATTTCTCCATTGTTTCCGCGACCGTCCCAAATGATTCTTTTTGTAATTGAAGATTTTCCGCTTGTCTTCCAGAATGATTTTCCATTTCTGTCTTTGATTGTAAAGTTCCAATTTTTAAGTCCGGCAATTGTCTGGCATCCAAGTTCAATGAACAAGTCATCATCATTTCCGTCGTTATCCGGGCTAAAATATTTTGGAGCAGTTCTAACAGAAAGCGCAGGCGGAATAGCAGTGCAGATAAAGCTTGAAGAAGCCGCATCTACAACGTTTCCTTTTGTATACTCAACATGAAGTTTTCCAACAAATATTCCTTCAGCAATTTTTTCATCCGATGTGTCGCCACCCCAAGTAATTGCAGCCGGAAGATTTTCACTGTCATTGCTAGAAAATGTTTTTACAACAGAATTGGCAGAATCAACAATGTCAAATTTCCATGAAGAAATTCCTTCAGCAAGAGAAACTTTTATACCAAATTTCTGGGCATCAAGAATTCCGTCGGCATTAGGAGAAATGCCTTTGTATTCAGCAGTAACAAATCCTGTTACCGGACGCGCATCCAAGGAAATTCCTGCAATCGTTGTGCTTCCAGAATTTCCTGCCGCATCCTTTGAAGAAACCGCAAGTGAATAAATTCCATTTGCCGCTTTGTTTCCGCTATCGTCTGTTCCGTCCCATGCAAAACCCAAAGCCTTTGAATTATTCCAGACAAAAGTTTTTACAACCTGATTTTTCGCATTACGAATTTCAGCATTCCATTTTGTTTCAACAGAGCAGTCTTCAACTTTTACAGGAATAGTCTGCCGGCTTGAGATTCCATCTGGAGAAAAAATTGTATAAGGTGCAGAAATTTTTATTGAAGGCGCAACTGTGTCAAGAATGAATTCCTGGCTTGCGGCTTCCGCTTCTGTTCCGCTGTTTGCGACAGTTTTTATAACAGCAGAATAAGTTCCGTCTGCGCACCTTGTTCCATCGTCAGCAAGTCCGTCCCAAACAAATGAAGAAGGAATTTTTCCAGAGCCTTTAAAAGTCCTTACAGCCGTTCCATTGAAAATCTTAAGTTCATAAGAGTCGATTCCACTTGAAGCTTTTGCAACTGGAGTCAAAACAACTTTGTCCTGAACTCCATCTCCGTTCGGTGAAAATGCAGCAGAACTTACAGAAAGCGCAAGTTCAGTCTTGCTTGTGTCAAGCACAAATTCTTTTGATTCCATCAAATTGCTGTTTCCAGCAAGTTCAGAAACTTCAAGAACATATTTATATTTTCCGTCTTTTACAAACTGTCCGTTGTCATCAAGTCCATCCCATTCAACAGAAGCAGGAAGAACTGTGTCAAAGTCAAAATTCTTTACAGCGGCATTGTTCTCATCAACAATCTTTCCTGTCCAAGTTTTTTCTCCAGTATAGGCTGGCTCCGCAACTTGCTGCTGAGAAATCTGAAATTTATTTTTTCCATTGAAAACTGTATTTGCAGGAAGAGAAACAGCTGCCTTTGGAGCTTCATTGTCAAGAACAAAAACAGGAGAATAAACAGCAGCAGGCTCATAGCCATTCAAATACTTTGCAGTTATTTTTGCGCGGTACTCGCCATCAGCCAAATCTTTACCCGAATTATTTTTTCCATCAAATAAAAATGAAGAAGGCGGATTTGTTTTTCCAGATTTTGAATAGTAAACTTTGTCGTCGTCTTTTCCTACAATAGAAATCTGCCAGTCGGTAAGAGAGTTCACGCTTGCAGATGGAGAAGGAATTGCAACTGAAAAATTAATTGTCCTTCTTGCAACCGCCACGCTTCCTTTTGGAGACGGAGCAAAATACCTTGAGCCGTTTATTGAAACTGCGGTTTCAGGCTTTTCAGCAGAAAAAATTATATTTGAAATTCTTGCTTGCTCAGAAGTGTTTCCTGCCAAGTCAGTCGAAGTAATTTCGTAGTTGTAAACTCCGTCTGGCATAATGGACTTGCTTTCGTTTGTTCCGTTCCATTCAATTTCAAGCGGAGAAGAATCTTCCCATTTGTATGAGCGGACAAGATTTCCATGGTCATCTGTTATTTTTGCAGTCCACAGTTTTTCAGTTGAACCAGACTGCTTGATTTTCAACACAGCCTTGTTTCCTTCGCCAAAAATTTTATCGGCACCTTCAATTTTCGCAAGATTGATTTCCGGCGGAGTATTGTCAACTACAACCGGAAGTTTTGAAGTTGTGGCAGTATTTCCATTGTCATCAGAAGCCGTAAACTGATAGTAATAAGTTCCATCCTGCGCCAACGAACCGTCATCCAAAAATCCGTTCCAGACAATTGTTGAAGGAATATCAACGCCGCGCTTTGGAGTTATCAACGTCTTGAAAAAAGTTTTAAAAGTGAATTTTGAAGGAAGCGAAATTTTGTTTCCGATTGTGCGCACAACATTTCCACCCTCATCAGTGATTACAAAGCTCCATTCTTTTACATAGCGTTTTTCGCGGATTTTCAAAGGAACTTCAAGAGTATCCTGAATTCCGTCGTTGTTCGGTGAAATATACACAATGCCAGGCTCGGCAAAAAGCTCAGAAGAGAAACTGAGCGCAGAGAAAAGTGCAAATGCCGTAAAAATTTTTCTAGTTGTTTTTTTCATTTTTTATTCCTCGTTCCAAAGAATGATTTCAGGAGCATCGGTGTCTTTCAATCCCAAGTCAAGCCTTGCGCCAAAACTTACAGCCTGAATTCCTGAATAAAGAGTCTGCGTCGCAACAGAAGGAGTTAGTTCGCTCTTTTCCCAGTCTGAATTAGTTTCTGAAAATTTCTTAGAAGTTATTCCAAGTTTTAATGAAACGCCAACTGAAACACTGTTCACGCCGTCTGCCTTTCCTTCTGAAATTTCGCGGACATTCGCCTGCCAGCCAAGAGACAAGCGGACAAATTTGTTATATTCAAATCCAACTCCTAAATCCATTATACAATTCTGAAAAAATGGAAAGGCAAAATCCGTGCTAAACGAGCCAGTCCATTTTTTTACTTCAAAAACAGTCGAAGCAAAGGAAACCCTTGGAGTAAGCATAGACGGATAAGATGAAGAATCCTTCTTTTCATCAATTCCAAGTGTTTCATAGTCAGCAGGCTTTCCAATATTTAAAAGAGAAATTCCAAACCTCGGATTTGTAAAAATGCCAAAGCTGCTCATTTTATAAAGCGCACCAAAATCCACTCCAGCAGAAAAATCAGAGCCGCTTCCCATATAAAGACCGGTATACGCATTTGCGCCTACGGAAAGTCTTTCATTGACTTCTTTTGCCAATCCGGCGTGAAAAACCAAAGTCTTTCTTAAATCCATTCCGTAAAAATCAGCAAAAAGAGCGTTTGCAGTAAGCGAAATAACAGACCATTTTGTAGGAGCAATCATTCCAGCCTGAAATCCGCCACCAACAGTCTTATCGCTGCTTTCGCCTTCAATTTTTATTTTATCAAAGTTATAAAAAACAGTTCCGCTAAAATCAATATCAGCACGCTGCACACCAGCAGTAAGGGCGGGATTATAAGTTATGGACGCAGGAACAATCGTAAAATTCGGACCGCCAGCAGCAGACGCGGCACCAGACATAAGCTCAGGATGTGCAAGTCTATAAAGGTCTTCACCACCATAAGGCGGATTGTAAGCAAACAGTTCAGCCATGCCTGCTAAAAAAAACGCAGCCAAAATTACTTTTTTCATAAAGCAAACCTCCAGTTTCAAATTATAACGAAAAACAAAACTATTTCAAATGAAATAAAATTTTTATTTACCGGAAAGCAATGCACGCTCAATTTCATCTATGACAAAATCAGGAGTGCTTGCCCCGGCAGTAAGTCCGACAGTTTTTAAAGAAAAAAAACTATCAGGAATTTCAGAAGAATCTTCTATGAGCGCAGTTTTTCCGCAGATTAAAGAAGCCGTTTCAAAAAGCCTACGTGTATTCGCAGAATTCTTTCCGCCGATGACAAGAATCGCATCCACTTTGCCTTCCAGTTCTTTCAATGCGTTTTGCCGCTCCATTGTCGCTGAGCATATAGAATTGAAAATTTGAACTGAAGGATTTTTCTGCTTCAATGCTGAAGCGATTTTTTCAAACTCAACAGGACTGAATGTTGTCTGCGCAATCAAAACCGTTTTTTCAGGAATTTCAATTTTCAAAGCTTCCTCTGCGCTTTCCACAACAACAGCATGATTTTCCGCATAGCCTGAAATGCTTACAACTTCACCATGATTTTTGTCGCCCGCAATCACAACAAGAAAACCTTTTTTTTTCCATTCAGCCGCTCTCTTCTGGCTAAGGTGAACTCTTGGGCAAGTCGCATCAAGAATTTCCGCCCCTTGATTTTCAAGAGCAGACACAACTTGCGGCGTAGTTCCATGCGCACGGATTACAACAACTGAACCGCTCTTTGCCTTTTCAAGTGAAGATGGCTCAAGAATCTGCGCGCCTTTTTTTTCAAGAGAATCCATAACAAGAGGATTGTGAATCAAAGGTCCAAGAGTAAAAACTTTCTTATGTCCATTTTTTTCTGAATTTTCAAGAGCAGCGGAAGCAGTTTCAACTGCACGTCTGACTCCCATGCAAAACCCAAGAACTTTGGCACGAACAACTTTCAACAGCAACTCCAACGCCAGTTTCAAAAATCGTATCGCCTGAAACTAGTATATAAAAGAAAAAAGCCGCAACTAAAAAAGTTACGGCCTTAAAATAATTCCTTATCAAGCGGAAAAAATCCGCTTAAAGCAATATTTAAACATTCTGTGTTGAATTAAACGAAAGAACATTCTTGTTGTTATGCGGCCTTACATGTTTTGCAAATTCTCCCGGCTCCCAGTTACGGCGCATCAAAGACACAAAGCCCGGAACAATGAGCATAGAAGAATAACATCCAGAAACAAGACCGACTGTAAGAACAATCGCAAAGTCTTTTATGCTTCCCGAAGTAAAAACAAGAAGCGCAACAGAAGCGAACATTGTTGTTACAGTTGTGATAATTGAGCGCGATAATGTTTCAGAAATCGAAGCATTCAATATATCGTTAAATTTCTTTGTCTGAATCAAGCTTATATTTTCGCGCACGCGATCCAAAATAACGATTGTGGCATTGATTGAGTAACCAAAAATCGTAAGAACCGCCGCAAAGCTTGTCGCAGAAAATTCAACCTGTGTCCATGAAATAAACGAGAACATTATAAGACAGTCATGCACAAGTCCGATTATAGCACCGGCCGCAAAATCCCAGTGGAATCTTATAGCACAGTAAATCCAGATTGCAAGCAAAGTTACAACTGCAAGAATAACAGACTTGATTGCATTGCTGCTAGAAAATCCTGAGCCTACAAAGTCAGTTTTAATAATCGCAACATTGCTTTCGCCGAATTTTTCCTTGAGCGAACCGATAATTTCTGCCTGAAGAGAATCAGAAGAAATATCGTTCTTTGAAATTGCCGCGCGAATCTGGAAACTTCTGTTTGAATCATCTCCAAGTTCCTTTACTTCAACGCTTTCAGAGGCAAGAGCCGAGCGGACATCATCAATAGAAACATTTGTCGATGCGTCTGAAACATAAAGCAAAACAGGAGCGTCTGCGGAAAGACGAGAAGTTGAAGAGCTGTCCAAATAAATTCCGTAAGAACTTACATTTTCAGCGCCTTTTACAGAAACTGAAAGTCCGTCAACTTCAGAAAGAGAAGCCGCAATATCTTTTATAGAAGGATTCTGCGCATAAGAAAAAATTTTAGTTTCGTTTTCTGCGCTAGTTCCTGTTATAACAAGTTCCAGTGCAGTGCTTGAAGTTCCAACACTTATATTTGCAGAACCGTTGTAGGAAATTTCAATAGCAGCCGGACCAATGCGGACTTCTTCCAAAAGACCAGGCACAAAGTCAATGCCAAAGTTTATTCCGCGGATAAAAAATCCTGCGATTCCAAAAAGAATCAAAACTGAACTTAAAACAGCGCAGGCAGGAAATGCTTTACTGAATTTTTTTACTGTTTTCATTATTTAATCCCCCAGCCAATGCTGATATTCTTTACTTTTAAGACCTCTGTCTGGAAATCAAATATAAGGCGAGAGACAACCAAAGCTGTAAATACTGTTGAAACTACACCAATCGCAAGGCTCACTGCAAATCCCTGAACGGCACCGCTTCCAAGCTGTGTCATAAATATTGCGGCGATAAATGTTGTGATATTTGAGTCCATGATTGCCCAGAATGCGTTGTCAAATCCCGCGCTTACACTAGAAACTCTGTCTTTTCCAAGGCGACGTTCTTCCTTTATGCGTTCAAAGATAATAACGTTAGCATCAGTTGCCATTCCGATTGTAAGAATCATACCGGCAACAGTCGGCAAAGTGATTGTAAGATTAAATGCGCTCAAAATACTGAACATGATATAGAGATTCAAAACCTGAGAAACACAGGCGTTTATTCCAGAACCCTTGTACCATATAAGCATGAAAACCATAATTGAAAGAAGACCAACTGCAACTGCCAAAAGTCCCTGACGGATTGCCTGTTCTCCCAAAGAAGCTCCAATTACCTGCTGGCTTTCTACGCTAAGAGGAACATCAAGCCAAGCTGTCTGCAAAACCTTGCGCAAGTTCTGGGCTTCACGCTGTCCAAATCCTGTAATCTGAACGTTTCCGCCTGTAATGGCTGTATTTATAGTAGCATTTGACTTGATTTTATTGTCGCTGATAATGCAGAGGTTTTCACCAACGTGCTCGCCAGTGAATTTTCCAAAGATTTCAGCGCCTTCAGCATCAAGAGAAAATGTAACCGCAGGACGTCCTGTAAGCTCTTCCGCACCGACATCAGCTGACTTTATGTGCTTTCCGTCAAGAGCAACATCTTTCTTCACAACAAGATAGCCTTCGCGCTGGTCAAGCCCGTAAGCGTCCGTTGTGTAGTAGCCCAAAACTTCACAGTCGTCAGGGATAATTGAAGGATTAACAAGATTTCCTCTTATATCAAAAGTTGTATCAGGATTGTTGTAATAATAAGCATTGAAATTTGAAGTAGCCTCATTGTCAACAAGGCGGAAATTCAAAATTCCGCGTCCTTGAATTATCGAGTTAATCTGATCAGCTTCTGCAGAACCAGGAAGCTCAATGTAAATTCTATCCTCACCCTGCTGTCTGATTGTTGGAGAACTCAAGCCAAAGCGGTCAATGCGGCTTGTCAAAGTTTCAACAGCCTGCGCCATTATATCAGCTTTCAAAGTTGCAGTGTCCAAAACAGCGTCGCCCTGCTTTGCAATAACAGAGTCAAGGTCAGCCTTTACAATTACGTTCATTCCGCCTGAAAGGTCAAGACCAAGTTTTACAGAATTCTTATAATAGTCTTTTGTCTTAAGAATCTTTTTTCTATAAATTCCTTCGATAAAAGAAGCAAGCTCTGATTTTGAATCAAAAGAATTCAAAGCGTCTTTCAAAAGGATGGCGGCAGGAGCTTTTTCTCCGGCAGCCTTGAAATTCATCTTTGCCTGCTTTAAAAGCCACTGGTTATCTTCTGGAACAGGAGCTTCTGGATTTGCTTTTACAGCATCAACTAATTTTCTAACTTCAGAATTAGCCCTGAAGCTTGAATAATTTTTTATATTTTCCAAAGAACTCAAGGCAAGAACCTTGTCTTCTTTTGGAGTGCGTACATACCAGCTGATTGACGGCCACAAAAAGGCAAAGCAAACAGCCAGCACTGCAATAATCATAAAAAGCCGGCTTTTTTTACTCATCTTTCTTTTCCTCTGAAGCAGCAGGCTCTTTGTTTTCCGTGCTGGCTTTTAGTTCTTCTTTCTGCTTTTTTCCTGATTTCTTTTCTTCAGTTTTTTCAGCAGGCTTATCAGAAACAACAGTTGCAATTGCAGAGCGGTTGAATTCTATTTTTGTATTTTCATCAACTCTTATTGTAACGACATTTGAATCTTTTTTTACAGAACTGACAGTTCCATGGATTCCTCCGATTGTAATTACTTTGTCGCCCTTCTGAAGCGCATCAAGCATTTTCTGAAGTTCTTTCTGCTTTTTGTTCTGCGGACGAATCATAAAAAAGTACATGATTCCTATGATAAGAATGAGAGGCAAAAACATTCCAAATCCGCCGCCCATAGCCGCAGGATCAGCTGCCTGTAACAAAAGTGAATTAAACAACATATTAAATTCCTTCCTTCGTAATTAATTTAAAATGGTATGAAAGGATAGCATTATTCGCATAAATTTACAAGAGAATTATTTAGAGGAATTCATTTCATAAACTCTAAACTTTCTTGCGCTAATTGGGATAAAATTTTTTTTCAATAAGAGGAAATTATCTTCCTAGCAACTTTTCTAGTTCTGAATTTTTGCTTAGATACAAAGAATTTGACGGGTCAAGAGCCACAACTTGCTTCAAATAATACTGCGCCCGCCTCCAGTCTTTTTTTGCATAGTAAATTTTGTAAAGACTGTAAAGAGAATCCTTGTTGCGCGGGTTTGCAGTCAGGCTTGCCCTTAAATCCGCAAGAACTGAATCTTCTGTTCCCTGAATCTGGCTGCGTTCAAAATACAAAAAGCTTTTCATTTTTTGACTGGCGGAAGACAAAAGACTTGAAATGAGCTGCATCGCTGAATTTTTTTGTCCGGAAGCAGAAAGAACTTTTACGTAAGCCATGCACGAATTCTCATCAGCGGGATTTTTCTCATAATCCTTTAGCGCAAGATTCATCGCCTCAGTGTTCTTTTTTAATGCAAGGCAAATATCGATATGCCTAAAAAGCGAAGTTTTTTGCACTGAAGGAATCTGCATAAGTCGTGAGCTTAGGGAATACGCCTTTGCATAATCAGATTTTTTTATATATTCATCCAAAAGAATTTCCATTGCCTGAACATTTTCTGAATCTTTTTCAAGAACTTTTTCAGCAAGCTCAAGAGCTGTCATTCCATTTACAGAAAGTCCCGCAACAGAAGCAGTTTCTGCGGCAACAAGCAAAGTTTCAGAATCATAAGGATATAAGTTAAGAGCAGTTCCGGCGGTTTCTATAGCGGCGGCATTATTCTTGCTCCAGTCACGCAAAAGCTGTGTACGCAAAAGATAATATTCCTTGGAAGCGGAATTTTTCTTTTCAACGGCATCAAGCAAAGAAGAAGCCCTGATATAGTCCTGATTTTCCATTAGGATTTTTGCACGCAGTAAAACATAGCTTGTGTTGTCCGGTTCAAGCAAAAGCACACGCACAACAAAGCCTTCTGTCTTGTCAAAGTCCCCAAGATGAAAAGCAGACAGAGCGCAAGTTTTTAAAAGCTCTGTATCCTGTGGAAAGCGCGACAAAAGTTCTTCTCCAAATGAAAGCGCAAGCTCATACTTTCCAGTCAAAAAACAAGCCTTTGCCACAGACTCAAGAATTTCTTTTGTTCCGCCAGCATATTTTCCGTTGCTAAGCTTAAAATATTCCAAAGCCTTTTCATTTTCGTTCTGCTTTAGACAAAGAATTCCCATAAGATAATTTGCAAGAACTGAATCAGGACAAAGCTCAAGAGCAAAATTCAAAGAGTTTTCAGACAGCTCATAATAATCTTCAATTGTTACTCCTGATGAAGTCAAAAGAACCAACGATGGAAGCATAATGGAAAGAAAATCAGAGCGGTTCATGCTTAAATCATAAATTCCCTTCTTTGCGCTTTCAACGGCACCAATGTACTGATTTGTCCTTGCAATAGGCGGAACACTCCAAGTAACGGCTTCTGACGGCCAGGCAAGTTTCATAATTTCCGCGGAAATATAAAGAATGCTTTTTTCAGCGTCGGAATAGTCATCGGGAGAACTTTTATGAATTGAAGCTGCGGCCTGCCTTAAACTTTGTGGAGAACCGATTTCCACAAGGCGCATTGTTTCTTTGTCGATAGAAGAAAAAAAAGACCTGTTTTTTGAAGGAGAAACTTGAACCGCGACTGCCGGCAACTTTTCTTCGGATTTCGGCGCAGGAGAAGGTGAACTTGCACAAGAGAAAATAAATGGCAATGTAGCAAAAACAAGATAAAAAGTTCCACGCATTTTCCGTAAAGAAATTCTTTCTGAAATTGTGGCATCTCTAAAAAACCCGGCCACAGTTTTCCTTAAAGCAAATTTTCTAAAAGCTGTCATCTGAAGAATCATCCTTTATATACGGAAATTCCTCGCTGTTTATTCTTTGAACTCCATAAACAAGAATAAGAAGAATTCCCAGAACAAAAAGGACTATTGGCCAGAAAACCGAAATAAATTTTGCAAACGAAATATGAAACACATGAAGCGAAAAAAGCAGGAAAATAATTCCCAGAACAAAAAGCGCGACAGACGGAAAAAGAAAAACCGCCCTGATTTTTTTATAAATGAATAAATCTGAAACAAGAAAAGCAAGTCCGGCATTAATAACAATAACCGGCCAAAGTTCTTTTAAATTTAAATGTAATAATTCTATGTTCAGCAAGGCAAAAAAAATGCTGTCAAAAACAAGCATGAATCCCAATGCAATGTAAAGGCTGCGTTTTCTTAGTCCTGCAGGAGAAACTTTTTTTTTCCGCTCAAGATTTTCCATAGTTTCATTAAATAATAAGATAAATTTCAATTCTTGACAACGGCTTTTAAAAACTTACAGGAACAACTTTGCGATTCAAATTTTTAATTGAAAATAGTTTCTATAATATGGTAGAATAAAAGAATGATTCGGAAAGTTTTTAGATTTGCGGCGGCGGCTTTTTTTTCCATAATTATAATGTCATGCGCAAAAGACAGAAAAGGCGCAATTCTGCCGGAAGCTTTTTCAAAGCAATACAAGAACACACAGAATCTTTTGATTTCGCTGCTTGAAAAAAAAGAAACAAAGGGAGAAACAAGATATGCGGTTGTAAACAGAATCGCAAACAATATGCTTTCCGTAAAAGACTATGCATCGCTTGTGCATTTTCTTACAAACTGGGTTGAACTGCACGAAGACGATTCTTATAACGCATACTGGCTTTTGATGACAGCTTATGCTTACCTTGAAAACGAAGCAGAGCCAATAGCTGAATACTATTTTGAGCGGATTATAAACAACTACAACGATCTTATTGTTCAGGGAAAATCAATTCATTTTATTTGCCTTCAGCATTTAATTCAAATCAGCTCAAGCCCGGCAAACAGAATTTCATATTTCAACCAGCTTATAAGCAGATTTCCAAACAACGTAAGCACAACGGAACTTTTCTACAGGCTCGCCCTTGAATACGAAAAGGAAGGCGAATGGAACCAGGCAATCCGCTCATACACGCAGTTTCTTGACCAAGACGACGCGTCCACGCTGCAAATTTCAGGCTACCCTAACGCATATTTAAATGCAAAGCAGCTTATAGATTTCAGCAATTCAGCAAAAGACTGGACATTTGAAACTCTTGACGCTCTTGTTGCGGCTGTAAAATCTGGAATTTCATCATACAATTACAGAGCCCTTGACCGCTACAAATCAAAAGTCAACTTTTTTGCAATGTCCTGGCGGCAAGTTGAAACTGACATAAATGCCCAGGAAAGTTTTTCGATGCGCTCATTTATGCGCGGAAACAGAATCCGTTACAGCGCGGAACTCGATCCGTCATCTTCTCCAACAGAAGCATATTTGCGCACAACAGGCTGGAGCAACTACGTAAATGTCTGGTATCTGTATTTTAGAAAAGTGAATTTTCCAGCTGACCCGGAAATCCATGGACGCTGGGAATGGGCAGGAATTTACTTTGGTGAAAAATTGTAATGAAGAAAAAAATTGCAGTTTCTATATTTTCAGTATTGCTAGCCTCGTTTATCTTCGCGGAAGAGCCTGTCGCTGATTTTGAAATTGACTTTTCAGCCTTAAAAAATGAAAGTCCGGCAAAAACAAAAATCATTTCTTCAGAAAACAAAAAGAAAACTTCTGCGCAAAAAAACTATATAATTCCAGAACCAAAGCGCAAAGACATCGGTATTTCTGGAGTTTTCAAGGAACCGACGTTAAAGTACCGGGAACGTTACCTTACATCTTCAAACAGACAATGGCTCGCTGATATTCTTTACGACTCAATTCCATACAGACCATACATAAGGGCGAAACTCAAAGAGAAAAAAATGCCGCTTTATTTGCAATATCTTCCGATTGTTGAGTCAAACTACAAGCCAACAGCGGTATCTGGCTCAGGCGCAACCGGGCTTTGGCAGTTTATGGCAAACAGCATGCATCCTTATTTAAAAAAGAATGAATATTTTGACGAGCGTCGCGATCCCTGGAAAGAAACAGATGCCGCACTATCAAAACTAGCGGAAAATTTCAAAATGTTTAACGACTGGCATTTAGCAATTGCCGCGTACAATATGGGAGCTGGAGCTGTAGGACGAATTGTAAAGGCGAATCCTGGAAAAGATTACTGGGCTTTGTCTGAAAAAGGACTTTTAAGCAAACAGGCTTCTGAATATATTCCAAAACTTATAGCAATTGCAGACATTGTTGAAAATTCGGATTTTTATGGGGCTATTGAAATTGGAGTTGCAGACAAGAGAATTGAAGGAGTTCCTCCGGAAAAGTTCAGCTACCTTACAATAAAAGGCAGCATAAAACTTTCAACTGTAGCCAAGGCAGCCGGAATTTCTTTAGAAACTGTAAAAATGCTTAACATCGAGCTTCTAAAGGAAATGACACCGCCCGAAACAACTTACAGATTAAGGCTTCCGGCCGGCAAAGCAAAAGTCGCCGCAGAAAACCTTCGGTAATTTTTTACATTATCTTTTTGCCTGCGTGCCAAAGTTTTTCAAGCTCATAAAAGTCTCTTGCTTCCTGGCTCATAAGATGCACAACAATCGGACCCAAGTCAATCAGATTCCAGTCATTGCCCTGTGAAGTCTTGTTATGAATTTTATGGATTTCAAGATCTGTGTCTTTTATGTAGTCTTTTATTTCCTTGTAAAGACCTTGCCAATGCGGACCGCTTGAAACTGTTGCAATTACAAAATAATCAGTCCAGCTGTTGAGCTCAGAAACATCAAGAACACAAACATCCGTGCCTTTTCCATCTTCCATTAGCTTGGCAATTTCCAGCGCCATTTCTTTTACAGTTTTTTCCATTTTTCCTCACTCGGACGATTTAGAAGAACTTCCTTTTACAAAACGTCCATTGAAATCTTTGCCCAAAATAATTGTAAAGTCAGCCTGAGCAGCACTTGTGGAATCAGCATTTTCCGGCATAACTTCCTCGTCAATTATATTTGTGCAATGAATAAAATTTCCTAAAGTTTTTGCAGCTTCAGAGTTTCCAATATGATTTATAATTTCAGTTTTTTCATAGTCATTACGGTCGGCATTTTTTGTTTCAAGGACTTCATATCCCGCACTCTGCAAAAGGAAAGAAGTATTGCGCGCAAGTCCCTGCTCCGTTGTTCCATTTTGAATTACAAGAACATAAACACGGTTTTGATTTCCAAGATCACCCGAAACAAGAGAACTTATAGCCTGATTTATAACATCCTTTATGAGCTGACCGTCATAATACGGAAACAAAAGAGTCTGGCCGTCAACAGTTCTTAAACTTCCTGTTATAGTCTGAATTGAAAACCGCTCGGTATCAATCAAAGAAAGCTTTTTCATCAAGTTATAGAAATTCTTCTTGTCTATGTTTGTTTTGATTTTTTCCTCATAAACTGAAAAATTATTCTTTGCAAAAATAATATTGCGGTTTTCTTTTAATGCATAAATAAGGGAAACAAAAACAGCCTGACGCCTGTCCTCAACATCGCTTGCATTTTCAGACGGACTTTTGTACATAATATAGTCATGGATTTTATCTCCATCCAGAACGACAGCACCGCTCGGAAAAAGGCAACGCATTCCGTTTTCATCGGTTTCGTCAACAGGAAATGAAATAAAAACATTCAGTCCACCAAGATAATCTGCAAGCAGCTCCAAGTCTGAAAGCTTTATTTCAATTGTAAAAGGAATTTTCTTTCCGATAAGTTTTTCAATTTCGTCTTTATAAGAAGCAAGACCTTTTTCCTTGTAAACTGAATCAATTCTGTCCACTCGTCCAAGGCTTTTATAAATCGCGCCGGTATTTCCCAAAATATCAAAAGCGGATGCCTGTCCTGTCTGCGGATAAAAAACGAGAACATCAGTTGAAAGCGCGTTTCCGTCATCATCCTTTAAAATCCAAAGGCTGTTTATAACAGGATTCAGCTTAAGATTTTCTTCAATAGGATCCATACGAAGCGATAAAACGATAAAGCCAACAACGCCAATAATAATCACAAGAATAGTAAGAAGAAAAATTCCATTTCTTTGTTCTTTTGAAATACTCATTTTTACAATTCCTAAAGCTTAACTGGCACGCAGAGAATTTTCAGTAGCAATCTGATTTTTTAAGTCCGTTTCAAATTCATAGCTTGGCTCTGCAATTTTTTTCTGCTTGCTTTTTAGATATTCCATGTTTTCCTGAACAACAAAAAGAGTCATTTCATTCAGCGGCATGGAAAAAATTTTTTTTCTATATTCTTCTGTTGACTGCGGACGTCCGGGCTCAACTTTGTCAGCAACATAAATAATCTTTGCAAGAAGACACAAACCTAAGCCGCCAAGTGTATGGTTCGCAACTGCCTGAATAACATCAGGATTTTTTACAGAAAATTTTTCTTGAAGCAAGACTGCAGCCGCTCTTCCGTGCAAAAGTGAAGGCTTGTTTTTTTCAATTTCAGAAATAGACTTTCCGTCTTCAGATGCAAGAGAAAGAATTTCAGAATCTTCCATATTCTTGCAAATATCATGGGCAAGGCCTGCAAGATAGCCAATGTCTTTGTCGTAGCCGAACAAGCCGCACATAAAAGCCGCCGTTTCCGCAACACGGACAGAATGCTCAAAGCGTTTTTCCTTCAATACAGACTTTGCATATTTCCTGATTTTTTCTATAAGCTGTTCAGTTTTTGCTTCCATACAAATTACCGTCAATAATATACTTGAAAACTTTTGAAGGCACAAGATATTGAAAAGCCATTTTATTTGCAGCCCTAAACCTTATGCTAGTTGAGCTTACTGCGAGCGGCTCATTTTTCAGGGAAACCGCATTTTTAAAAAGCGGTTCATCTTCTATCCGGAATTCTTTTTCTGCACAATCATCTGCTTGTGAATATTTTCCGGTCGCTTTGTTCTTAAAATTTTTATCTTCAGTCTGAAAAGGTCGTTCCGCCAAAATCAGCTCGCATTTTTCTACAAGCAAAGACGCATTGTTCCAGAGATGAAAAGTCGAAAATAAATCTCTGCCGATTACAAGTCCTATTTTTTCAGGCTTGTATTTTTTTTCAATGAAGCAGACTGTATCATAAGTGTACGAAATTCCTCCACGCTGAATTTCACAAGGCTCTATTTCAAAGCGCGGATCGTCTTGGCAGGCAAGTTCAACCATTTTCGCACGTTTTTCAGGCGGCAAAGCTCCGTTCATGTTTTTATGAGGCGGAGAAAAAACCGGTACAAAAAGAACTTTGTCATATCCAAGCGAAACGCAAATTTCGTCCGCCAAAGCAAGATGCCCAATATGAATCGGATTGAAACTTCCGCCCAAAACTGCGATTTTCATTTTCAGCTTTCACTTCCCGGAAACTGAACTTCCATTGAATCATCCACGGAACGGCTAGACAAAAATGAGCTTTTTGCAGGCACAGAATTTTCTTCGATAGCAGGCTTATTAAGAACCTCCATTTTTTCAATAAGCGAAATTATTTCAAGCCGAGTTTCGTTCATGTTTGTTCTTGCCGCAACAGAAACCGCAAGAACTTTTACATCAGGCTCTTTGCTTTGGATTTTTTCCTTTACTTTCATTGCATTTTCGAGCGCACCTTCGATGTCAATTTTATTGCAAAGGACAATTCTTGGCTTCTTTGTAAGTTCCCTGCCAAAACCGTCAAGTTCCTTTAAAAGCAAGTCATAAGCCTCAAGGAAATTTTCATCGCTGCAGTCAATCATAAACAAAAGCCCGGCAGTTCTTGAAATGTGCTTCAAAAATCTTATGCCAAGACCAGCACCTTCAGATGCTCCTTCTATTATTCCGGGAATATCCGCAATAATAAAATCCTTGTCATCGCCAGCATGGAGTACGCCAAGATTAGGAATTTTTGTTGTAAAAGGATACGGAGCGATTTTCGGACGCGCATTTGTAAAAAAATCCAGCAAGCTTGATTTTCCTGCATTCGGAAAACCAACAAGACCAATGTCCGCCATAACAGAAAGCTCAACACGCAAAACTCTTTCCTGCCCCGGCGCGCCTTTGTTTGCAATGCGCGGAGCTTGGTTTGTGCTTGACTTGAAATGCACATTTCCCCAGCCACCGTTTCCGCCTTTTAAGAAAACAAACTGGTCGTCCTCGCTTTCAACAGTAAAGTCATGAATAAGCTCGCCAGTTTCATTGTCGCGGATTGTAGTTCCGGGAGGAACTGGAATCACAACATCATCGCCATCTTTTCCATAGCGATTCCAGCCCTGACCGTCGCCACCGTTTTTCGCTTTCAAAATCGGGTGATACCTTAAATGGGCAAGAGTTCTAAGATTCCGCTTTAAACAAAAAATCACATCTCCGCCACGTCCGCCATCTCCGCCGTTTGGTCCGCCGTTTGGAATATATTTTTCACGTCTAAATGAAACACAGCCGTTTCCGCCTTTTCCAGAACGGACAGTAATAACAGCCTCATCAGCAAATTGAATCATCGTTGCTCCCATAAAAAAAGCCCAGCAAGGACAATTATTCCAAGCCGGGCATTTTAATTATTTTAGAAAATTTCAAATCCTAAAGACAAAAATTTTCTTTATTAGTTGGCAGAAACAGGTTCAACTGAAACAAGTTTGCGATTCATGCGCTCTGTGTATTTTACTACACCGTCAACAACTGAATACAAAGTGTCATCTGTTCCACGTTTTACATTGCTGCCAGGATGAATACGAGTTCCACGCTGTCTTACAAGAATAGAACCGGCAGTAACTTTTTCTCCACCAAATCTTTTAACGCCCAAATGTTTAGGGTTTGAATCGCGGCCATTTTTAGCACCGCTACCGCCTTTAGTACGTCCCATTTTAATCCTCCGCCGGCATAAACCGGACTATTATTCAATTATTTCTTGAAACCGCACATTATCAGGATATTCAGCAGAAAGTTTTATAAAAGCAAATCTTATAAAATCCCCAATGCATTTCAAGCGTTCCACAGCAGAAACTGCGGATTTTTCAACCCGAAACTCCAAAAAGCCACGGGTAGAAGTGTCAGCATTAAAAACAAGCCCTTTTGTACTTTGAAGCAGTTCAACTGATGTGCCAAGAATTATGGATTCAGCAGCACAAACAATGTCCTTGCCCTTTTCAGCAAACGAAGCATGACCAAAAGCTTTTAGGCTTTTCAACGCTCCATCTTTGCCGCAAACCAAAAGAACTTCCGTCACTTATGCCAAAACAACATCCTGAACAGTAACTTTTGTATACTGTTCGCGGTGTCCAATAAGACGATGGTAGTCTTTCTTTGACTTGTATTTGAATACGAGAACTTTCTTGTCCTTGAAAGTTTCTCCAACTTTTACAGTAACTTTAGCGCCCTTTACATAAGGAGAACCGACAGAAACTTTATCGCCATCACTTACAAGAAGAACTGTATCGATTGTGATTACATCGCCATCTTTCGCATCAAGCTTTGACACTTCAAGAACAGCGTCTTTTTCTGCCTTGTACTGATTGCCTTTGAATTCAACAATTGCGTACATTTTATAAACCTCTAAATTTTTTTTACCCCAAGGAGTAACGGGTTCCTTGAAAGCATTTCAATAATTAGTAAGATATTTTAACAAATTTCATAAACTAAGGTCAAGAGAATTTCTGCCGATAAATAAAAAATTCAGACTTTTAATTTACCGCCGCATTTTCAAACTTGTTTCATAAAATTGAAATTTTCATGAAGTTCATATAAAATGAAATTATGGAATTTGACTTGAAAAAGCTCCCATGTTTTGGAGTTGCAGGAAATTTTACAGGACATCTGGAACAGGCCGGAGAAGCCGTTGAGTTTCAGAATGTAAAGACAAAAGAAAAAAATGCGCCAAAAGCAATTTTTCCAACATATATACCGAACGCAAAGAATCTGGTGCCGGAATTTCTTGGAACATTTCCGTTTGACTCAGGCAAAATAATTTTTCCGCACGGAGAAGAAAAACTCCAGATTGAACCGGAATGCGCATTGATTCTAAACGCTGAATGGAACGGCGCAAAACTTAAATCTCTTGTTCCCGTGAAATTCGGAGCGTCAAACGACTGCTCAATCCGCAAACCGGGCGCAAAAAAAATCAGCATGAAAAAAAACTGGGGCAAATGCAGTAAAGGACTTTCTGAAAATTTAATCAGCATTGACGGATTTTTCGAAAAAGGAAACATTGCAAAATATAGAATCGCCTGTTTTCTTTTTAGAGACGGAAAAATCTTTGAATACGGAGAAGACAGCCCGGTAAAAGGCTACAGTTACATTTTTGAAAAGCTCACAAATTGGCTCATAGAAAAATTCAACACACAAAAAGATGAGGGTACTGCGGAAAACGTTGGAAAATATCTTGTCTCAATCGGTTCGCCTGAACAAATAATGGTTTCCATAGGAGCTACGCGCTATACCGAATTCGGGGAAACAAATTTCCTAAAGGACGGAGACGAAAGCATTGTCATTCTTTATCCTGATAAATACTCAAATACTGAAATTAAAGAAATGGCAGCCGAAAATTCTTTTTCCGATAAAGAAATAAGCGTTTTAAGGCAAAAAATAATTTTGCAGTAGATTAGACAATATGTAGTGCCACCAGGTTTGCAGAATCGAGGGTTCGGTCGTAAACTTGGAATAGAAAACAACAAGCATGACCTGCCTCATGCAAAAAGGAGCACTACAATGAACAATGTAACAGAGAACACAAAAGTAATCTATGTCGGAATTGACGTGCACAAGGACACAAATTCTTTCTGTGCTTATGACAGCCGTGAAGACAAATTATTCGCGGAGCACAAAAGCTCTTCCAAATTTGAAAACACGCTTCACTACCTGAAGAACCTTCAAAAATCAGTCGGGCAAGATGCAGTTTTTCTTATTGGATACGAGGCAGGTCCCACAGGATACGGACTTTGCAGAAAACTTCAAAAAGAAGACTTCGCCTGCGTCATTATCGCCCCATCGACAATAGCAAAGGCACCTGGTCAGAAAGTCAAGACAGACAGGATGGACGCCCGCCTTCTTGCAAAGACTCTCGCCTTCAAAACCTACAGCCCTGTCTGCCTTCCTTCTGAAAAACTTGAGGCGATAAAGGAATATACACGGGTCAGGACGGCAAAAATCACCATGCTCAAAAAAGCAAAGCAGAACCTCCTTTCTTTCCTGCTGCGAATGGGCTTGCCTTATCCTCAGAGCGGCCATTACTGGACGCAGGCTCACATGGCTTGGCTCAGGACGATGAACTTCGCTGACAAGTGGCTTCAGGAATCATTTGAGGAATATCACGCCGAAGTAATAACGCTCATGGACAAAGTTCAGAGAATTGAGGCGAAGATTCTGGAACTCTGCAAGGATGATGAAGTGAGGGAAAAAATTGATGCCCTGGTGTGCATCTCTGGAATCAGTTATGTCTCCGCTATTTCGATTGTCGCGGAAATCGGGGATTTTTCCCGTTTTTCAAAGGCGAAGTCCTTCGTAAGCTTTATAGGACTTTGTCCCGGCGAGGATTCAAGCGGAAATAGAGTACGGCACACGGCGATTACGAAAGCTGGGAATTCAAGAGTCAGAAGTCTTCTTGTTGAGTGTGCGGGAAGCCTTAGAATGCATTCTGTTGTCACGGCAAAATCAGTCAGGGTAAAAGAGCGGCAGAAAAATGCGTCCGCCGCCATCGTTTCTTACGCGGACAAGTGCACGCTCAGGCTCAGAAAAAGAATGCTTTATCTTTCCCAAAAAGGGCTCCCCTACAATCTAGTAACGACGGCGGGGGGCAAGGGAGCTTGCATGTTTTGTCTGGGGAATGATGAATTTTGTTGACAACAGGAAAACTGCCTTGAACAAAATTGATGAGGGGGAGCTTTCCGACATTCAAAAAACGGTCGAGGAGTTTATTGCGCAATGAAATCAAATCACCTGCGGGATGAAACTTTCGCTAAAGATATTCTGGCGAAAAATTAACTTGTATCATAACGGAAGGAATTTGTGAGCATTTAAGGAATTATCTTCGAGCGGTTTATGAGCGGGAAACTTTTTAACTTCCTATGCTCGCAGTTAGAGAGAAAGAATTCCAGGCGGACCATTGACCTGTCGGTAAACCTGATTTTCAGGCGAATCCACGTATATCAGAATGGCCATGTGCCGATCTATCGCTTTCCTTCCGTTTTTTTTTATATTTTTTCTCAAAAGGAGTTTTTTATGTTGACAAATGGCACAACATATCAAACCGCCGGATTTTGAAAAACAAAAATTCAGCGGCTAATATTTTACTTTGAACAGATACAAATGCTGTTCTTTAAAAAGTCCAGTGCTTGAATTGCGTCCATTCCTTTTTTGTCTGCATATTCAAGAATCTGGGCAACTTTTGACATCAAATCAAGGTTATGCTCCGACATTTCATTCCATAAAATTATAAGTTCTGCACGGTCTTTTAAAATTCCAGCCGCAATACAAAAAGACTTTACACCTACAGACATCGCAACATGAACAGACACATTTCCAAACTTTGTCTCCTCTCCTGCAGCCTCATCATGCTTCTGCAAATCACTGATTACAAGCTGCCTGTCCATAACACAGTTTGAATCGACCGCGTCAACCAAAGAGCAAAGAATTGAATCCTTTTCAGCATTTTTAATATTTCCAGCAGAGTAAAAAGACAACATAAAAATTCCTCCATAAAAAAAACAACGAGAAAGTATAAAAATTAAAAGTGAAAAAAAACTATGGGGAACTTTACAAGACAGAAGCTTGCTTTATTATAAAATCAATGTATTTATGCTTGACCGGAACAGCCAGCACATATAATGAAAAATCAACGTTCCTTTCAACTACAAGAAAAAGAAGATGTAAAAACGCAAAGCAAATTACAAAAGAAATTTCAAATTTTCTTTCTTCATGCACAAACGCTTCAACAGTGGAATTATCAAAAAAAGACAAAATAACTGCGCCTGAGTCATTTTCAAACCCAAGGGCGCATTTATTGGAGATTTTAAGTTCATGCCTGAACGCAGGATATAAAATCCACAGAAAAACTGAAAAGATAATTAAAATTGTATATAAAACTTTTTTCTGCATAAAATCTTAATCCAGGCACAAAAACAACAGAACCGCACTTTACAAAATGCAGTCCTGCCGTACAAAACTAAGCGCCGTAAGTCGCAATAAAAACGCCGGCAGCAATAGCAGTGCCAATTACACCAGCAACATTCGGTCCCATCGCATTCATCAAAAGGAAGTTCGAAGGATCGTATTCAAGTCCGACTTTATTTGCAACACGGGCAGCCATAGGAACCGCAGAAACTCCTGCAGAGCCAATAAGCGGATTGATTTTTTTCTTAAGGAAAAGATTCATGATTTTTGCCATTACAAGACCGCCGATTGTGGCAACTGCAAAAGCAAAAAGACCAAGAACAATAATTCCAAGCGATTCTTTCTTAATGATTTTTTCTGGAGTCATCTGGCTTCCAACACCAAGTGAAAGAAGAATTGAAACAATGTTCATAAGTTCATTTTCCATAGTTTTAGAAAGGCGTTCCGCAGCATGGCTTTCCTTTACAAAGTTTCCGAACGCAAGCATTCCAATCAAAGGACAAGCTGGCGGCAAAAGAAGAATTGAAATCACAAGAAGCAAAATCGGGAACAAAACTTTTTCTGTTTTTGAAACAGGTCTAAGCTGATCCATTTTTATCAGGCGCTCTTTTTTTGTCGTAAGAAGCTTCATAATAGGAGGCTGAATCATCGGAACAAGAGCCATATAAGAATAAGCAGCAACCGCAATAACCGCCATCATTTCAGGAGCAAGTTTTCCAGAAACATAAATTGAAGTCGGACCGTCCGCACCGCCGATAATTGAAATCGCACTAGCCTGAAGCATTGTATAGTCAGTTCCAAGGAAAGCGTTCATAAATGCAACACCGAAAAGCGTAAAGAAAACACCGAATTGGGCAGCACCGCCAAGCAATGCAGTTTTTGGATTTGCAATAAGAGGACCAAAGTCAGTCATCGCGCCAATTCCCATGAAAATAAGCATCGGGAAAAATTCATTTCCAACGCCAGCACTGTAAATTATATGCAGCATTCCATGAGGAGCGTCTCCCATTGCCGCGCCCGGAATATTCACGAGAACAGTTCCAAATCCAATCGGAATAAGAAGAAGAGGCTCAAAACCCTTGCCAACCGCAAGATAAATAATAAGGAAACCAATTGCAATCATAATCAAAGACTGCCAGCCCGGAGCTTTAGGAGCTTCATCAAACGGATTGTTTTCTTCCACCACAAGCTGAGCTTCTGCCTGCGCCTTTTCCAACGCAAGTTCTTCCGCTGTAGGCTGATGAATCATTTTATATATTCCAGTTGACTTTCCAATGTTCTTTAAAAACTTTGAAATAGAAATATCGTACTTTCCATTCCAGTTTTCAGTTCCTTTTATTATGCGTTCCATTCCAGAAGCTGGAGCTGGCTTGTCCTGCGCAAAAGCTCTTGCTGTAAATGAAAGAACCGCAGCAACCGCCATAATCGAAAGCATAATAAATGCAATTTTTGTATTTTTAATTTTCTTTGTATCAGGCATATTTTTTCCTTAAAAAAACTTCCGCCGCTTCTAAAAAAAACGGCAGATAATCTTAGCAAATTTCAGCTACTGGCTGACCATTTGTAAGCTGAGTTCCGGCACTTGCAAGGAAGTGAACTTTTCCGTCAACAGGAGCCTTTATTTCAAGTTCCATCTTCATTGACTCAATAATAACAACATTGTCGCCTTTCTTTACAGAAGCGCCTTCAGCAACAGCAGTTCTAAGGAACACGCCGGCAACTGGAGCATTTACTTTTGTTCCATTGCCAGATGAAACTGGAGCAGCTGGAGCCGGAGCCGCTGGAGAAGCAACAGGCTTAGCAACTGGAGCAGGCTGAACAACAACACCGCCAATAGCAGCAAGAACCTGTCCGCTTTGAATCTGTGTACCTGGAGCAACAGAATAAGTGATTGTTCCGTCGGCTGTAGCTTTAACTTCAAGCTCCATCTTCATTGATTCAATTATTATTATAGTCTGACCTTTTGAAACTTTTGTTCCGTTTGCAAAGCACTGCTTGAGCAAAGTTCCGGCAACAGGAGCTTTTACATCAACTCCTCCTGTAGCAACCGGAGCAGAAACAGTAGCCGGAGCAGCAGTTCCTGTCCCAACAGAAACCGAATAAGGAGTTCCATTTACTGTAACAGAACCGTTTCCGTCTGAAGTTACATTGTATGCAGAACCGTTAACCGTGATTGTGTAAGAGCCGCCCTTTGAAGCAGGTTCAGCAGCCGGAGTTTCTTTCTTTGCAAATGCAGTCGCAGCGTCAACAGGACCGTTTGCTCTTTCCTTAAAGAATTTTGGAGCAACTTTCGGGAACATTGCATAAGTAAGAGTATCCTCGTCGCTTCCATCACCGCCATTTTCCTTTGCTTCCTTAACCATTTTGTCCCATTCAGGCTCAATTTTGTCAGCAGGACGGCAAGTAACAACTTCTTTCATATTATTCTGGGCAAGAGCCTTTTTTACGAGATCCGCATTTGGCTCCGCAGGAAGTTTTCCATACTTTCCAACCAAAAGATCGCGGAATTCGCCAGTCATTCTTTCATAGCGTCCAAAAAGAACATTGAAAACAGCCTGAGTTCCAACAATCTGCGATGTCGGAGTTACAAGAGGAACATATCCAACATCTTTCTGTACAATCGGAAGCTCTTTTAGGACATCGTCCATTTTGTTAGACGCACCCTGCTGCTTAAGTTGACTTTCTAGATTTGAAAGCATTCCGCCTGGAACCTGGGAAAGAAGAATACGGGTGTCGGCTCCAAGGAAAGAAGATTCAAGTGAAGAATAATGCTTGCGGACTTCGCGGAAATAAGCGGCAATTTCAAGAAGAGCCTTTGTGTCAAGTCCTGTATCATACTCAGTTCCCTTGAGCATCTCAACAACAGTTTCAGTTGGGGAATGGCTTGTTCCCATAGACATTGAAGAAATAGCAGTGTCAAGAACATCCGCGCCGGCTTCAACCGCCTTAAGTTCTGTAGCAACAGAAAGTCCAGTTGTCGCATGAGAGTGGATTTCAATAGGAAGATCGCAGGCTTTTTTAATGGCAAGAACCAAGTCATAGGCTTCATAAGGCTTTAGAAGTCCAGACATATCTTTTATACAGATTGAATCCGCGCCGAATTCAGCGTAAGTTTTTGCAAGGTCAGCATAAACCTGATTTGTATGGAAAGGAGTAACTGCATAGGAAATTGCCATCTGAACATGTTTTCCTGTCTTTTTTGCAGCTTTTGTAGCGCGCTCAAGGTTGCGAGGGTCGTTGCAGGCATCAAAAATGCGGAAAACATCAATTCCGTTCTTTGCGGCAGTTTCAACAAACTTGTCAACAACATCATCAGCGTAATGGCGGTATCCCAAAAGATTCTGTCCGCGCAAAAGCATCATAATCTTATTATTTGGAAGAGCCGCATGGAGCTTGCGAAGACGCTCCCAAGGATCTTCATTCAAAAAGCGTATACAAGAGTCATAAGTTGCTCCGCCCCAGCCTTCTACAGCCCAATAGCCGATTTTATCAATCATTCCGCAAGCAGGAAGCATATCAGCAGTTGTCATGCGTGTGGCATGCAAAGACTGATGGGCATCACGCAAAACAAGTTCAGAAATTCCAATTTTCTTAGACATAAATCAACCTCTTATAAAAATCTATTAATTACAAAGCTTTTTTATCTTTTAATACAGCGGCAATAGCGGCGACAACAGCTCCACTGTCTTCAGCAGGAACAGAAACAGAAGGAGCGGCAACTGGCTGCTCGCCAGCAGGCTCGGCGTCCCATTTCAAGGCATGTACAACGGCATGAAGCGCAATCATCGCCAAAATCATGATAATCAGAAAAAAGAAAACCACACCCATTCCCAGCAAAGTAAGAATTCCACTTTGACTGAACATTTCAAGAACTGTCATAGTTCCTCCCAAGAATAAAGATTTTATTAGAAAAATAAATTTTTTAAACCGAATCTTTCCGCATTTTAGCAAAAAGATACAATTATAATATAGAGAAATTTCAAAAACTTTACAATTAGAGTAGAAAGAATTTATTCATCAACTGAACAACAGTTACGCAAAAAAAATCCGCCAGGAACAAATGAAACACGTTCAAATATTCCAAGCGGAAATTTCAATTTAAAGTTTCAGTCTAAACCCTGAACTGGCCAAGACGGCTGTCCATTACAGAAATATTTTCCTTTGTAGACTGCGCCAAGTCCGAAACATTCTGAGCTGCCGAACTTATTTGCCTTGCTCCCGCCGCCATTTCGTCCATGCTTCCAAGAATCGTAGAAGAAACATGCTGAACAGAATCCATTTCCTTGGAAACTTCAACAATTCCGCTGTTTACATCCTTGAATTTTCCGTTTACTTCAGAAGACTGGCTCCTCATGTCGCTAAGCGCGCTGAAAATCTGCCTAGAAGCATTTTCCTGCTCGTTCATGGCATTGTCAATTTCACGGATAATCGTATCGGTCGAATTCAAGTGCGTAACAATTTCACCGAATGCAGTCTGCGAATCCTTTGAAAGGGAAACAACATCTTTAATAGAAGAAGAAATCTGCTTTAATTCTGTATTGATATTTTTTGACTGCTGGCTTGAAGTTTCCGCAAGTTTTCTGATTTCATTTGCAACAACAGAAAATCCTTCGCCCGCTTTTCCTGCATGGGCGGCTTCAATCGCAGCGTTCATTGCAAGCAAGTTTGTTTCAGAGGCAATCTGCGAAATAATCTGGTTCGCCTTAATAAGCATTTTTGACTGGGCGGCAATTTCGTTGACTTTTCCGTCTACATTCGCAAGCTTTGTTTTTCCCTCGTCAACAGTTCCGCCAAGTTCCTTAAAGCTGTCAGACATTTTATGGACATTTGCAGTAACGGAAGAAATGTTTCCAAGCATCTCTTCAATTGCGGCGGAAGATTCAGAAATTCCCTGCGCCTGAGCTTCAATAAGACCAGACAAATCTTTTATGCTTCCGGCAGACTTTCCAAGAATTCCGGTTGTATTTGAAACAGAAAGTGAAAGATTTTCTGACTGCCTTTTTACGCCGGTAATGTTCGCCATAATCTGGGCAGTCGCGCTGGCAGATTCAGATGCGTTTGTTCCCAAATTCTGGCCGATTGAATCAAGGGAATTCTGAGCTTCGTTCAGTTCAACGATAATCTTCTGAATCATTTCAATAAATTTATTTATGTCAAGTGAAATATCATCAAATTCATTGTTCCATTTTATAGGCAAGCGCGCCGTAAGATCCGCATCTCCAGAAGAAAGATTGCTGATTGCCTCTCCGACGGCCTTAAGCGGATTTATAATTTTTGCAATCAGAATAGCCACAAGAATCAGAATAATAACAGCCGCGCACAAAACTGTAGCAATAAGAATCCGCAAGAATATGGAATAAATTATTTCATTCACAAGCGAAACTTTCTTGCCAAGGAAAAGAGTTGTCAAAAACCGGCCGTCGTCATATTTTAAAGGAAAATAGTATGTAAAGTAATCATCACCATTAATTTTAGCATTGTACAAAGTCTCTTTACCGGAAGAAGCCCTTTCTATCGGAGTCTTGTCAGCAATTTCCGTTCCAAGCATTCCCTCCAGCGAGGTAAAGGCCCTTTTTGTTCCCTCAAAAATTGTAAAGTTGCAGTCTGTTGATTTTGAAATGCGCTCAACAAATGAATTGTTCAGTATTTCCTTTTTAGTAAAGAACGCACCCACAACTTTTCCGTCTGACTCCAAAGGATAGCCGCAGATATATGAAACAACACCGTCAGCCTGCACAAAATCTGAAAACTGCTTTCCCTCAAGGATATTTCTTTTATTCTGGTCGTCTATTCCATGCATAACTCCTGCGTTTATTGCAGTTCCGTCAGTTCCCACAAAAGTGCAGGCATCAAACATAGAAGCGGCAATTGCATTGCTGAAAGTATCACGTATTACTTCTGGCTTAGAAAGTCCAAAAATTGAGTAAATGTCTTCAAGTGTTTTTAAAGTATACAATGTCGAATCTTTGCAGGTTTTCTTAAAAATATCAATTTCCTCATAAACAATTGAAACGCTGCTCTTTAATGACTTGTTAAAATAATCAGAGAAATCGGTTTTTATTCTGGAATAAACAATAACAGAAAGAGCCGCGGCATAAACCGCAAGCCCAATAATATTCGACAGCATAAGAACCGCCGAAATTGAAAATCTTTTTTTCATAGTACCCCCATATAATTATCCCCCCCCCGCCTATACAGCGCAAACCTCAACTTTTTATAATGCGCAAGTATAGCATAACTAAAAAAATATGCAACCATAAAGATTGAATGTCATAGGGCAAACGCATTATTATAAATGTATTCAGCATAAAACTGGCTCCCAGGCACGGTTTCCTGGTTCAAAATCGCGCAATAATGCGCTACACACTGATTGTTGCAAAGTAACTATAGAATTGTCCGCTCACGCGGCCGCAACAATCAGAGTGTTTTTGCTCCAGGAACCGTTCCTTTGTGCAAAGTTTACTTAAATTATTTATAATGCGTTTGCCCAGTTGAATCTCATTACCCTGCTAGACACTGGAATATGTAATAGATTTTCGGGTCAACCATGAAGATGGCACTTTTTACAATAAAGACAGCAAACTGATTTCAACAAAGAAGAAGATTTTGTTTATTTATCAACTTGATTTTTTCTATTAAAATGCCGAAAATTTAAAAACGGACTCTTTATGAAAACAAAGAATTTTATTTTATACACAGCTGCAATAATCTCATGTGCCTGCATTTTCGGGCAAAGCTACATAGAGCAATTCGATTTTTCCACGGAAACTGCAGAACCTGCTCCATCCGTCTACGTTCCATATTCAGACATAGAAATTGAGCATGAATCAATCATGGCGGCAAAAGCCCAAGGACACGTTTCAGAAAAAGATGCCGTAATGACATCTTCAAGCTTTGTAAACTGGACGAAAAACACATTTGCTTCGGACGTGGCTTTTAATATCGAAAAAGCGGGAATTCCACTTCCAAGCGGAAAATCAACTTCTGTAAAAGAAATTGAAATGAAGCTTCCGATTCTTGTAAAAAATCCGCTGCTTTCTCTTTATGTGGACGACACAAAAACTCTCGGCGACCTTGTTCTTGACGAAACTGTTACACTTGAAAGCCTCACCAGAATTATAGACAACAGCAAAAAGACTCCGGCGGTATTTACAAAAGACGGCCTTCTTTTAACAAAACACACAATCGACATGAACGACATTTCTTCAAGCCTTGTAAAGCACCACACTCCATACAAAAAAATGCAGCCGATTGACCAAGTCGCATCCAGGGAATACACAGGAATTGTTCTTGACGCGCGCGGCTCTTTGCCAGTCCATGGAGAATTCATAGAAAGCGAAGTTTATCCGTGCCTGTTCCCAAAAGTATGGACAGAAGACATGGAGCTTTTTTACGAGCGAAACATGGTTCAGCCAGAAATAGCAAAAAAATCAGGAATCGTAAAATACTCAAGCTCAGATTTTATAGAGGACTATGACGGAAGAGCCGGAAAAGATCCGCTTTGGATTACCGTAAAAAAAGTATACGGAATAAACAGATGCGACCCTGTGATTTCAAAAGAAGACTATTTAAAGATTGCTTCCGTTGAAAAAAACGTGGAGCTTCTAAAGAAAGGAAAAGTTGTAATTCTTTTGGACAAGGAGCAGCTTGAGCATAAAGTTTCTGTACCTAAAAAAGACAAAAATTATTACATCGCATATCACCAGATAAAAAAATATTTCTTTGAGCGAAAAATTCCAGACGTTGACCTGAACGAAGTCCTAACAGGAATTCAAATTACAATGCAGAACCTGCGCTTTATCGCTGATTCTTATGAGCTTCTTCCGCAGGAAAAACCGCGCATTGCTCAGATTGCAGAATCGCTTAAAAAAGCCACATCTTCCGGCGAATACACAATTCTGATTGAAGGACACACAGCTGATGTAAACAAGCCGAACGGGCAAATGACATTAAGCATTCAGCGCGCACAGGAAATAATCAAGGAGCTTGTTTCAAACGGAATAGACAAAAACTTATTCACGTACAGAGGATTCGGCGGAACAAAGCCAGTCGCAGACAACAGCACTCCTCAGGGAAGAGCCTTAAACCGCCGTGTAGAAATCATAATCATGCCAAAAGGCAGCTACATTCTAAGAGAATAGCATGAATCAGTTTTCACGCTCAGAGCTTATTTTTGGCAAAGAAGGAATTGAAAAGCTCAACCGCTCAAAAGTCGCAGTGTTCGGAATCGGCGGAGTTGGAGGATACGCGGTCGAAGCCTTGGCAAGAGGCGGAATCGGCAGTTTTGATTTAATTGACAGCGACACAGTAAGCCTCACAAATATAAACCGCCAGATTATAGCCACGCACAAAACAATAGGACTTTACAAAGTCGATGTTGCAAAAGAGCGCATTCTTGAAATAAATCCACTGGCAGAAGTAAAAACACACAAAGTTTTTTTCACGCAGGAAACAAAAGAAACATTCGACTTTTCAAATTACGACTATATAATAGATGCAATTGACACTGTCGCAGGAAAAATCGCGCTTGCAGAAGAAGCGCAAAAATGCGGAACAAAGATAATCAGCTGCATGGGAGCCGGAAATAAAATAGATCCCACACAGCTTGAAGTTTCGGATATTTACAAAACCAGCGTCTGTCCTCTTGCCCGCGCAATGCGAAAGACCTTAAAAGAGCGCGGAATAAAAAAACTGAAAGTTGTGTACTCCAAGGAAGAGCCTGTAAAAATAATCTATGACAGTTCCGCGGAAACAAAAGGAAATGCAGGAAGACCAGCTCCCGGAAGCACATCATTTGTACCGTCCGTAGCCGGCTTGATTATCGCAGGCGAAGTAATAAAAGACATTGTAAAGTCCTAGAACTTGCCGGAACAAAGCATAAGAAGACCTTCAACTATAGCCTTATGTTCATTCGGAGCAATTCTTTCATACAAGGAATCTGGAGTGTCGCCTGGCATTACAGGAACTTTTTTCTGCACAAGAATTTTTCCTGTATCGCATCCGCCGTCCACAAGATGAACAGTGCAGCCGCTTTCCTTTTCTTTTGCGGCAAGAACAGCCTCATGGACATTATGCCCCCACATCCCTACTCCGCCGAATTTAGGCAAAAGAGCCGGATGAAGGTTTATAATCTTATTCTTATATTCCTGAATTATTTTTCCCTGCAAAACGCTCAAGTAGCCTGCAAGAACAATTCCGTCAATTCCGCGGAGCTTGCACTCTTCAAGAACAGCATCAGAAACCGCCGCATTTTTTTCTTCACGCGAAGCTTTTTGAGCCGCTTCTTTTCCCATCACGGAAAAAGGACTTTTTACAACGCAGTCAATTCCGGCAGTTCTTGCACGTTCAAGCGCATAGGCATTTTTTGTGCTTGAGATAACAACGCAAATCTTGTAAGGACAGTCCGCATGGGATTTGTGATAATCTATAAGAGACTGAAGGTTTGTTCCTCCGCCTGAAACCAAAACAGCAGCCTTAAACATAGAACTGTGTCATTTCCTTGCTGCCCTTGAAGTCGCCCTTGATGACCTTGTCTGTGTGGCCGACGTAGCCAATCTCATAGGCTTTCATAACAGGAGCTCCCTTTACAGCGAATTTCTTTGCGTTCGCATTGAATCTCTTTAGGATTTCCGCAGCGTCCTTTTTGCTTACCGCAAGAACAAATCCGATTCCCATATTGAAAGTTGAGAAAACATTTTCCGGATCTGCGCCGCGCTTTATAAGTTCATCAAAAATCTCCGGAACTTCCCAGGAATCTTTCTTTATCATTGCAATAAGCTGCTTTTTGCCCTCTTTTGCGTGAGGGAACATACGCGGAACATTTTCATAGAATCCGCCGCCTGTAACGTGAACCATTCCATGAACACTTGAACGGAACTTGCTCAAAACGTCCATAACCGGGCGCACATAAATGCGTGTAGGAGTAAGAAGAACTTCTCCGATTTTTCTTTCTTTTCCGCCGATTGTAATTTTCTCCTCAAAATCTGTAACAAGCTTTCTGATTAAAGAATATCCGTTTGAATGCGGACCAGTAGAAGAAAGACCGATTAAAACATCGCCTTCTTTTATTTTGCTTCCATTAATAATGTCAGATTTATCTGCAACGCCAACTCCAAAGCCAGCCAGATCATATTTTCCATCATCGTAAAAACCTGGCATTTCAGCAGTTTCACCGCCAAGAAGAGCGCAGCCCGCATCTACACAGCCGTCAGTTACACCTTTTACAAGCTCGCCGGCAACCTTTGAATCAAGCTTTCCGCAGGCAATATAATCAAGGAAAAATGAAGTCTTTACGCCGCTGCAAAGAATGTCGTTAACGCTCATTGCAACACAGTCAATTCCAACTGTGTCATAGATTCCCATCTGAAAGGCAATGTCCAGCTTTGTTCCAACTCCATCTGTTCCAGAAACCATAACAGGATTCTTCATATTCTTTGGAACTGCAAACATTCCATTGAATGCGCCAAGCTCGGTCAGCTGACCAGGGATTCTTGCACGCTCAGACTGCTTCTTGTATTTGTCAACAGCCTTGTAGCCCTCGTTAACATCAACGCCAGCTTTCTTGTAGTCAAATTTTTCCGCCATGATTCCGTTCCTTAAAAAAATTATTTTTATAATATACAGTTTATTTTGTTATTATTCAATTACAAGAAAATTGACACAGTAAAATCGAGAATATCAATATAATCTCCGCAAAATTACGGTCATTTATGCGGGGATTAAACAATTATTCTCCGCAAAGCTAAAGCCGCAGTGTCATTGCTGTGTTAAGAGTTCCTAAAAACAGAACTTGACAAAATAATACTGTGTGAAATAGAATTTATTCATGGAGGCGAGCCTATGGCTACAATAATGGAAAAGGATGTTCTCCTGGAACTTGTTTCTTATAGCCTTGCAATGTTGCACAATAAAAGCAACAGCGATGAGCGAACAGACTCGGAAAGAGCGTTGTGCAGTCTGAAGCACAAACTTATAAATACAGATTTTAATGACATAGACTACAAAGCCACAACCACAAGAATCAAGCAGCTGGGAGCAATGTAGCCATGTATCTTATCAATGAACTGAACTGCACAGATGAAGAATTCAAGGACAAATTCAGGATTGTCTGGAATCAGATAAAATTGATGAATCCGTTTCTTAAGGCAGAGGAATCTCCAGAGGGCTTCGTTCTCGGCGGCCAGCCAGGAGCAGGAAAAACAACGCTCACAAATATGCTTTCCGCAAGATTGAACAAGAACATAATTTCCATCTCCGGCGATGACTTCCGCCCATATCATCCTCATTTTGAGGAAATCCAGAGCCTTTACAAAGAGGAGTCGCCGAAATACACATCGAAATTTTCAGGACGCATGACAGAGGAGCTTATAGACAAGGCGGTTTCTGAAAAATACAACATTGTTGTCGAGGGAACATTCCGCACTTCTGCGACACCTGTCTCGACACTGAAAAAGATGAAACAGGCCGGATACAGGACTGGAATCGCGATTCAAATATGCGACAAGGAGACCAGCTGGAAGTCGTGTCAGGAACGCTATGAAAAAATGAAGGAGACAAATCCGCTTTTGGCAAGGGCGGTTGACAAGGCCCATCACAACCTTGTGATAAGACAGCTTCCAGAAACGATAAAGTCAGTCTATGAATCAGGCTTTGCCGACAGCCTTGAAATTTATGAACGTTTCCCGAAAGATGGCACATTTGCTGTAAGAAAAATATTCTCTTCCGAAGACGGAAAGCCCCTTGATGTCAAAATGATTGAGGATGTCCTTGAAGGAAGAGCCGACTATAATAAAATGCCATAAGATTATCCAGTCAAACCGAACAATGGCAGCTAATCGAAAAATATTATAATAATTTCAGAATATAATCGAAAAATATTATAATATTTATTGATTAGCCTAGTTTTTTCATCTATATTAACATCATGACTGAAATTCAACGCGATTTAAAGAGCATTCTTAAATCAAGAATCGGAAAAGGGAAAATTATAATATTAATTGGACCGCGCCAAGTAGGAAAGACAACTCTTTTTAAGTCAATGATTTCAGAAGCAGGCTTTTTAGACACGGCGCAATATTGGAACTGCGATGAAAGCGATGTGCGCTCCATGCTTACTAAAGAATCTTCTGCGCACTTTAGACCGCTTATCGGAAAGTCAAAATTCATTGTAATTGACGAGGCGCAACGTGTAAAAAATATCGGGCTTATTTTGAAAATCCTCTACGAAAATTTCCAAGATGTGCAGTTCGCGGTAACAGGCTCTTCGTCCCTAGATCTTTCCAATACATTGAATGAGCCTCTGACCGGGCGAAAATTTGAGTACAATCTTTTTCCGTTTTCCACGAACGAGCTTGTCCATAATTCATCCATGATTGATGAAATCAGGCAACTGGAAACCCGCTTAGTCTACGGATTTTATCCAGATGTTGTTAACAATCCCGGTGATGAAAAGGAGATTCTCTCAAACATTGTCTCAAGCTATCTTTATAAAGATGTATTTGAATTTCAGGATATACGAAAACCCGCTATTATAGAAAAACTTGTTCAGGCACTAGCCTTGCAGGTAGGAAGCGAGGTTTCATTCAACGAGATAGGCAGGTTGCTTGGAATTGATACCCTGACTGTACAAAGATATATTGATCTGCTGGAAAAGGCATTTGTCATCTTTCATCTTCATTCTTACAGCCGGAATGTGCGAAATGAACTGAAGAAAAGCATAAAGATTTATTTTTACGACAACGGAGTAAGGAACGCTGTCATCAATAATTTTTTTCCGTGCAGCCTGCGCGCAGACATCGGCGGACTTTGGGAAAATTTTCTAATAAGCGAACGCATCAAGAATAATGCATTTCACAACAGAAAGGAAAAGTACTATTTCTGGCGCACAACCCAAAAACAGGAAATTGATTTTATAGAAGAAAAGGACGGAGTTTTTTCCGCCTTTGAATTCAAATACAGTTCAAAAAAATCCGGCGCAAAGTGTCCGCTTACATTCTCCAACAATTATCCTGAGATTCCATTTTCAGTAATTACCAAGGAAAACTACATCGAATTTATTACAGAAAATTAGCACGGCACTGCAACCAGAACATATTTATCGGATAATAATAATAAAACGTTTTTTTCATTCCCGTGCAAGCGGCACGGGAATTTCTTTTTGCACGGATCAGCTTCTATCTTCTAGCGCGCTTGAACATTTTTCCGTCAAAATAGAGGGTGTTTGAATCTTCAAAGCTTACACGGGACTGCAATGACTCTCCTGCTTTCTTTTCCGGCGTATTTTTGCTAGAAGCAGAGTTAATCTTTAGATATGCAGTATTTTCAAGCATTGTATATGTGCCGGAATATTTAAACTCTTCCTCTGGCAGTTCTATCAGTTTTCCTACCCGCGGCTGTCCAAATTCGTTTATATGATAGCTAAAAAGATCCATAGGATTTAAATCTATTTCTGTGCCGAAATCTTTATGATAGTAATAAGAAAACTCTCCAGACGCTCCGTCGCCTTTGAAAACAAGTTCCGCAAAGCCTTTTCTGTCATCCTTGTTATCGTCAAATCTCCATTTTCCAGGCAGCGTTCTTTTTAGGTAGCTAAAATATGCCTGCCTGTCGGCTTCCTTTATTGCATCGCATATTTTATTGAGCTTTTCAGCATACTTTTCCTCAAACTTGCCGCATAAGTCGTCATATATTTCTGAGTTGATTGTGAAATAATTTTCCATCAAGTCAGAAGAAGCTGGAGCAAGCTTTGCAAGCTTGTCCTGGTACTCTTTTATCATCTTGTTCGACATCTTAAAGTTCGGGTTGCCCACCGCATTCATTTTTGCGGAAAAGCTTTCCGTGAACTCATCTGTCTTTGAATTAAGCTTACTGTAAACAGATGAAAGCTGCTTAAGATAGTCTTTTTTATTCTCTCAAAGTTTTCATTTATAAAAATTCCTTTACACAAAACTCTCTCCGTGTCCTGCCGCACATATCCAAGTGCCATTCCCGTTATTACTTATATGTCATTCCTGCACTCGATGCAGGAATCTATTTTTTTTACAACAGCGCCTGCTCGCTGCAGCTGTTCCGTACCTGCTCCGCTGCGGCTTGCCGCCTGCGCTACACCGGCACTGCACCGCCGCAGCTCGCCATTACTTGCCTGTAGAGCGGACAATACGGAAGCCCAAGTTGTTGCTGGTGATATTGGCGTCGCTCCAGAACTCGTAGCCCACCTCGCAGTAGTAGGCGTTGCTGCTCCAGCCGCCGCAGTTGTAGCGTACGTTGCTGTAGTCGGGGTCGAAATCCCAGAAATACTCGTCCAAATCTCCGCACCATTCCCACACGTTTCCGCTCATGTCATACAAGCCGTAACCGTTAGGCTTTTTCTGCACAACTGGATGTGTCTTTTCTTCGCTATTTTTATAATACCAGCCCACTTCATCTAGGTTGTCGCTTCCGCTGCATTTAAAAACTTGTCCTCCCATTGCAGCCCACAGCCACTCCGCCACTGTCGGCAGGCGGTAGCCATCGGCTGTTGTATCGCAGGCAAAGTTCTTGTTGAACTTTTTCCATTTGTTTTCCGACCAGTCGCTCATTTCATTATTGTCCAAGCCCCATTGAGCAGCGTTTGTGTTTTCCTTGTATGAGTAGCACGGCTTTAAGCCTTCTTTTACACTCAGTTCGTTGCAGAACGCAACAGCGTCAACCCAACTCACGTTTTCTACAGGAAGGTTCTTTTCTCCCTTGAACTCGCTTGGGTTCTCTCCCATTACAGTCTCATAAAGCTCCTGTGTAACTTCTGTTGCAAGAATAGAAAAGTTCTGCCCCGGAACTGCAATCATAAGTTCGCTTGCCTTGTAGTTTTCCTTTCCAAGAACTTTCTGCACGTCAACCTTTTTCTGTCCGCACGAAGTGCACAGCGGAACTGTAAGCATAACAAGCCCGCACAAAAGCCTTGCAAAAGACAGCACGCTCTTGCGGCCGCCAGCCAAACTAAAACATTTTTTCAAACTCTTCATTTTTCTACTCCTCGTTAAAATGAAATTGAATCTATTAAAAACACCGCAGTGTTTTATGCTGTTTTCTTTTCATTCCCATGCTTAACACAGGAATTCATAAGCTTACTCATCTGCATTGCGCACAACGCGGAAGCCTAAAAACACAGATTTATAGCCAGCATAGTTGTAGTCCTTGTGGTCCACCGTGCAACGATTGGAATCAAAGCTCCAGCCGCCCCCTCTTAAACCTCATCTTTCTTCAAGCCGTCTGGCTTTTCCCTGTTTGTTGCAACCACAAAATCTTCACGCAGGAATCGCTTTAGCAAAAAAGCGCAGAAATACGGAATTGTGTAAAAACGCCCGTTAAATCCTATGTTTTTATTGCAAAACTTTATTCCAAAGCGCACATCTTTGTATGACGGATATTTTATAAGATTGTTAAGCGATACTGTCGCTCCGTCTTTTGCCTTTACTTCAACAGGAACCAAAGATTCCGTTGTGCGCACAAAAAAGTCCATCTCAAGCTGGGCATTTTCTTTTTTATAATAATATAAGTCAAAACCTGCCGTTTTTAGCATCTGCCCAACTAGATTTTCATAAATTGCACCTTTAAAAATCCCCAAATTCTTGTTTTTCCGTAAGTCCTCAGAAGACTCCTCATCAAGATTCGCCATTAAAAGTCCTGTATCATGATAATAAATCTTATATTTTGCCTCATCGTAGTTTCCTTTTAAAGGCAGGCATACATTGTTAAGGCAGAAGCAAAGGTTCACAACACCGGCATCTCTTAACCATTCTGCACAGCCGACATAATACCGCGACCTTGCGTTTTTTGCCACTTTTGTAATCTGGAACTTTTTGTTTTCCTGCGCTAGAAACACCGGAATATTTCTGTAAATATTTTTGATTTTCGTCTTATCAAGTCCGTCTGCATATTTCGTGATGTCCTCCTCGTAATCACGCACAAGCTGACTTTGAAGAGGAAGTATATTTGAGTAGTTTCCATCAATCAAAAAACGTTTTACAACGGCCGGCATTCCGCCGATAACAGCATATTCCAAAAAATAGTCATTCAGAAGATTCAATTCTTCTTTAGAAAAAGGCTCAAGATTCTTTAAGTGGGAATACAGCTCTTCTGTAAAACTTTCGCCATAGCCTTTTGCCCAAAGATATTCCTCAAAATCAAGCGAGTACATTTGGTAGTCAAGTTTATAGCCCACACTGTTTGAAGAAATCTGCCTGTAATTAAGTCCCATCATTGAGCCTGAGCAAATAACATCAAAGCGTCCGTCCTCGGCAAAAAATTTAAGGCTCGTGGAGCAGTCTGGATACTCCTGCAGCTCGTCAAAAAAAATAAGGGTTTCTTTAGGGATAAACTTAAACTTTGGATTATGAAAAGAAATGCGTTTTATAACCTCATCAGTCGAATAGCCCCGCAAAAAAATATCTTTGTATTCAGGGCTGTCAACAAAATTGATTTCCACAAAAGATTTATAGTTTTTTCCAAACTGCCGGACTGAGTAAGTCTTGCCAATCTGCCTTGCCCCGCGGATAATCAAAGGCAAATGATTTTCCGAGCTTCTCCATTTTGCCAGAAAATCCAGTATCTTCCGCCTGATTGCATTTTCCATGCCCACAGAATACACAAAATATGAACAAAATTCAAACGCTATACACACAAAATATGAAGAAAAATTCATCTATGATATGCACAAAACATGAATATTTTTCTATAAGGTTCAATTTCGACTTTTAAATTTTAGTGTCATTATAGGGCTTGCCCCTGCGATGTTTCTGAAAGAAACTCGGTTGATAATCCTCTAGCAAGATTGCCGTGCTTAGCATTTCTTTCTATATAATAAATGAGTTTTCAATCAATTTTGTTAAGTCCGTTTAACAAAATTGACCATAAACTGTTAAGACCACTTAACAACTTGAACAATATACTATAAAATCAGGTTATGGAAAAACTGATAGAACTTTTCAGAAAAAAAATGACCGGTCCACTTCCGGTCTTTGAGCGCGAACTGGAAAGAAAAATAAACTGGAATGCGCGGCTTATAAGCGTGAGAGGCTCAAGAGGAACCGGAAAAACAACGCTATTCCTGCAGCACATAAAAAAAACTTTCTCCAATAATCTGAACAAAGTTCTTTACGTAAACCTTGACAACGTTTATTTTTCAAACAATACACTTGTTGAACTTGCAGAAAAATTTGCAAGTCGTGGCGGCACACACCTTTTCATTGACGAAGTGCATAAATACGAAAACTGGTCAAAAGAAATCAAAAATCTTTATGATGATTTCCCAGAGCTTCATATCGCCTTCACTGGTTCTTCCCTGCTTGAAATTCTGAACGGCAGAGCGGATTTAAGCCGAAGAACTTTAGTTTATGAGCTGACCGGGCTTTCTTTCCGCGAGTACCTTTCGCTGATAAAAGCACATGATTTTCCAATTTTTACACTCGAAGAAATATTAAAGAACAACGAGCAGATTTCCGCAGAAATCGCATCAAAAATCAAGCCGTTTGAATTCTTTGACGATTATCTGTCATTTGGATATTATCCGTATTTTTTGGAAGGAAAAGACGATTATTTTAACCGCCTGAATGAGACACTGAACATGATTCTTGAAGTTGAGCTTCCCATGCTCCGCGGTCTGGAAATCGCCTATATTCCGAGGATAAAGAAACTTTTGGCTGTCATAGGAGAATCAGCCCCGTTCATTCCAAACATAACACAGCTTGCCGCAAAAATTGGAATCTCAAGGCAGACCTTGCTCATATATTTAAAATATCTGGAAGATGCAAAACTTATAAATCAGCTTTATAAAAAATCACGCGGATTAAGCGTCCTTGAAAAACCCGAAAAGATTCTCATGGAAAACACAAATCTTATAGAACTTTTTAACGGAGAAAACGCCAATACAGGTAGCCGCCGGGAAACTTTTGTTCTAAACCAGCTCTTACATTCCCATAAAGTTGATTTTTCAGAGGAAAGCGATTTCTTTGTAGACTCAAAATACACTTTTGAAGTAGGCGGAAAGAACAAAAAGCGCAAACAAATTCAAGAAATTCCAGACTCATACATTATCGCCGACGACATAGAATTCGGCACTGACAGGCGGATTCCTATCTGGCTGCTGGGCTTTATGTACTGATTTTTTTACTATACTGGCCGGACAAGAAAAAAACGGTACAAAATAGAACTTTGCACCGTTTTAAATTAAAAACCAAGTTTTTGATGGTTTCTGGTTATTCTACATTGCCGTTTACTATCTTGTAGCCATATTTTATTTCATCTTTTTTAAGAAGGGAATCCAAAGATGAAGTGCCGCCTTTTTTAGCCTTTACTTCAACCGGCACAACAGAACATTCTTTTTCAATCAAAAGCTCAACCTCACTGGAGCTGTCATCACGCTTAAAATAATCAATATTATACATCATAAAATTAAATTGTATAGTCCAATAAACAAAAATCATCAAAAATTGTATATCAGAGTAAACAATCCTAAAATAGTCAGCCGAGTAGACCGTTTTTGCCTTGCCGCCCGCCACTGCCTCTCTTAAAAATTTAATCCCCCATCAGCCAATCCAATGCGTTCATTCTGGCTATTCCGTTGTAGTCGCCCGGCGTCAGAATCAGCTTTATAAATTCTTCCGCGACGCTGTCTATCAGCTCGCAATGCAGAACATCTGAATGGGTATATATTCTTTTCACAACACTCTTGCCCAATGTATTTACAATATATGCTCTCTTTTATTTTTGTCTGCGGCCAATAAATTCGATTAAGCTGCAAGTATAAAACAGCGCGTTGCCCACCTTGCAGCCTGATTTTCAAGCAGCGTACAGATTGCAATTCCTATCTTTTATATCATTCCTAATTCACAGAATATAAGATTAATCACAAAATTCCAACAATAATTATCTCAAAAATCACATTTTTCCATATAAATAAAGTGATTATATCACATTTTTCCTATAGATTATACAGCCAAGCTGGATAACGGCAAGATGAATTTTCCAGGGGATGTCTAATAAGTATCTTTTCTGTCATTGTCGGCCTTGACCCGAAAATCTAAATGCGTATATTGCAATCATTTTTAGATTGTCTTATCAAGTCCGACAATGACAAATTGACAGATTGACAACGAGACTAAAAAAGGCTGCCCGTTTGGACAGCCTGTCTTTTAGCAACTATAAAATGCTATTTTTTTAACCTTACAGTTTTTTATATTCATCGCAGTCAGGGTCAAAAATGAATTTGTACTCTGTGCCTGTTTTCATATTGTAAGGCTCTGATTTCAGTGTGGCAGGAAGGTTTGCGAAATTAATTGTGATGTATCCATTTTCTTCGTTTTGTTTATTATAATCACCATTTAATTCCTTCAAAGTTTTTGTTGCCGTTTTTACAGTGTATGAACCATTAATTTCGTCACCAGAGAAAGTTTTTTCTTTTGCATCTAGTTCTATTTCCCAGTAATTTCTTTTGCCAACATTTAGTTCTATTTTTCCATCATCAAAATCTGCTCTAAGTGCAGCATTTTCCGCATAAACGAATTCAGAACCTTCAACATCTTTGTCATCGCCAAAGTAGTCGCCCAAAAGAATATTGCCATCATCCTTTACGAAATAGCACTTAGAAATATTTTCTGCAAATATATTCTCATCGCCTAACTGTTCTTTTGCTTCTGCAACAGTGCAGCCGTTATCTTTTGCAAAATATTTGTACACATCATCCATTGAAGTCATTTTTTCGCCATCGACAGTCCAAGAAACAATGTTCAAATAAAGAAGCCCGGTATTTGCATTGCAAGTGTATTTGTATTCTGTTATTTCTGTTTTTGGTGATTCTCCTGTTGGCTGCTTAACTTCTGTTTCTGTAACAGTGCCGTCTTTAAAGACATAAGTAATTGTCTTAGTCTTTTTGTCATCTGTCTGTGAATACCGATAAGAGTTTCCGGCAAGAACATTTTCTCCTACAGAAGGTAGCAAACCATTTGTGCTGCTATCAGAAGATGGTTTGCCATTTGTGCTGCTATCATCATCGTCTGAATCACTGCCATTAGAGCATGATGCGAATACGAACGCAAATGCAAGAAGCATAAGCGCTGTGCAAATTTTTTTTAAAGCTTTCATAAAAAGCCTCCTTGTAAAAAATAAAATATGTGGCATTTTACATCGGGGGGGGGGTGTCAAGTGGTTATGTAAAAAATGTAGCCTTTGTCCGCCCTGCAAGCGTCTACAACATCATGAAAGAGTACGATTTGGTCCATAAATGGGCTAAGAATGAAGGAGAAGCAAAGAAAAAAGGCTTTGACCAGCCCGAGGCTCCGCATGAGCAGTGGCATACAGATATTTCATACATCAAGGTTCCTGGTGTGTTTTATTATTTTATCAGCATAATGGACGGCTACAGCCGAAAAATTCCGGACTGGGCATTATGCGAAAACATGGAGGGAATAAACATTGAGCTTCTGGTTGCAAGAGTAAAGGAAAAGTATCCGGAAGCAAAAGCACGAATCATCCACGACAACGGAAAGCAGTTCATTTCAAAAGACTTCAAATCTTTGGTTTCTCTGCTGGAACTTTACGAAACGGCAGCGAGAGTCTGTCATCCGCAGAGCAACGGCAAATTGGAAAGATTTCATTCAACGCTGAAAACTGAACATGTCCGTAAGACTCCATACTTCAGTTATGAAGATGCAAAAGAAAAGATGGCACAGTGGATTGATTTTTACAACAACGGGCGTCTTCACAGCGCACTTCTTTATCTGACTCCAGCGGATTATTTTGAAGGCAGAAAAGAATCAAGGCTTGCAGAACGAAGAGAAAAACTTCATACTGCAGATATCAACAGAAAAGCTTATTGGCTGCAACAGCAGCAGGCTTAAACCACCTTATAAGCTTTCCTAAAAAAGTCCAAGTTCACTTTGGGCAGGACAAACCTTGCGAACGACACTGGAACTCTCGATGTGATTGGCGTAAAAATTCCCCGGAACGCAGAAAACTTGCAGGAATTCTGCTCGCTTATGAAAAACGAGGAGGAGAGGATTTCCGGGAATTTCGCCGCTTTGTAATTTTTTCCGATTTTCTTTTTCAGCCGGAATCATGCTTCTGCAAAAATCATGTCCGCTGTTTTTTCTTGACAACAGAGCGGTGTGAATTGTAGCATTTATCGAGGAGCCTGCATTGCGGGTTCAATTTGTTGCAGAAAAGTCAAGTTGACTTTTTTTGGAGGGTGCAATAAAAACTTTGCCTGAAATGGCGTCAAAGTTTTTATTCACAAGTTTGCGTTGCAAACTTCTTGAATTTAACTGCATATTCTCATTTCATTGCGAATATGCTTAAAAAGTCAAATCGAAAATTGAAATTTTCTCATTGACTTTTTTTGGAGGAAAAATGAAAAAGATTCTTACAATCGCGGTGAGTGTTCTGCTTATCGCCACATCAGCGTTTGCCGCCGGAAAGAAGAAGGATTCCAAGAAGTCGAATCTCAGGGTCGGAATGGTTACGGACTCCGGAACAATCGATGACAAGTCCTTCAATCAGGGAACTTGGGAAGGAATTCTCCGCGCCCAGAAGGACATGGGCATAAAGACAAAGTACCTCAAGCCTGCCGGAACAACCGAGGCGGACTATCTCAAGGAAATCGGAAACCTTGCGGATGCCGGCTATCAGATGATTATCTGTCCGGGATTCAAATTCGAGACGGCCGTTTATGCCGCTCAGAAAAAATATCCGAACGTTCTTTTTGTTCTTCTTGACGGAAAACCTCACACTGCCGACTACAGCACTTTCGAGACTGCGAAGAACACTGTCGCCGTCTCATGGCTTGAGCAGGAGTCGGGATTTGTGGCAGGAGTTGCCGCGGCGGTTCAGATTAAGGAAGGAAAATTCGGATTCATCGGCGGAATGGAGATTCCTGCGGTTCAGAAATTCAACTGGGGATGGCAGCAGGGAATCGCCTATGCGAACGCCAACTACGGAACAAAGATTTCGATTGACGCGGAGAACGTTGTCTATCAGGGAACTTTCTCTGATGTCGCTGCGGGACAGCAGCTTGCGGCCTCAATGTACGACAAGGGCGTGAAGGTTGTGTTCGCGGCTGCAGGCGGTGTGGGAGTCGGAGTCATCAACGAGGCAAAGACACGCCGCTCAACCGGAAAGGATGTGTGGATGGTCGGAGTTGACGTTGACCAGTACAACGACGGAATCTACGCAAAGGGAAAGAGCGCGGTTCTCACTTCCGCACAGAAATTCCTTGACCGCGCGTCCTACGACATGATCGAGGCGCAGCTTGCAGGAAAATTCCCGGGCGGACAGGAGCTTGAGCTTTCCGCTGCGAACGACGGAATCGGAATTCCTGTGAAGAATCCGAACCTTTCCGCGGATGCACAGAAAAAGGCCGACGAGGTTCTTGCCCTCATAAAATCAGGCGGAATCAAAGTCGCAGCTTCCGCTGACGGACTCATAAAATAAGACTTCAATTTCAGTTTGAAGGGCCTCCGGCATAAAACCCGGGGGCTTGTTTTTTTTTGCACGGAATCCGTTTGCTGTGATATAATTTCATGTTGAAAGTTGAGATTGGAGTAAAAATGGGCGCAGACAACTACGTGATTGAGATGCTCAATATCAGGAAGGAGTTTCCGGGTATTGTTGCGAACGAAGATATTACGCTTAGGGTGCGGGACGGAGAGGTCCATGCGATTCTGGGCGAGAACGGGGCGGGAAAATCCACGCTGATGAGCATCCTCTTCGGGCTTTATCATGCGGACAGGGGAACGGTGAAAATCCGCGGAAAGGAAGTTTCAATAAAGAATCCGAATGACGCGGCCCGGCTTGGAATCGGAATGGTCCACCAGCACTTTCAGCTTGTGGGCAATTTTACGGTTACGGAGAACATCATTCTCGGAATGGAAGGCGGATTTGTCCTGCACAGAAAGGAGGCATCCGCGAGAATCAAGGCGCTGAGCGGGAAGTACGGACTGAACATTGATCCCGACATGAAGATTGAGGACATTTCCGTGGGAATGCAGCAGCGTGTCGAGATTCTGAAAATGCTTTACTGCGACGCCGGCATCCTGATTTTTGACGAGCCGACAGCGGTTCTGACTCCGCAGGAAATTGACGACCTCATGCGGATTATCAGGAATCTTGTGAAGGAAGGAAAATCCGTCGTGATAATCACGCACAAGCTGAACGAGATAAAGGCCGTGGCCGACCGTTGCACGATTATCCGCTGCGGAAAGCTGATTGACGTTGTGGATGTGGCTTCGACTGATACCGCGCTTATGGCCGCAAAAATGGTAGGCCGTCCTGTGAATTTCAAGGTTGAGAAGAGCGCGCCCAAAACCGGCCGTCCTGTCCTTGAGGTGAGGAATCTCTGCGTGATGAATGCGAAGAAAGTTCTGGGCGTGAAGAATTTCAGCCTTACGGTTCATGCCGGCGAGATTGTGGGGCTTGCGGGCGTTGACGGAAACGGGCAGACTGAGCTTGTCGAGGCGGTCTGCGGACTTCTTCCTGCGGAAAGCGGCTCTGTCATTATTGACGGAACTGACGCGACGGATCTGACCGTGCGCAGAAGAAATGAGCTTGGACTTGGCCATATTCCAGAGGACAGAATCAAGCGCGGACTTATCGCCTCAATGCGGATTGCCGGGAACATGGTGATGAAGTCGTATTACAAGAGACCTTTCAGCAGAAACGGAATCCTGAATTTCCCGGAAATCAACTCATATTCAGAAGCTGTCGTGCGGAAATTCGACGTGCGGTCCGGCGAGGGAATAAATTCTCCTGCGGGGAAGCTTTCAGGCGGAAACCAGCAGAAGCTGATTGTCGGCCGCGAGATTTCCATGAATCCGAAGCTTCTGATTGCAGTTCAGCCTACGCGCGGTCTTGACGTGGGCGCGATTGAATATATCCACAAACAGATTGTGGCGCACCGGGACAAGGGAAACGCCGTGCTTCTTGTGTCGCTTGAGCTTGACGAGATTTTCAACCTTTCGGACAGAATCGCCGTCATTTCCGGCGGAGAGCTGATGGACATTGTGGACACGGCTTCGACCGACGAGCATTCCGTGGGACTTATGATGGCCGGCGTGAGGAAAGACAAATGGTTATAAAAAAAATATTTTCAGCAGAAACAAAGAAAGAGGAGAGAAAGAGCGGACCGTTCCTGATTGCGCTGAGCGCGGTTTTGCTTGGACTTGCCGTGGGCGGACTTCTCATGCTTTTTATCGGGGAAAATCCGTTTGAGGCCTACGCCTATATTCTCAGGGGCGCGCTGATGAACCGCGAGAGAATCGGAAACACTTTCGCCACCGCCACTCCTCTTATGTTCACCGGACTTTCGTTTGCGTTTGCGTACAAGACCGGGCTTTTCAATATCGGAGCTTCAGGGCAGATGCTTGTGGGCGGACTTTTCGCCACGGTTGTCGGGCATTTTGTTTTTCTTCCGCGTCCGCTTTATCTTGTCGTGCTCGTCATTTCCGCGCTTGCAGGAGGCTCACTGTGGGGCGCGCTCGTCGGATTTCTCAAGGCGAAGTTCAATGTGCATGAGGTCGTTTCCTCAATCATGCTGAACTGGACGGCGTACTGGAGCATCTACTATTTTATTCCGGCGTATCTGAAAGGCCCTTCACTTGAGACTGAAAGCTCCTCCCTTGCCGTTACGCAGTCGCTCAGAAGCCACTGGCTTTCCGCAGTCTTCTCAGGTTCGGAATACATCAACCTGGGAATAATTTTTGCCGTCGCCTCGGTTTTTCTTGTGCGTTGGTGCCTGAACCGAACCACAGTAGGGTATGAACTTAAAGCTGTGGGCGCGAACAGATTCTGCGCGGAATACGCCGGAATCAACGTGAACCGGAGCATCGTGCTTTCCATGGCGATTTCCGGCGGACTTTCAGGGCTTGCAGGACTTTCGTATTATGCCGGTTACGCGCTGAATATGCAGATCGGCGTGATGCCTGCCCAGGGGTTTGACGGAATCGCGGTTTCCCTGCTTGGAGCTTCAACACCGGTCGGTGTTCTGTTCGCATCCCTTTTCTTCGGAATCCTTCAGTCGGGAAAGGGGTTCATGAACGCGCTCACCGATGTTCCGCCCGAAATCGCGGACACGATTATTTCCGTAATCATCTATTTTACCGCGACGAGCGTGCTTTTTGAGAAACTGTGGAACGGACTTTTCCATAAGCTTCACGAAAAGAAGCTTGCGGGACTTTCTGAAAATTCAAATCAACCGGGAGCTGAAAAATGAATTTGCTTTATCAGGTTTTTCCTTATGTAATCGCATACACGATGCCGATGCTCATAACTTCTTTGGGCGGACTTTACAGCGAACGTTCCGGCGTCACGAACCTCGGACTTGAGGGGCTTATGCTTTCAGGGTATTTCGGAAGCGCGTTCGCAATCAGGCTGCTTGAGAATTCCGTGGGACACACGCAGGTCATAATAATCGGACTTGCCGTCGGCGCTCTGTTCGGAGCTGTCTTCGCGCTGCTTCATGCGTTCGCCTCGATAACGCTCAAGGCGGATCAGGTCATCTCAGGAACTGCAATCAATATGCTTGCCGCCGCAATCACGATTTACATCGCGCGTCAGGTTACGGGCAGCGGAAACATTCCGATTATGATGGGAATAATTCCGATGGACTACGCCGGGCTTTCAGGAATTCCTCTTCTTGGAAAACTGATTTTCTCGCGCGTCTACTGGTCAACCTGGCTTGTGCTCGGAATCTGGGGATTCTCGTTCTGGTTGCTTTACAAAACCTCATTCGGTCTGCGCCTCCGTGCCTGCGGTGAGCATCCTTCAGCGGTTGCGAGCGCCGGAGTGAACGTGCATTTAATGCGATACGTCGCGGTTCTTGTGAGCGGTGCCTTGTCGGGTCTTGGCGGTGCTGTCATGCTTGTGACTTATTCAGGCGAATTCAACGGAAGCGTCGCGGGACTCGGATTTCTTTCAATCGCCGCGCTTATTTTCGGACAGTGGAAGCCGCTTGGAATTCTAGGCGCGACATTCTTCTTCGGATTCTTCACCACGCTTGCGAATGTCTCACAGGTCATTCCCGCCCTCGCCGTGATTCCGACAGTAATCTTCAAGGTGTTCCCTTACGCGGTAACACTTGTCGCGCTCGTCTTCTCGTCAAAGAAAATGGCTGCCCCCGCCGCGAACGGAATTCCGTATTAGAAATGTAACGGAGAGTTAGTATGGTAAGGCACTTCTTTTTGGAGTAGACATTTACAAGCTTACAGCCATGCACTATATGGAAGTTCATACTCCAAAAGAAATCAATGAGCAGTATGCACCAAGCGATGCTGTAAACAAAATTTATCCGCCTGAAGAATGGTTCATAGAAACCGGACATCCGCCATTGAAAGCATGGTATACAAAAAAGGACTTATCAAGGAAACCTACATCGGCAACTGTCATGTAATGTATTTTGATATTCTTGATGTGGTTAGCCTTTGTGCCGAAGAACTGAAGAACAGACCTTTTGAACTTTGGGGAATAAAAGAATAACAGGAGAAAATAATATGGACGCAATTTGGACAGAACTTTATAACGCCGCAAAGGAAGTGCAGAATCCAAGACAGATTTCTGACTATGTTTCTGGCGGAGAAGTTGCCGCAGCCATTCTTTCAAAAAGTGGAAAAATCTACACTGGTGTTTGCATTGACACCTGCTCAACTTTGGGAATCTGTGCCGAACGAAACGCAATCTTCAACATGATTACCAACGGCGAAAATGAATTTACAAAAGTTGCCGCTGTCATGCCTGACGGAAAATGCGGAGCTCCATGCGGTGCATGCCGTGAACTTATGGTTCAGCTCATGCCAAAGACTTACAAGGGAATCGAGATTTTAATGGACTACGAAAATGAAAGAATCATAAAGCTTGGAGACATTACTCCAGAGTGGTGGATCGGGGAATAAAGCGCGCCCATTTGATGAATGTGTATTTGAAAAAAGATTTCCGCCGCAAGGGGCTTGCAAAAAAATGCTGGAGCTTCTGATAGAGGAAGCAAAGTCTCGGAAAGTGACAGAAATCAGCCTTGATGCAACTGAAAAAGGAAGGCCTTTGTATGAATCAATGGGTTTTTGCTGCAATGATTCTGCAATGGCAATGAAATTATAAATGGAGTAAACATAAAATATTTTTGAAAACAAAACTGATTTTATTAGATTTAGATTTTACAAAAATTTTAAAACTTTTCTTGACTCTCCCCTTAGAGGATACGTTATAAAAATTACATCCGTGTAATTTTTATAACTGCAGTTTGCAAATGCGTTGCATTCACAAACTGCACATTAGTAAAGACGGGGCTGTCCTAGAAGTTATTAACAGACTTCAAAAAGGGCGGTCTTTTTTATGTTAAATGAATTTTGTAGATTTTCGTTCCGTCAACGAAATATTTTTCAAGGCTGACATAACCTTTCCTGTTCAGAAGCCTCACTGTCGATACAAATATTTCCTCGATTGAGTCTTTCAGCTTTTCACTGCGGAAGGTATTGATAGTTCTGAAGTCCGGTTTCTGGAATCCAGTGAGCCACATCACGTTTACATTCTCGCGGCACTGTTTTGCAATCTGTCTTGAAGAATATATTCCTGTCATGTAGCAGTAAATCATTACTTTCAGTAGCATGACCGGATTGTATCTGCTTGCTCCGCCGCCTTTTGTATTTCGTGCAAATGCTTCTTCAATTTCGAGTTCATCTACTGTTTTGCTGACAATTCTTACAAAATGATTTTGTGGAACCAGTTCGTCCAGACTTGGTGGCAGGAGCCACTGCCCGCCCTGGTTATATGGTTTGTATGTGATTTTATCGCTTACGCCTCTGCTCATATTTAAATTTTAGCAGATTTGAATTCTCTTGTAAATTTAAAATAATTAGGGCTGCCCGTTTCTTTTTGGACAGCCCCTCTCTGCTAGTTTCTAAGTCTGTACATAACGCCGCCTGTAAATGCGGCTCCTAGAATAACGGCAAACTCGCACAGAGCTGTTTTTCTCCAGAATGAGCGGCTTTTTAGAATGCGCCTGTTTTCTTTTTCAAACTGCGCCTTAAGTCCCTCCTGCTGCAAAAACAAGGCTTCATCAACCGTTTCTTCAAGAATTCTTTCAAGTTCAGCTGCAAGGGTTTCATTGCCCAGAGTCTGATCCGGCGGCAAGTCCTGCGTTTTTAACTGCGCTTCTGATTCTGCTTTTTCCGTCAGAAACAATTTTTCTGCACTCGCCGGAAAAACCATGTTTACCGCCAGAACCACGGCGGCTATTTTTTGCATTATATGAGAATGGCTCATTTTCTTTACCTCCTACATCCATAGATGAATCCATAGCGGCATAGCCTCCCAAAGCTTTTGGCAGAACCGCCCCGCAAAGAGCAGAAATCACAACAGAAGCCCAGGCCGCATCCCCTATATATCCAAGCCTAAGAAGCACTGTCGCAATTAAAACTGCAAATCCCTTGTACCCTGCAAGTTTTCCTGCAAGAAGAAGCAGCCTTTTAAATACATTCTGAAAAAGCTCTGCATAAGTAAAATGAATACTTTCAATCTTTGTCATACAGCAAGCCCTCTTTTTACCATCCTTAAATGAGAATACATCAGCTTCATCTCACTTTCACTGCGGAATGCGCCGCATTTATTTTCCTCCAGCCGGGAAACATTTACATAGCAAGCTCCGCACCAGCCCGCCACATGAACAGCCCTGCCCTGCGCGTCAAGAAAGAATGCCGCGTACAGGAAATTTGAGTTGCAAAAGCTTTTTACATTTTCTGTAAAAAATCTTCTATACAATTCATCTGCTGTAACACGAAGCCTTGTTCCAAGAGAATGGCTTACAGCGGAGCATACAGAGCCAGAGCAGTCGCTTCCGCTTGGAGAAGAGCCTCCCCACACATAAGGCGCGCCCTCAAATTTTCTCAGTTCCTCAAAGTATTTTTGCTGAATGCTCATGCCGCGCCTCCCAAGAATGCTTTTAGCACAGCGAATCCTGCAGAAGCAAGGGCAACCGCTCCCGTACCAATAGAAACAATCTGGCAAATCCTAGCCGCCTTTTCTGCGGAAGATTTTTTAAGGCTTGTTTCCAGAGCCCCCAGACGCTCAAGAGTTCTGTTCTTGAACTCGCACATTTCTCCACGCATAGAGCAGAACTCACCGTAGAGCTTTGTAAGCAACTCATTTTCCATAGCCGCCTCCTTGTAAAAATATTGGCTTGCGCAGTTAATGCGAAAGTCTTTTCCAAGAGGATAAAGCCAAACGATGAGCCAAAAATGATAGCTTTTACGCTCATAAAACAGCGCGTAAATGTTATCAATTCAAGGGCTTTGCCAAGCTGTATATTGTACACAACGAACGGCAGACAAAACATCCGCGTTGCGGACTTCTGCCTCAAAAAACAAAATGCCGGGCAAGCAAGGCGCCTGCAAGTCCGGCGGGAGAAAATTATGTTAAAGATTTCATTAAGAGAGAACAAGACAGCCAATGCAAAGTCCCCTTACCATTTCTATTCAGAAAATTCCGGAGTGCTCACATTTGACGAGCTCATCGACGAGATGGCAAAAAACAACACGACTATAACAAAGGCCGACATTGCAGGAGCAATGAATGTGTACAAGGAAGTTGTTATTCGCTATGTGCAGCTTGGCTACAAAGTATACTGCCCGTTTGGACAGGTCTATATCTGCGCAAAAGGAACTGCAAATGACAAGCTTGCTTCTTTTGAGCCGCACCTTTCCGGCAACGACCACGATCTAAACCTAAAGCTCACTGTGGACAGCTCCGTAGCAAAGACAGTGCTTGCAAACACAAAAACAGAGCGTGTGTCAGGAAGATATAAGATGATTCCGTCAATAGAAGAAATCCAGAACGTAAATGGAATTGCATTAAAAGAAGCAAAGCCAGGAAATGTAATCAGGATAATCGGCGAGTACCTTAAGCTTGACGAAAATGACAGCGAGCAAGGAATTTTCCTTACAAAGGGAGATGTTTCAATAAGGCTTGAAAACTACATCTGGAACAAAAACAAGCGGATTGACGCAATGCTTCCGGCAGACATTGAAAGCGGCTCATACAAGGTCAGCATAAGGGCAAAGCCAAACACAATCCTGTACAATGGCAGCTTTATTAAAGAAATTACAATAAGCTAAAAGAGACTCTGAAAAGAAGTCTCTGCGGCATGTCTAAACGGCATGCCGTTTTTTTGTTTATTGCAATAAACTTAAGACCAAAGGAATACTTTCTAAGACCTGAAGAGATACTTCCTAAGAGGCTAAGGAATACTTCCTAAGACCTGAAGAGATACTTCCTAAGAGCCTTAGGAATACTTACTTAGGGCTTTAGGAATATTCACTCAGGGTCTTAGGAATACTTACTTAAGGCTTTAGGAATACTCTCTTTAGAAATTCTAACATAAACAAATATTCTCATCTTGAAAGCCATTAATGTAATCACTATTATTTTAATAGACATTATATTAACATAGGTTACAATAAGATGAAAAAATTTTATGACAGAAAAAATGAGTTAAAAATTCTCGAGCAAATAGAAAAGAACTCTTACTCAAATGCGGCTTTCACTATAATCACAGGCCGAAGACGAATTGGAAAAACTGCGCTATTAAAGAAATTCATATCTACAAAAAAAAGCTGCTACCTTTTTACCACCAGAAGCTCCGAGCCCATTTTATGCCAGCAATGGCAAAAAGAACTGGAGCAATCAATCGACCTTAAAATTTTTGGAAGCATAACAACACTAAAGGAACTTTTTGAGCAGATAATAGAGTATTCAAAACAGGAGCACTTTATATTAATCATAGATGAATTTCAGGAGCTTCAAAATATAAATTCTTCATTCTTCAGCCATCTGCAGAATATATGGGACAACTGCAAAGATAATTCAAAAATCAACTTTATTGCCTGTGGGTCAGTTTATTCCATGATGATAAAAATTTTTGAAGGCGCAAAAGAACCGCTATTTGGACGCGCCACTGCAAAAATCCATCTAAAACCTTTTACACCTTCTGTATGCAAAGAGATTTTAAAAGACTTTAACCCGCAATACACAAACGAGGACTTGCTCTGCCTATATATGCTCAGCGGAGGGGTTGCAAAATATATTTTTCTTCTAATGGAAAGCGGAAGCATTACGCACACAAAAATGATAAATTATGTAACAGGAATTTCCTCTCCATTTTTAATAGACGGAAAAGATTTGCTTATAAGTGAAATCGGAAAAGACTATGGAATCTATTTTTCAATTCTTTCGCTCATTTCCAGCGGGATAACGGTCCAAAGCGAAATTGATTCTATAATTCAAAAAAATACAGGCTCCTACCTTTCAAATCTTAATAAAACGTTCAATGTTATAAAACCTGTCAGGCCGATTTTTTCAAAGCCAGAAAGCCGCAATGTGCGCTGGCAAATTACAGACAGCTACTTAAGATTCTATTTTAGGTTCATTTACTCCAATCAAAATTTAATTGAACTTGGGCAGTACGATTTACTAAAGAAACTGATTTTGCGCGACTATAAGACTTTTACAGGCAAAACGCTTGAGCAGTATTTTACAGAAAAAATTAATGAAGAGATGCATCTGACATATATTGGCGGATGGTGGGATAAAAAATCTCAAAATGAAATTGACATTGTTGCAGTAAATGAACTGGATAAAACGTGTCATATTTTTGAAGTAAAAAGAAATGCCAAAAAAATTGACTATAAAGCACTGGAAGAAAAAATAAATGCACTAAGATCAAATGTTCCTGGATTTGAAATCAACATGAAAGGCTTAAGTATGGACGATATGTAAAAAGCTTAATGCCCTGCAAAAGTAACGAAAACCTTGTCTTTTTTTTCTTTCGTGGGATAATCCAAAGTAGCAGTTTGGATTATCCCACGAAAAACTTGATTTTGGAAGAAAATATGGCTTTTATAGCTTGTTTACCTGCTTCCGCCGTTTTCGGTGAATGTTGAAAAACGGGTTGTAAAAACTCCCAAGCTTTACTTTGTCGATACAGGACTTGCCTCATATCTTACAAGATGGACGGATTCAGAAGTGCTGCGTTCTGGAGCCATGTCGGGGGCGTTTTTTGAAACATATATTGTTGGCGAAGTACTTAAATCATTCTGCAATGCTGGAATTGAGCCGCCGCTTTATTTTTACAGGGACAAGGATAAAATTGAAATCGACCTTATTATTTTTTTGAACAACACTGTCTATCCGGTTGAAATAAAAAAGACCGCCACTCCAAAAGCAGACGATGCAAAGAATTTTTTTATTACAGGCAGAATCAAGAATGTGGAAATCGCGCCTCCGTGCATTGTCTGCAACTGCGGAAAGCCGGTTTCTGTTGCAAAAGGCGTGATGGCGATTCCGGCGGAATATGTGTAGTTAGTCCGATAATAATATATGAGCAAATTATATATTGTTAATTTTTCAAGGTCGGAGTATGCAATGCATATTCCTGTATTCAGGGCTCTTTGTCCGTCTTACGCTTCTGAGTATCTTAAAAGCCATGAAGTTCAGGGCAAGGAAATCAAGGAAACTGATCACGTGCTTATTGGATGCACGGCGGATGAAAGAAAGGCTCTTGAAGCTCTTCTTATTCTAAGAGAAAAAAAGCTTCATATAACGCTGTATTCAGAGAGGCCTCCAACCGCTCTTTTTTTATGCATTGTCCGCAAGCTGGATAACGTTTCACTTCTTTTCTGCCCGGAAAGCATGGAAGACATTGCCCATTGCGCAGAGTTTTACACAAAAGGAAAAAGATTTGTATCAAAGGCGGCCCAAAGAAAAAATGAAACTGAGCTTTTGGGAAGATTCATCAACCTTGAATCTCTAAGCGAAACAAACAGGCTGCTTGTCTTTGCAATTGCGGAAGGATTGTCTTTAAAAGAAATGCAGTCACTTACAGGACGCAAGGAAAGGTACATACAGACTTGCCTTCATAGGCTCAAAGAAAGATTCAATGTGCTTGAAAGGCGGGAGCTTTTTAGCGCGCTCTTAAAATGGCTTTCTCTGGACGTTCAAGAGTTTCAGGCAGGATAAACAACAGACGCGAACAATTTTTCTTTTTGTTTACAGACCGGAACAAGCACGCGGGTATTCTTCAGGGCTTTTTTATACAAAACCGGCAGCAGGCTTGAGAACACTTCCACTTTGTGAGTTCTAGACTTGGATTTTACAGTAAGAAGACAGCCGAGCTCTTTCTCTTCATTAAGAATCGGCTCGGCATCTTTTTCAAGTATTCCCAAAAGCATAATGTTTTCTTTTGTTTCCATGTACTATATATATGCTTTTTTTTACAGAAAATGACTGGAAAAGAAAAAACATTGAGTCCAATGGATCTCATATACTATGAAGTACTTACTGCCTATAAGAATAAACCCTGTTTAGCATTTTAAATCTTTTTCCACCCTTGCTCATATTTACTGTCATTTTTTTAACCAAGTTCTCTACATCAGAATCTTTAAAAGCAGGCTTTTATTTCGTTATAAGGCTTAAAGATACGGATTTCAATGGAACAGCGTCCGGCTATAAAGGCCTGGAAGAAACCTTCGATATTGATTTTGACAAGATTATCACAAGGGATTGCCCGTGGAAAATGTAATATTCTTAATTTAGAAAGCGGTGCAATACGTCGCAACTCCATCTTCTTTAATGCAAACTCCCAGTTTTGCAAGAGTTCATCCTTTGCTGATAATGACAGAACGCTATGCCTGATAATGGCACGGCGCAATGTAATTCCACCATAGACTAAATGTCATTACAGAAGATTAAAACTTTCAGTCAGAAATCTTTTTTCCGCTAAGCTCGCCGGGAACAGAAATCGGATATTCGCCGGTAAAGCAGCCTTTGCAGAATCCATACTGCTCCGGATTGCATTCACGGCAGGCCTCCAGCATTCCTTCCGCACTGATAAAAGCCAGGCTGTCTGCTCCTATTTCCTTGCAGATTTCCTCTTCGCTGTGAATGCTTGAAATCAGCTCGCCTCTAGTTGGTGTGTTTATTCCAAAGTAGCAAGGAAATTTTACAGGAGGACTTGAAATTCTAAAGTGAACTTCTTTTGCTCCAGCGCGTCTTAAAATCTGGACAAGGCGGCGGCTTGTTGTTCCACGCACAATGGAGTCGTCGATTACAACAACTCTTTTTCCGTTCACAACAGACTTTACAGCATTGAGCTTTACAAAAACCATGTTCTCGCGCTCACGCTGAGTCGGCGCAATAAAGGTGCGTCCAATATATTTGTTCTTTATGATTCCGCTTGCATAGGGAATTCCAGCTTCCTTTGCATATCCCTGGGCTGCTCCAATTCCAGAATCAGGAACTCCAATAACGACATCCGCAGGAACTCCGCTTTCACGTGCAAGGCAGGCTCCCATTTTTTCACGTGCTTCTGTAACTGGGATTCCGTCGATTATGCTGTCCGGGCGCGCAAAGTAAACGTATTCAAAAACGCAAGTCCGTTTGGAAGTGCGCTCTCCAAATTCAAATGAAAGAACTCCGTCTTCATTTATTATTACAATTTCGCCAGGCTGAATGTCGCGAACATAAGTTCCGTTCACAGAGTCAATTGCGCAGGTTTCGCTTGCAAGAATCCAGCCGTTTTCAACTTTTCCAAGGCAGAGCGGACGGATTCCGTTTGGGTCTCTTGCGCCGATAAGACATTTTTCTGTTGAAACAACAAGCGCAAAAGAGCCTTTTATCATCTGTATTGTATCGGTCAGCGCGCGCTCAAGGCCTTTTTTGTAAGACTTTGCAATAAGCTTTAAAATGACTTCCGTGTCGCTTGTAGAAGAAAATGTGCTTCCTGAATCTTCAAGCATTTCGCGGAGCTGCTCATAGTTTACAAGCTGTCCGTTGTGGGCTACTGCAACCGCGCCGAGCTTTGACTTTAAAAGAAGCGGCTGGGCGTTTTCCAAAGACGCGCTTCCTGCTGTTGCATAACGGACGTGTCCGCAGGCAATGTTTCCTTTTAAGGCTTCAAGATTTTCCGGCTTAAAGACTTCCGCAGTTGTTCCCATTGCCTTGTGAATGGAAATATCTTCGCCGTTGCTTACTGCAATTCCAACACTGTCCTGCCCGCGGTGCTGCAACGCATAAAGCGCATAATAAGCCTGAGTCGCGGCATTAAAATCACTGGCAGAATAAGCCACATATTCTTTTTTTTCTGGTTCACCTTGCTTAGGTGGATTCAAATAAATTCCGACAACACCGCATTCATCGCGCAGCTTGTCTTCCTCTTCTTCAACAAGAAATTCACAGCACTTCATTTTTTTTCCATTAGATATTTATATAGATTATCTGATCAAGCCCGATAATGACACAGCCCTGCACTGACAATGGCACCAGAAATTACAGTTCTATTCCTGAACCGCCGTTTGTTTCTGCATCAGCAGTCATCTTTGCGCGGAATTCTATAAGCTTTGTTTTTATTTCAGGATATTTGATTCCAAGGATTTCGAGCGCGAGATAAGCGGCATTTTTTGCATTTCCGATTCCGACAGTTGCAACAGGAATTTGCGGCGGCATCTGAACAATAGAAAGGAGAGAGTCCATTCCTGCCAGTCCGTTTGATTTTCCCGGATTAATGCATTCAAGAGGAACGCCTACAACAGGAAGAACTGTGCGGCTGGCAATAACACCTGGAAGAGCCGCGCTAAGTCCTGCTCCAGCAATAATTACATCGCATCCTTCTTTTTCTACAGAAGCAATAGTTTTTACAAGCAAGTCTCCGGCTCTGTGCGCGGAAATAACATAAGCCTTGTATTCAACGCCAAATTCTTTTAGAACATCGGCGGATTTTTTCATTGTATCCAAATCAGACTTGGAACCTAAAAAGATAGCAACTTTCATACTGTAAAATATCACAATGAATAAAAGAAATCAACACAGCCCGTATTTTATTCCAGGGCAAACGCATTATAAATGTATTCAGCATAAAACTGGCTCCTAGTCACGGTTTCCTGATTCAAAATCGCGCAATAATGCGCTACACGCTGATTGTTGCAAAATAACTATAGAATTGCCCGCTCACGCGGTCGCAACAATCAGAGTGTTTTTGCCCCAGGAACCGTTCCTTCGCGCAAACTTTACTTAAATTATTTATAATGCGTTTGCCCTGACAGCCCGTATTTTATTCGCCGGAATACGGAAGCAGAATTTCTGACATTCTGTTTATTTCTGCAGAAAGCAAAGTTGAAATCTGCTCATCCTGAATATAATTTACAAGCTCCTTTAAACATAAAATAACTTTTAAAAGAAGCTTTATGCCTGTTTCGTTTTCTTGAACAGAAGACACAAACCCAGAGTCTTTTCTTGCATTTTCCGCAGAAGCAAAAAGACCTTTATTTCCGGACAGGCGCGAAATTATATATTCAAGCTGAAGATTTGTTTTGCTTTCTAGGAAACTCTTTTTCTGCTGCTCAGGAAGATAACGGCACAAAGACTTTAATTTCTTAAAAAGCCGTATTTGGGAATTTTCCAAATTGCCTATTTGCTCTTCTACAGTTTCTGGCATTTTTTCATCACTTAATTCAGAAGACTCTATTTCTTCTTCAGCCTGAACTGACGCTGAAGTTTTTTCAGGCTCGTCGCTTTCCATAAAGAATTCCTGAGCCGCAAGGTCTTTTTCCTCTTCGGAAAAATCATCATCTTCAAAATTCAAGTTTTTATCTTCAAACAAGTCTGCGGAATCTTCAGTTGAACTGTCAGTCTGTTCAGGCAAGTCAAAAACATCATCTTTGGAAAAATCTTCATCATCAATAAGTTCTTCCGGTTCAGAAATTTCTTCTTCTGGCGCAGGAGTTTCAGGTTCTGTTTTTTGCGGCGCAGGAATTTTTTCTTCCGGCATTTTATATTCACGCTTAGGAAGTTCTTTCTTTTCAATTTTTTCTTCAGGCGGAATTGATATTACATCAGGCTTTTCTTCTTCCAAGTCAAAACTTTCTGTTTCAAAATCAGGCTCAAAAGAATTTTCTTTAGGCGCAGAAGATTTGTCGCCAGATGAAAATGGATTCTGCGCAAAAAAATCTTCCGCACTAGTCTCGTCCTCTTCAAGTCCGCCAACATCTTCGTCTTGATATTCTTCTGGAACTAAATTGTCAAGACCATGAGAATATTTTTCCTTGTCATCGTCTTCCGATTCAGCGTCAAGTTTTCCGTCTGAAAAAACTTCCTCAACAGCGACTTCTTCGTTTTGAAGATTTTCAAAGTCATGCTCTGGTTCACCGGTAGATTCTGGTTCAGTTTCTATTTCAGTTGGAGCAGAAGGCTGCATTTCATTTTCAGAATAAGAAATCTCCGGTGATTCAGTTTTTTCACCAAGTCCAATTTCAAAGTTTTCATCCGCATCGCCGAATTCATCTTCAATAGAAGATTCTGCATTTGCAAAAATATTTGTAGAGTCAAGAAGCCTTTTGTTTATCCGTTCAATGCCGTTTTTCCAAGCTTTGCTTTCAGAATCGAATTTTTCAATCTGCCTGTAAGTGGACATTGCCTGCGTAAGATTTCCCTGCGCTTCATAGTTTTTTGCAATGGAATGAAGACCGTCAACATTTTCTGGATTTTGAGCAATATAGCGAAGATAAAATTCCTCGGCTTTTTTTAGATCACCCTTTTGAGAATAGCGCATTCCGCCTTCACGGTAAAAATCAGAGTAGCCAGGATTCATCGCCTTTATCTTTTTAAAGCAGCCGGAAGCCTTGCGCTCGTCTCCAATGCAAATGTAATACTGTCCAAGAAGATTCAGTACATGGAGATCATCCGGATTTTTTTCGTAGGCGCACTGAATTTTTTTTCCGGCTTCTTCAATCCTGTCTGCGCTCAAAAGAATATGCGCATACTGACAAAGCATAGATGAATCTTCTGGAGACGCATTTTCCATGCGACCCATTATTTCAAGCGCGTCTTCATTCCTTCCTGTTGACTCATAAGCAGATGCAAGTCCAGAAAGTGCCTTTGGAAATTCCGGGCGGATTTTTAATGCCTCATTGTATTCAACTTCCGCATTGTCAAAGTCGCTTTGCTTTGTGTAGACATCTCCAAGCTTTGTGTGCATGGCTGCGTCTTTTGGATTTAAGTTCAAAGCGTGTCTTACAAGCTCTCCAGCATTGCGTGTCTTGTTTTTTTTCAAAAGCAAGTCGGCGTAATTTTCTATAGCCTCAAGCCAGCCTGGTTTTGTTTTTAGTGCGGCTTCATATTCAGCCTGTGCTTTTTCAAATTCTCCAAGAGCATCATAGCTTTTGGCAAGGTTCAAATGAAGAATCGGATGATTAGGGTCAATTTTAAGTCCGCGCAGATAAGAAGACACTGCGTCCTTATTCTGATTTTTCAGTGCGTAAATTGAGCCTATATGGTTGAACGCAAGAACGTCTTCCGGATTTTCTTCGACAACTCTGTTAAAGCAATTAAGGGCATCGTCATATTTCCCCATCAGCTTGAATGTAAAGCCCAAGTTGTAAAACGACTGGACGTTTGATTCATCTGAAATTACTGCCTGCTCAAGAACAGAAATAGAATCATCATATTTTTTAAGACGTCGGTAAATTCCTCCAAGCGAATTCAAGGCTTCAACATTTTTTGAATCAATGCGGATAATTTCACTAAAATATGCAAGTGCTTTTTCATCATCGCCGCTTTTTACATAGAGATTTCCCAATGAACTAAGAAGCTCAATGTTCTGCGGATCGCTTTTTAAAAGTCCTTTATAAATGCGGGCTGCCTGCTCAAAATCCCTGGAAAGAATCGCGGCGTTCGCCCTGTCCAAAATTCCATTGTTTCGCTTGCTTTCATTATCCATAATTTCTTCCTATTTTTTTGAAGGCCGGGCAAAAACTTCTTTGGAAAGCTCGCCCATAATCCTTGAGCCATATTTTGAGTAAGAGGCTATTGCAAAGTAATAAATTTTTCCGTTCCTCAAGCCGTTTAATTTTATAGAAACAGAATTTCCTGCGTCAATAGGAGACTGACCTTCCAAGGCATCTCTGCCTAGATACTCTCCCGGCCGTTCTCCATAAAAAATATAGTAGCCGCCAACGCTGTCATCAACTGAATAAGGCCATGTCAAAACAACAGAGCCGTCCATTGGAACAGCCGTCAACTTGAACGGAGCAAGAGGAGAGGGAATTTCTTTGTAGTTTATACTTAGCTGTGTAACAGAAGGAGTACGTGAGCCTTTTCCATCTGGATATAATTCCGCTGCAATTTGAAAATAAAGACCGGAAACATTTTCAATTTTTTCTCCAGGCCTTACAGGAATCCATTCAGGAAAATCCTCTGTCCAGTTGTAAAAGTTGTCTCCGCTGCGGATAAAAAATTCAACTCCGGTTTCTGACGGCTTGTCCACAATCGCATTAAGGCTTACAACGCTTGAACCTTGGCTTAAAAGAATTGGTTCAGTCTCAAATCTTCCGCCTGAAATTTTATAGTTGTCAATTCCAAGGTCTTCTGAAACTTCGCTTTTTGATGTGCGCTGAATTCTAAAGTCGTCAATCAAGCCTGTATATTGCGGACAAATGTCAATGTCGGCAGGAACTCCCATAATCGGAGAGTAAACAGAGCCGCCAGCTTCATGCCCGGAAGTTGTAACGTATTTTAAATCTTCAAGTTTGCCGTTGATTCTGTATTCAAATGCGCCTGTGTTCTGATCAAAGTGAATCGCATGGTGCATCCAAATTTCAGGAATTATAGTTGTGTAGCTTGAAAGCGTTATTTCACCGCCGTTTTTTACATAGCCATTGAAAACATTCGTAAACGACCATTCAAGATGATTTCCAAAGAAACTTGCCGTTATCATCTGATAAAGCGGATAGCCTGCGACTGTTCTTGATGAACGCCAAGAAAAAACAATTTCTCCGTTTTCTGCAATTGAAGGTTTGAGCCAGAATTCAATTGTGATTGAGCCGCCCTGCCCTTGCTTTCCGAAAATCGTATCTTTTCCGCCGCGCAAACGTACTCCGCCAGTTCCGCGTGAAAGACCTGAATATTTTCCCATAAATGATTTTTCCGCAGAAACCAGAGAATTGCTTGTAACAGAATAATTTCCAGAAATGTCTTTTACTTCATTGTTTTCAAAATTAATAAGAAGATCCGTGTCTTTATCTAAAGGTCTGCTGTTGGTGGCAAGAACCATCGCGTCATAGCCGAACCTGCCCTTACCCTGGACAATTCCATCCATTTTTGAAAGTGCCGGCCAGCCATCTTTTCCGCCAAGCACAATGGATTTTTCCTGAGCAAAGGCAGTATTCAAAAGCGCGAAAAAAAATGCTATAATTGCAGTCAAAATATTTTTATTCATAATATGAACGACCATAAAATAAATTCTACGCAAAAACTTTCACATAGAGAGATTCTTCATCAAACCGCGCTAAAAGCACCGTTAAAAAGCGGAGTTTATCTTTGGCGGAATGAAGAACAAACCGTAATCTATGTAGGCAAAGCAAAAAATTTAAAAAACAGACTCACTTCGTATTTCAGCGGAAACAAGGACATAAAGACAAGACTGCTTATAAGCCGCGCCCGCTCTATTGAGTATATTACAACCGACAATGAATATGAAGCTTTTCTACTCGAAAACAACCTCATAAAAAAATATTCACCGCGCTATAATATCAGCCTGAAGGACGGAAAATCTTATCCTGTAATAAAAGTTACAAAAGAAAAATTTCCGCGTCTTTTTAAAACAAGAAACATAACGCATGACGGCTCTATTTATTTCGGACCATTTCCTGACGCCTCGGCATTGGATTCATTTTTAGAAACGCTCTATGAAATCTATCCGCTGCGAAGGTGCAAAAAATTCCGCGAAAAAAATTTTCCGTGCATGTATTATCATATAGGAAGATGCAAAGCCCCGTGCTGCAAAAAAACAAACGAATCCACCTATAATGAATTTATCGAAGAAATTTGCTCGCTACTTGAGGGCAAAGGCGAAGAAACTGTAAAAAAACTTCAAGGCCAGATGAAGGAAGCGGCAAAAAACTTGAACTTTGAAAAAGCCGCAAGATTGCGCGATGGAATCAAAGCTTTGGAAATTCTTCAGCACAGAAACATTGTTGAAAGTTTTGAAGGTACAGACAAAGACTACATTGCTCCTTGGCGCGAAGGAGAACTTGTAAGCTTTACAGTTCTAAAAATGCGCGGCGGAAAACTGCTTGGCAGAGACAACTACAGAACTGTAAGCCTAAACGAGGATTCAGAACTTATCCCGGAATTCATGGCTTCATATTACAATGAAAAAGAGCTTATTCCTCCGCAGATTTATATAATGCAAAGCGACGGAACTGAATTTATGAAGCGGTGGATTTTTGAAACCTACGGAATCAAAACTGAAATAATTGCAGTAAATGAAAATTCACCAGCCGTCCACAAAGCCGCAATAGGAATGGCGCAACAAAATGCAAAAGAAGACATAGTGCGCAGAATGAGAGAGCGCGGAGACTTTCCGGCAATGGAAGAGCTTAAAAAAGAACTGTCGCTTCCAAATCTTCCTGCAAGAATTGAAGGTTTTGATATTGCGCATATCGGAGGAAAATTTCCAGTCGCCAGCTTAA